>NZ_PXNU01000099.1:0-5808 GCF_041300735.1 Phaeobacter sp. SYSU ZJ3003 | reverse complement strand
GAGCCTACGGCTCAGGGAAAGCAACGCCACCCTTCAGGCAAACTTCAACATCAACCGGGACATCCCCAACTCTCGCCCCACGTCGGCAAAAGTTATCGGTCAAGGCAGCTCAGCCTGGAGCAGCTGGTTGCCAAATCTTCCGGGACCCCAATCACGGCAGCCACCCAGAAGCGTATCCTGTCTCAGGTGCTGCACTTTCTGGACTGGGCCTATCATGAGGGACACGCACCCAAGCTGGAGTTCTCCTCGGTGAAGGTCGAGGCCAAGGGCAAGATCATGTCCTACGCCGTACCGACCGACGAGGAAGTCCAACGCTTGCTTCAGGCCGACCATCCGCTCATCGGGTCTGTGATCTTGTTCTGCCTGCTGTCTGGACTTCGCTCCGGGGAAGCGGTCGGGATGTTGAGAGATGATCTGGTGTGGAAGGGCAATCTGGGCTGGTTTGCTCGGGTACGTCCCAATCGTGTCAGGTTGCTGAAAACCGATGCAGCTGAACGGGAGGTGCCGCTCCATGGGGAGTTATCGGCCATGCTGCCAGCGCTGGGACCTGATCGTCTATTTCCTGATCTGACTGTTTCGCAGGTGACCAAGCACTTTGGCCGCTTGCGCACCCGGTTGGCAATGGATCGTCCCGGGTTGGTGTTCCACTCGACCCGCAAGTGGTTCATCACCCAGTGCGAGAGGACAGGTGTCCCCGAACACTACACGGCCTCACTGGTCGGGCACCAGTCAGCAAGGAGCGAGAACCGGCTCACCTATGGCATCTACTCGGCGGGCATAGGGGACGACCAGAAGCGGGCGATCGTCGACGGGGTTCGCTTACCATGCCCCTGATACCCGATATAGAAGCATTTGAAGAGAGGGCCGCCATCGTGGAATACGACGGTGGCCTTTCTCGTTCCAGGGCGGAGGATATCGCCGCGCAGGCCCAAGGCTTCCGGGACGCAGCCCACTACTGGCAGGTGCTGGCTGAATACGTGCTGACCAAGAAGCTCCCATGAACACATCCTCGGCGGTTTCGACCGCCGGGGGTGCCATACTTTGCTTTTTTCTTGAGTACTGGGCAGAAAGCTTTGCAGACAGGAGAACCGGAAATGAAACTCAAAACACTGGTGCTGACCATTGCCCTAGCAGGATCTCTGACGTTGAACGTGGCCAGCGTAGCCTTCAGTTCCGTCGCCATGCTTGTATCAGGGGCCTATGAAGCGGTCACAGGCGCGGCTTCCGTGGTGGGAAGGAAAGATCGTCGCATGGCGTCTCTGAGTGATGACTTGGCGCGCAAAGACGCAAAACTCAACGAGTTGACCGATGAGGTAGCATCCCTGCGAGGGGCTAAAACGGTTCCCTACCGTGGCCAAAAACGGGCCCTGTCAGAAGCAGTCGAAGATACCGCCACCCGCGTGTCGCGCCGAACGGTTACCGGGGCCGCTCGCAATGCCGGGTCAGTCGTGGCAGAGGCAATCCCCTTTGCCGGTATTGTTGCCATCATCGGGGTTACCGCTTGGGACCTCAAGGATAGCTGCGATACGATGAAAGATCTGCATGAGCTGGAGAAAGCTTTTAACCCTGAAGCTGCTGCAGGTCAGGAACAGGATGAAGTCTGCGGGCTGGCAGTGCCAACCAAGGACGAGATCTGGGCCTCAGTCAAATCGTCTCCCGGGGAAGCTTGGAAGGCAGCCACATCCTATGTGCCCGACCTACCGAAATTGACCACACCGCAGATCGACTGGCCGTGGAACTAATACTCCCTCCGCAACACCCTCGGTAGCCCTTATGGCTGCTGGGGGGGTGTACCGTCAGAGAGCCACATAGCGGCGCACTGAGGGCCATCTCGGCCCTTTGACTGGCCAATTGCACCTCCGGCCAAGAGAGCCTCCAGAGGGCCAGAATGGGGCCTTCGGGTGCCATCAAACCCAGTCCCAGAGGGCCTTAGCCACACGGTTAAAAGTGGGGGAAAATCCGACCAGCACCAGGAAAGACCCAAAACACCACCAACACACTGAAAACAAACAACAATCAGGAGCCGCCAGCCACCAGGGCACGTTAATAGAGAGACGACATCTCGAAAACCAACAAAAATGAAAGAGATTCTATGCCCGAATTTGACCCAAATCACCGCATCATTCTATCCCGCGCAATCGCCAGTTGGTTCGTCCGCCGCGATGGCAAATATTATGACATCGACAACTACACAACGAAACTGGCACTGCCCGACGTACAGGCTATCTGCATCGAGCGGTTTGCTGACGAGTTTGCACACATCCCCCTGAGCAAAGACCTCATCCGAGCCGCGTTCAAGGCAAGCTTCAACACCCTCACCACTCCCGCAGCCGAACGCGTCGGCACTTGGAGCGGGTCAGTCCTGAGTGCGCCCGGGTGCTCAGATCGATTGCTCCGGCATCGGGGTACGGTATCGATCAACACCTGGACGAAACCAACCTATCGATCTCATGGCATCAACGCTGCGGAGTATGGATGCGCCGACGAATTCTTCTCCTGGATTTTTCCCCGCCATCACGAACGCACCCGGGCCCTGGATTGGCTGGCCTGGAACCTACAGCACGAGAGTGACAAGCCAGGTTGGTGTTTGTTCCTGTACAGCGACAAGAAAGGCACTGGGAAATCGAAATTCGCCACTCTATGCGAAGCCCTTTTCGGAAAACGCAACACGGCCCGCGAATACAGCGCCAGCAAGCTGACAGGTCGCTTCAACGTGCCGGTCCTGACCTCCAAACTCGTCATCGGTGAAGAAATAAAGCTGCAGACCGGTTCTGGCACCAGCAACGCACTGAAAACCTACATCACCGAGGACAGGGTTCTTGGAGAAATGAAAGGTGTCGATGCCCAGATGATCGAACAACGTTGCTGCTTCGTATTCACCTCAAATCATCCCCCGCTCTGGATCGAACCGGATGAGCGGCGCTACTACGTCCTGAACATCGACCATGACGGACATGCAAGCGGCCCGCGCTCCAACGAGTTCGTACAGCTGATGATCCAGATCGATGAACTACTAGCCGACGAGACAGCACTGGCAAGGCTATACAACGCTCTGATGAGCCGTGAACTGTCACCTGACTTCAATGCCAAGTCCCTGAACATCACGCAGCATTCAACAGACATCATGCGACAGGTGCAGAATGCCGCCCAGCAAGTCTCCACCGAACTGCTCCGAGAACACCTCGACCAAGCAGGGTGCAATTGCATCGCAGAATCTGAGCTGGTTTCCTTCGTTCAGCAGACCCTACGGGGCAATATTGAAACCATTCGTCACAAGATGACCGAGCTCGGCTGGCATCGGCACACCCTGAAGTGGGGTGGTGTCGACCACAACCGAGTACTATGGATCCGCGACGGGTACTCAGCCTATCGCGGCAGGCTGAAAGCCCCTGATGGAACAACTTCGCCGATCGCAAGCCCCTTAGCAGAAGAGGCTCGCCTATGATCGATCATCAAGACTGGATGGCCAACATTCTGAAAAATCACCGTGACGAGGCCCTTAACCGGGTCTCGGAACTTCTCTCTGACACCACGACGGACGAGAACGGCTGCAAGTTGACGAATACCAAACACCGGCGCAAAGTACGCTTCCGTGGAGGCCAGACGACAGCCTATCGTTTCATCTATTGCGTCAAGCAGAACGAGGCCCTGAGGTTTTATGAGGTGATCCGCCACCGCTGCAACAATCCGCTCTGCATAAATCCAGATCACCTCGAAGTCGGTGACCGTCGCGACAACAAGCACGACGACTGGCTCTTCGCAGCCTATGGTGTTGACCCGACGTTCCTCTGACCCTCTTCACTTCCAACCGCACTGACCCGTATCACCCGAGGCTTGACAGCCACAAGCGCTAGCGCTAGGCGGTCACCCCCTCGGCGGCTAGGAGGACAGGCCCCGAGACACATTTGAAAACGTGCGCAGCGGTCACCATTAGTGAAAACGCTCGGTGCGCACACACCATCCTCCGGCTCGCTCTGCGCTAACTATCAAAAGACAGCTTGCTGCTTGCCGTCGAGTGCGGAAAACTGGCCATGAGATAACGTTCAACTGTGCGAAAGGCAGTCGTATGAGCCCCGTCTTAAGAGTAGTGTATTGAAAATGCAGCACACTTGGATATCGGGCTCGTAAAATAGCGTCATCCTTTAAGCGACTTAGCGAGGAAATTGAAGAAAGTCAGGTAGTTGCTTGCAGCACTCAAACGCAGAAGCCTCCCAGACATCACGCTCGCCAAGCCGCACACGGCCACTCTAAAACAGCGAGCCGCATCAAGAAAACCTGGTAACGATTCAACACAGCCTTCATCAGCTGGCTATGCCAAATAGCCGAAACAAAACAGGTGTCTATATTGCTCATCCTGATCCTGTCTAGCGACTTGGAATTGAAATTTGTTACACACACTGATGTTGCTAAAGACTTTTGTCCTCCAACTGACAACATCGGCATGCCCATCGAGGCATCGAAGTCTCTCATTGAAACTGATCCAAATCTATCGTTTGACTGCAGGGCAGCATTGAAGGGGAAGCCTGGACAGATACGTCGTATCGTCGGAGCTTCTAAGGAAGAATACCTACGACGAATATCCTTGAGACGCTCAGATAATGGCCTCCAGGACGAATTGATAATCAGTTACCAGGCCGGGGCTCTCACACCTCGATTAGAGCTCGCCAAGGTCCGGCAGCGCTTTGCAAACGCAATCGAAGCCGTTTCGGACCCGGTAGCTTATTTTGATTCTGAAGATCGCATAGTTCTGTGCAACACGGCGTATGCCAACCTGCATACCAAATTAGGATCAGGGTCCGTAGTGCTTCCGGGAATGAAATTTGAAGAAATACTCCGGCAGGACCTGGAGAACGGTGCGCTCGAAGTTTCAAAGGAAGCGCAAGACGCTTGGCTAAGCGAGCGGCTCAAAAAGCGTCGTGACGCTGTTTTCGAAACGGAAATTCGAACACGCGACCGTCGCTGGTTCAGGGTCATTGACCGGTTGACTGTGGATGGGGATCGCGTCCATCTGCTGATCGACATCAGTAAACTCAAAACTGCACAACGACAGCTGGAAGAGGTTGAAGCGGGCTCGAAGGTTGGATTGTGGTCGCTCAATCTTGAAACCGGAGAAGGTCTTGTAAACCGGCATTGGGAAGAAATGTTTGGTTTTGAACAAAACACGCTCAATCCAGTTGGTTTCGAAGGATGGCGAACGCTCGTCCATCCAGATGATCTACCGACAGCCATGTCAGGTTTCGATGACTGCATCGCAGGCATCAAAGACCGGTTCGAAGTCGAGTATCGCATGCGACACAAGGAGGGACACTGGGTCTGGGTTTTGAGCCGCGGCGGCATTGCAGATCGCGACGCCGAGGGGCGGGTATACCAAATGGCTGGCGTGCTGATCGACATCAGCACACGCAAAGAGCTTGAAGGCGATCTGAACTTGCGAGCGGCCGCCGTTCAGGCTTCGGCAGACGCCATAATGGTCACTGATGCATCTGGGGAAATCATCGATGCCAATTCGGCTCTACTCCGCCTGTTTAGGGCTCAAAAGCAAGAAGAGATTCTAGGATACCCGTGGTATCGGCTCTACGCTCGTTCAGCTGCAGCTAAACTTGCAGCGGAGGCCTTCCCTGCAATCCGCATCCACCAGCAGTGGCGTGGGGAGGTAATCTCGACGCGACTTGATGGAAGCCAGTTTGAACAGGCAATCAGCATGACGGAGATGCCAGACGGTAAGATTGTGCATGTGAGCCGGAGACTGTGCCGAATTTTGTGCCTGACGTGTTTTGTTAGGCCATCGGGAAGCGGTCTTCGAACATG
>NZ_PXNU01000098.1:0-6106 GCF_041300735.1 Phaeobacter sp. SYSU ZJ3003 | reverse complement strand
GCATCCTTCAAGGTCCCGCTCAGTCTACCGCAACCCGCTCAGAGCACGAGGTTTTTCAGACTTTCCTATAGATGCTTACAACCTTCACGCTGCTTGCGGCGACTGGATTCAGCTTCCGGCTGGCCTTGGCTTGGGGGCTGCGGAGGCGTTATGACCTTCGCCTGACCATCCCTGAAGCACTGGCTGCAATTGTGCTGGTGCTGGCCGGTTTGCCCGGATGGCTGAGCCCAATCCCGTTCCCCTTGCCCTTCAGTTTCACGCTGGGGGCTGTTCTGCCTGACCTTCTCACGAGGAGGGTTGAGGTATGACTTACCTCGACCTCAAGCCAGGCGACGTTGTCGTTATTCGAGCCGGAGACGACTGGCCCGAACACCTGTTCCGTATTGATGAGGTCTTTGACGACCTCGTGGCCGGATACTCAATCACTGGCCCCCTGAAAGACGAATACGGAGAGCCAGACTTCGATCTGATCCTTCGCGTTCATTCCCGAGCCGCAGGCTGATCCTACCCATACAACTTACTAAGAAAGGAACAGACCATGTCGTCTGCTCGAATTCGCTATGCCTATTTAAAGGGTCAAACTTGGCTCTATAGGCGGAACTACCCCAAGGAGGTGGCTGCTTTCCTCGGCCAACAGGCCCTTAAGCAGTCTCTCAAGACCAGTGACGCCAAGGTGGCCCGACAAAGGGCTGCCGAGGTAAACACCCGCTACGAGGAGACCGTGGATCAGGTTCTGTCAGGGGCGCTGTCTCTGCCACAGAGTGCCACGCTCTCGGACGCTTCCACATCGGAATGGGCAACCCCCTCGGAACTGGCTCTTGCTCGTCTCCGGGCCACTCTGGAACACTCTGAGCCCGTTAAGTACCAGCATGCCGCGCGACAAACAAGGTGAGAATCCAGCGTCAATCAGGATGAGAACGCGGGGGTGGGGGCTCGCAGGGAGGGCGTAGCCCGACTGGAGAGGCCCCACCCCCGCGTTGCGCCCCAAATGGGCGGGTCTGACGTCGTGGCCGGCTCGGATAGGGAATGATTTTCTGCGTAAGGAGATCGTTCATGCCGGGCCGACATGTCACTGATCAACTGATGAGGCTATTCATGACGCTCAGACAGACCCATTCCACTCCCGTGGCCGCAGCAAAGGCCGGTGTCAGCCAAGCGACCGGTTATCGACTGCAGGCCGACCCGACGTTGCCATCGCAAAAGAAGGTCCCACGCAGCCGACGTCGACCGGATCCGCTTGCGGATATTTTCGACACGGAGGTCGTGCCGCTGCTGCGCTCTGCACCGGGGATCCGGCCCGTGGCCGTTTACGAGGAACTTATGCGACGGCACCCCGAGCTGGGCACTGGCATCCGGCGCACGTTGGAGCGGCGGATGCGCACCTGGAAGGCCGAGCATGGCCCTGAACAAGAGGTGATCTTCCGGCAGACCCATACGCCGGGCAAGATGGGCCTGTCAGATTTCACCGCCATGGGCAAACTGGGCGTGACCGTAGCCGGTGAGCCGTTGGATCATCGGCTGTATCACTTCCGGTTGGCCTATTCCGGCTTCGAGCACGCCCATGTCGTGCTTGGCGGCGAAAGCTATGTAGCGCTGGCCGAAGGGCTTCAAAATGCCCTCTGGACGCTCGGTGGCGTGCCGCGGGAACACAGAACCGACAGCCTGTCGGCGGCTTTCAAGAACCTGGAAAAATCCACCCAGGCGGACCTCACCGACCGCGTCGATACCCTGTGCCGTCATTACGGCATGACGCCGACGCGCAACAACAAGGGCATTGCGCACGAGAACGGCTCCATCGAAAGCCCCAATGGTCATCTGAAGCGTGCCATCGAGGACGCGCTGGTCATGCGCGGCTCGCGCGACTTCGAAGACCTGACGGCCTACCGGCGCTTCATCGACGAGATCGTGGGCCGGATCAACGCCCGCAATGCCAAGCGTATCGACGTGGAGCGCGCCAGCCTCAAGCCTTTACCCGCCCGGCGCACAACGGATTACGAGGAGGTCACACTGCGCGTCACCTCCTCCGGTGGTTTCACCTTGCGCAAGGTGTTCTACACCGTACCATCTCGGCTGATCGGACATCAGCTACGGGTTCGGCTCTACGATGACCGGCTGGAGCTGTTCCTCGGGGGCAGCTCCCTGATGACGCTGCCGCGCGGTCGGGCATCGAGCAGCGGAAGCCATGGGCACGTGGTCAATTACCGCCATGTCATCCATTCCCTGCGCAAGAAGCCCATGGCACTCATGGGGCTGGTCTACCGGGATCAACTGTTTCCACGCCGGGCCTTTCGCGACATGTTCGAAGTCCTTCTGGAGCAGACCGGTGAGAAGGCAGCTTGCCGCATGACCGTCGATCTTCTGGCGCTGGCGCACGACCGGGGGTGTGAGGCCGAATTGGCTGCGCAGATCGAGGAGGACCTTCGTCAGAACCGCCCGCCTGACATGGCTGTCCTGCGGGCGCTCTTTGCCCCGTCAGACGAGGCACTCCCTCGGGTCGAGGTGAAGATGGCCGACCTTTCATCCTATGACCAGCTGGTCAGAAGTGCTGCGCCCGCTGAGGAGGTGGCTGCATGACATCGTCCCAGACCGATACCGCTCGCCTTACCCTCGCTCTGAACGAATTGCGCCTGCCTGCCATCAAGGCGCTCTGGCCACGCTTTACTGAACAGGCTGACAAGGAGGGCTGGCCTGCCGCCCGCCTGCTTGCCACTCTGGTAGAGCATGAACTGGCCGAACGCGATCGCCGCCGGATCGAGCGCCATCTCGCACAGGCACGCCTGTTGCCCGGCAAGACGCTAGAGACTTTCGACTTCACCGCCGTCCCCATGCTGTCCAAGGCCCATGTCAATGCCATCACCGCCGGCGACAGCTGGATCGGAAAGGGCAGCAACATCCTGTTGTTTGGCCCACCAGGTGTGGGCAAGTCGCATCTCGGATCCGCCATCGGGCTCGCTCTTGTCGAGAAAGGCTATCGCGTCCTCTTCAGCCGCACCACCGACCTGGTCCAGAAACTCCAGCAGGCGCGCCGCGATCTCGCTCTCGAAAGCGCCATCGCAAAGCTCGACAAGTTCCACCTGCTGATCCTTGATGATATTGCCTACGTCACCAAGGATCAGGCCGAGACCAGCGTGCTCTTCGAACTCATCAGCGCGAGATACGAACGGCGCTCCATGCTGATCACCGCCAACCAGCCCTTCGGGGAATGGAATACGATCTTTCCTGACCCGGCCATGACACTGGCCGCCGTCGACAGGCTCGTTCACCATGCCACCATCTTCGAGATGAATGTCGAAAGCTACCGGCGCAGAGCTGCCGAAAAGGCAAAGGGGCCGGGACGGCCTGCTCAAAGAGCTACACCGGCCAACGTCAAAGCTGATTGACGCGCCGCGACAATCAAAAACACAAAACACTTGATCGCGGCTGAAAAGACCGCCATCGTAACTCTCGTCGCGACCAAGGAGTCTCATCCTGATTGACGCGCTCTTCTCATCCAGATTGTCGCGCTACACCAGCAGGTGGTTCAGCCCAAGGCCACGGTCCAGGAAGCCGCCAGACGCTACTTGATCCTGCGCCAGAACGAGCTCAGGCCCAGCGGGTTTAAGTCGGTCCGCTATTCGATCGAGCTGTTCTCGTCCAAGTACGGGACACGCAAGCTGGTGGAACTGGCGCGGGAGGACGGACGGGAGTTCCTATCCCTGATCGCCCAGCTGAGCCCCACCATCGGAAAGTCGGAACGGACACGCGGCATGTCCCTGGATGCGTCAGTAGACTGGTCATCTCACGGCAAGGCCAAGATCACCGGGCGGACCCAGCGGCGTATATGGTCACAGGTCTGTCACTGGCTCGACTGGTGCGTGTACGAGGGTGAGCTGGTTGCCAACCCCTTCTCATCGGTCAGGTTCGAGGCCAAGGTTCGGCACCAGCCCTATGCGGTTCCGACGGACAAGGAGGTCAGGTTGCTGCTGGCTCAAGCTGATCCAATAATTGGCAAGGTCCTATTGATTTGCCTGTTGTCCGGCATGAGAGCGGGGGAAGCGGCAGGGCTACTTAGGGAAGATCTAGTGACCAAAGGCAATCTTGGTGGTTTTTTCTTGGTGCGCCCGAACCAATTACGCTTGCTGAAAACCGACGCGGCTGAGCGCCAGGTTCCTGTCCACTCAACACTCGATCCGGTACTGGCCAAGCTACCCAGCGCTGGGCCACTGTTCCCAGACCTGAAGGTGAACGACATAACCAAACGGTTCGCAAGGATCAGACAGGCGCTGGGCATCGACAGGCAAGGCTTGGTATTCCACTCCACTAGGAAGTGGTTCATCACTCAGTGCGAGCGGACAGGTGTTCCTGAGCACTTCACCGCCAGCATTGTTGGTCACAAGTCAGCCCGGTCTGAGAATGGGATCACCTATAGCATCTACTCTGCCGGTATCTCGGACGAGCAGAAGCGGCATATCGTGGACCAGATCAGGTTGCCAGCGGGGTGTTCGCCGTGAGCAAGATACCCGACATTGATGCCTTCGAGGAAAGGGCCGCTATCGCTGAATACGATGGCGGTCTTTCTCGTTCTGAGGCTGAGACTCTTGCTGCTCGACAACAGGGTTTCGTGAACGCCGAGGCCTATTGGCAGTGGTTAGCAGACTACGTTGTGAACAAGACCCTCCCACACTGAACTACGCTCTGTCCGGGTTCCCTCCATAGGGGTTCGGGCGGAGTATTTCAGACCTTCTCCCTAAGGTTGAAATATAAGCAATTTCAGATCTTTAGAAATAGGGTGCGCTAAAGCTAACCAAACGTATCCGCGTTGCCCCACTCAACGGGCTCAATTCGCCACGAAAAGGTCAGCACCCCTTACCCTTAAATCAAACTATGCGACGGCCCGAAATCCGGTCATCGCTGCCACAAGGATTCCCGATATGAATATGCTCAACGAAGAACAAAACGCAGTCGTAAACGCTATCGCCAGCATGCAGGGCGGAGACCGGCTGGTGGTCTCAGGACGGGCAGGCTCTGGCAAGACTTATGCCATCGCCAATTCCGTTTTGGATAGAAAGGCCCTTTTCCTCACCCCAACCCATCCGGCACGTTCTGTCTTGGATCAGGAGCTGCCAGACAAGCGCCACAAGGTGATGACGATTCACAGTGCGATCGGTTGGTACAGGCACAGAGACAATGACCTTGAGGCGGTAGAGGGCTATCGACCAGCCAAGAAAGCCGATCGGGGCGGTGGGAGTACAAGCGCGTTCGCGAAAGCAGACATCATCATTGTGGATGAATTCTCGATGGTCGGTTCGTTCCTATTCCGTGCAGTCGAAGAATACGCGAACGAATTTGGCTTGCCGGTCGTCTATAGCGGCGACCGCTTCCAGCTTCCGCCGGTTCAAGATCGAGAAGTAATCACGAAGCAAGGCTTCCCTACGATCACGCTGAACAAGAGTATGCGGTTCTCTGAGGATAGCGAGATATTTAAGTTGGGTGAGCTGCTTCGAGACGCGATCGAGAATAGGCCGACGGATGATCTGCCTTGCCTGTTCGATAGGGATGCTGTGCGGGTTGTTCCCGGTCAGACGTGGATGGATGGACTGACCAGAGAGTACTCCAGAGGTGGCAATCTGCTCGCGGTCACTGCGGATAACGAAACGCTGCGCCGCCTTCGCCATAAGGTGCGGCAAGTCGATCACGATAGGCTATGCGCTGGGGACGTCGTCATGAGTAAACAGACCGACGATCAGTTCAGAAATGGAGAGCAGTTCACAATCCGGCACGTTGAACGCAGCACTCACATCTTATCGGATGTTCCGGGTTGCTTGAGCCGATCTCACGAACTCAAGGTTCCCGGCTACGCGCTGGGCTTCGACGGGACGAACAAGATCGCCTTCGTGCTGGAGCGCGAAAAAGATGCCGACAAGCTGAGCAAGCGAATTCACCGCTTCTACGAAGGGGGCAAGCTCGACCGCGATGAGGCGGGTCGTATGCTCGACTGGCTTGACGGGATTAATCGTTTTGAGCTTTCGACGCTTGCGACCGTACATAAGAGCCAAGGGAGGGACTATCCTGAATTTTGTGCGCTGACGTGGTAACTGCTCACAGAGGAGACCCACGTATGAGCATT
>NZ_PXNU01000097.1:0-6427 GCF_041300735.1 Phaeobacter sp. SYSU ZJ3003 | reverse complement strand
GGTCAACGTGGCCAACGGTGCCGATGTTGACGTGCGGTTTATTACGCTCAAACTTTTCCTTAGCCATTCTCTTGGCGCCCTTTTGAAATGTGGGGTCCCTATGCGACCCGGTTTCCTCTGCGCGCGCCGATTATTTGGTTTACGCG
This sequence comes from Phaeobacter sp. SYSU ZJ3003, assembly GCF_041300735.1. Classification (NCBI taxonomy): domain Bacteria; kingdom Pseudomonadati; phylum Pseudomonadota; class Alphaproteobacteria; order Rhodobacterales; family Roseobacteraceae; genus Phaeobacter; species Phaeobacter sp. SYSU ZJ3003. The sequence continues at coordinate 6,281 of NZ_PXNU01000097.1, read as the reverse complement.
CAAAAATCAACCCGTTCCTGCTTGACAGTCGTGGATTTGGCAAACTTCGTCCGGATTGATGTGGTTTCGCACCCCGGAGCGGGGCAATGCCTTACTCGGCGGCCTCGGCCCGCAGATCGAACCAGCCGTTTTCCTTGTGCTGTTCGGCCATCCATTCTTCCACCGCATCGGCGATATTCAGCGACAATCCGGCGATCTGTTCTTCCTTGGTCCGGCTGTGGCCCGAGCCGACAATCGCGCTTTCGCCTGTGGTGTCCTCGAAGATCTCCATCTGATGCTTGTCGGCAAGGAACTCTTCCTTTTCCACGTCGTAGACAAAGACATTCACAACCGCGACGCTTTTGGGATTGAACAGCACCGGCACCCCCGGCGGCGCCAGCATGAAGCCCTCAAGGGTCACGGCAACGTCGTACTCCTGCGGCCCGTCATAGCGGCGCAGGCGGGCTTCCAGCGCTGTTTTCATCGGCTCGATCCACTCCGATTGCTCCGCAGCGCGGGACATCGGCCATTTCAGCGCTTTTTCAGTATAAACATGGGCAACCCGCACCCGGAAGGCACCCAGATCCTCGGGTGGTTCGTCCAGCAGCGTTTCAGTGCAGGCCGAAAGCAGCGCAAAAAGGCCCAGAAAGGCAAGAAGTCGGGTCATTCCATTTCCCTTGTATGAAGCTGGTGTATGAGGCCGGTCGCGCACAGATAGGCAGAGCCGCGCGCGCCGGTAAAGACGCGCGTCAGCAACACCGACGGCAGGTGGCAAAGGGGGCACAGATTTTCCGCGCCCCGCACCATCACTTGAATTTATAATTCCGTGGGAAGCCATAGGGCGGACGCTTGCCGACACCGGCGCGTTTACCCAGCCATTGGCTGAGATCCGTTTCATGGCGGGTCTTGCCGCCGCCCATTTCCCAGGTCAGGCCATCATCCCAGTTGAAGGTGGTGACATCGCTAAGGCCACCATCCAACTCCAGCGAGCCCTGCTTGCCGCGCGCCATATTGTACTTTTGCAGGCGCACGCCCTTGCCGCGGGACAGTTCCGGCATTTCCTCGACCGAGAAGACCAGGAATTTGCCGTTTTCCGACACCACGGCCACGTGATCGCCGGTGACAGGCACACAGATTCGCGCCTGTTCGTCGTCCTTGACGTTCAACACCTGCTTGCCGCCGCGCGTCTGGGCCACGATGTCCTTTTCGGCGCAGATGAACCCGTTGCCCGCAGAAGAGGCGACCAGGATCTTGCCTTCGGGGTTGTGGATCAGGATATCGACGATTTCGACCTCGTTGGGCAGGTCCACCATCAGGCGCAGAGGCTCGCCCATGCCGCGGCCACCGGGCAGCGTTGCGGCGCTGACCGTATAGAATCGCCCGTTGCTGCCAAAGACCAGCAGCCGATCGGTGGTTTCCGCGTGGAAGATGAAACGCGGCCCGTCGCCGTCCTTGAACTTCAATTCACGGTTCAGGTCGATATGGCCGGTCATGGCCCGGATCCAGCCCATCTGCGAACAGACAACGGTGATCGGTTCGCGGTCGATCATTGCCTCCAGCGGCACTTCTTCGACTTCGCCTGCCTCGGCAAACCGGGTGCGGCGGGCGCCGCCTTCGTAGTTCTTGCCGAACTGCTTTTTGGTTTCCCGCAGCTGTTCGGTAATCCGGGTCCACTGCAGTTCTTCCGACCCCAGCAATTCCACCAGCCCGGCGCGTTCCTCGCGCAGGGCATCGCGTTCCCGGGTCAGCTCGATCTCTTCCAGCTTGCGCAAAGAGCGCAGCCGCATGTTGAGAATCGCCTCGGCCTGAACCTCGGACAGCTCTCCGGTGCCTACACCGGGTGTTTTGTAGTCCGCCTCGTCATAGGCACGAGGGTGATCCTTCGACCAATCCTCCCGCATCAGAGCGGCCTTGGGGTCCTCATCATAGCGGATGATGTCGATCACCCGATCGAGGTTGAGGAAGGCGATGATGAAACCGTCCAGAACCTCCAGCCGGTGGTCGATCTTGGCCATCCGGTGGCGCGAGCGGCGCTGCAGCACGTCGCGGCGGTGATCAAGAAAGGCGCGCAGTACCTCTTTCATCGAGCAGACCTTGGGCGTGACCCCGTCGATCAGCACGTTCATGTTAAGCGAGAAGCGCAGTTCCAGATCGGAGTTGCGATAGAGCATGCCCATCAGCACATCGGGGTCGACGTTCTTGGAACGCGGCTCCAGCACGATGCGGATGTCATCGGCGCTCTCATCGCGCACATCGCCGAGAATCGGCACCTTCTTGGTCTGGATCAGCTCGGCGATTTTTTCGATCAGCTTGGATTTCTGAACCTGATAGGGGATTTCCGTGACCACGATCTGCCACTGACCCCGGCCAAGGTCCTCGACCTCATGGGTGGCGCGCAGCCGGAAGGAGCCACGCCCGGTGCGATAAGCCTTTGCGATGTTTTCCTGCGGTTCGACGATCACCCCGCCAGTCGGGAAATCTGGCCCCGGCACGTATTTCAACAGGGTATCATCATCGGCGCCGGGCGCCTTGATCAGGTGGATACAGGCGTCGATCAGCTCGGCAATGTTATGCGGCGGAATATTGGTCGCCATGCCCACAGCGATACCGCTGGCGCCATTGGCCAGAATGTTCGGGAAGGTTGCCGGCAAAACCGCCGGTTCGGTCAGGCGGCCATCGTAGTTGTCGCGAAAATCGACGGCATCCTCGTTCAGACCGTCCAGCATCGCCTCGGCGACAAAGGTCATGCGCGCCTCGGTATAGCGCGAGGCCGCCGGGTTATCGCCATCGATATTGCCGAAGTTGCCCTGACCGTCGACAAGCGGGTAGCGAACGTTGAAATCCTGCGCCAGACGCGCCATCGCATCATAGATCGCCGCGTCGCCGTGGGGGTGGAAATCCCCCATGGTGTCGCCGGAAATCTTCGCCGATTTCAGAAAGCCTCCAGTCGAATTCAACCGCAACCGGTTCATCGCATAAAGAATGCGCCGATGCACCGGCTTCAGCCCGTCACGCGCATCGGGCAGCGCCCGGTGCATGATCGTGCTCAGCGCATAGGTCAGGTAACGCTCGCCAATGGCGCGGCGCAGCGGTTCCAGCACTTCGCCGTTCTGCGGCGCGGAGGGGAGGTCGGGGTCTTCTACCAAGTCACTCATTCCGTGGTAATACTGCCCCCATGTGCCGCGGTAAAGCGGCGCGTTGTCCTCCCCCAGCCCGGATTTTCTCCCATGGCACCACTTGGGGGAGAAGAAATCGGACTCTCCCCTGTGTTTACGATCCTTTTTCACCTAGGCTTAAACCCGCGCAGCCTAATGTTCTGGCGTCAGTGCCACAGGGTCGAACAGCAGGATTCGGCCGCCACCGCCCACGAACGATGCCGCAGGGGCATCTGCCTCGGGCTGTCGTTAAATATTGCTATTTTCCGGGGGACCACGCCATGTCGCGCTTTGTTCTGGCGTCTTTTGCCTTCCTTGGCTGGGGGTTCTATGAGCTCAGCGGCGGGGCGGATTTTACGCCGCCGCAACGGCCTGTGGTGGAAAAGAGCGCGGCCACGGCCCCCACAGACAGCCCGGCCAAACTCGCTACACCCCGCAATGAGATAACCGTCACCGCAAGCTCTCTGGTGACCCGGACCTCTCTTGATCAGCGACACAAGGCCCTGGCGCAGGCACGTGCCGCTGGCCAGCAGGGCCTATACCCCAATTTATCCCCCAATCAGGGCGCCCAAGAGACCGAGACCGCCGCTGCCAAGGATGGCACAGCCGCGTTAAGCGCCACCTCCCCCCGCGAGACCGACAGCACCCCGGGCACCGCACCATCCGTTACATCACGGACCTCTGCGGCGCGGGTGATCTCCGCCGGGCTGGACACCGGAGGAATGCAACTTGCCTCGCTTGAAGAGGGCCTTGGCGGCGGGATGCAACTCGGCTTGCAAGGTCTGGGCACAACTCAGGCGCCACTGGCGGCCGCCACCAACCACCCCCCGACGACAGGCACGGCTTTGCTTGCCCCTGGGCTGACGGAAGACCCCGAAACGGACAAACGCAGCATCCGGGCCGCGCGGGTCAATATGCGGCAGGGGCCGGGCACCGCCTATCCGATCATCACCCGCCTGCTGGCCGGGGACGAAGTGATCGTGATCGGGGACAGCGGCACCGGCTGGCTGCATCTGCGCACCCCGGACAATGAACATTTTGGCTGGATCGCCGCTTCACTGGTCAGTCAAAAGGCCCCATAACTGCGCTGGCGCGGGTATCCCCCGCGCAGATGCAACGGGGGCAATATGCAAAAAACCATCCTGATTACGGGCTGTTCTTCGGGCATCGGACTGGATGCGGCGCGCGGCATGCGGGATCGCGGCTGGCGGGTTTTTGCCTCCTGCCGCCAGCAGCAAGACTGCGACCGGATGCGCGATGAAGGTTTTGACAGCCCGCTGATCGACTACACCCGGCCAGACACCATCACGGACGGGCTGAAACAGGTGCTGACCGCAACCGGCGGGGGCCTTGATGTGCTGTTCAACAACGGCGCGCACGGGCTGCCCGGCGCAGTTGAGGATCTGCCGACTGAGGCGCTGCGTGACATCTTCGAAAGCAATTTCTTTGGCTGGCACGAGCTGACACGCCAGGTACTGCGGGTGATGCGGGCGCAAGGCCATGGGCGCATCGTGCAGAACTCGTCCATTCTGGGTCTGGTGACCTTCCCGTGGCGCGGCGCCTATGTGGCAACCAAATACGCCATCGAAGGGCTGACGGATACGCTCCGGATCGAACTGACGGACACCAACATCCATGTGATCCTGATCGAACCCGGCCCGGTGACATCGAAGATTCGCGAAAACTCTATCCCGCATTTCGAACGCTACGTGGATTGGCGCGCCTCACCCCTGCGCGCCCGTTATGAGGAGAGCCTGCTGAAACGGCTTTACGAAAGCAAAGGCCCCGACCGGTTCGAACTCCCGGCCTCGGCGGTGACGGCGAAACTGATCCATGCCTGCGAGTCGCCTCGCCCCCGCCCGCGCTATTACGTAACCACGCCGACCCATATCGCGGGCTTCCTGCGCCGGATTTTGCCAACCCGATCAATTGACCGCATCCTGGCGCGGCTTAGATAGCGGATTCGCGGTCGCCATCCGCCCATGCAGGCGATAGACCGGGGCAACGCAAATGCGAAGGAGCAAGAGCAATGGGTGATCCGCTCTATATTCTGGCCATCCTGGCCATGGCGGCCGTGGTGACCGTTCTGGTGATCGGCCTTGGTGGCTTTGGTAAAGGCGGCGCCTTCAACCACAAGTATGGCAACAAGATGATGCGCCTCCGGCTACTGTTCCAGTTCATTGCCGTTGTACTGGTGGCCGCCTATGTCTACCTGCGCAATCAGGGAGGATAAGAAATCATGGTTGTTCTGAACAAGATTTACACCCGCACCGGTGACAAGGGCGATACGGCTCTGGGCAATGGTGACCGGGTTGCCAAACATTCGGCCCGGGTCACCGCCTATGGCACCTCGGACGAGTTGAACGCTTTTGTCGGCGTTGCCCGTCTTGAGGCCTCAGGTGAAATGGATGCCGCCCTTACCCGCATCCAGAATGACCTTTTCGATCTGGGGGCCGACCTTTGCCGCCCGGACATGGATAAGGACGGCGAATCGGAATACCCGCCGCTGCGCATGGTGCCCAGTCAGGTCGACCGGCTCGAAGCCGAGATCGATGTGATGAACAAAGAGCTGGCGCCGCTGCGCAGTTTTGTTTTGCCTGGCGGGTCGAAACTGGCTGCCCATCTGCACGTCTGCCGCACCGTGGCGCGCCGCGCTGAACGCCTGGCCACCGAGCTTGCCACCGAAGAAGACGTGAATCCGGCAGCGGTCAAATATCTCAACCGCCTGTCCGACTGGTTTTTCGTCGCCTCCCGCGCCGCCAATGACAATGGCGATCTGGATGTACTCTGGGTTCCGGGCGCCAACCGCTGACCCCCGGATCATCGCCTCTGCGAATCGCAGGGGCCCAAGACATACCCCGGCGACAACGCCGGGGTGGAAATCTGCCGTGGCGGCAGGCAGGGGCGCTTGCGAAACATTCTTGCAAAAATGATGCGCCAAACACGCGGACGCGACGTCCGGGGCCGCTAACATGACGATTTTTCACTGTTGCCCGCACCACTGACCCGGTATCAACGGCGCGAGAGCATGGAGGCCCGCCGTCCCCACGGCAGGCCGTTTGTTAAGGAGAGAACGCAAAATGAAGGTACTCGTGCCTGTCAAACGCGTGATTGACTATAACGTGAAGGTCCGCGTCAAAGCGGACG
>NZ_PXNU01000096.1:0-6438 GCF_041300735.1 Phaeobacter sp. SYSU ZJ3003 | reverse complement strand
CAAGGTGTTTCTCTCTGCCATCGCGCTCGCGGCTCTCGTCATCTTTTGGTTATGAATCCTGACCCTAACGTCTTGGGGTGTGTTAAGGTTAACAACCTGAGCGGGTGTGATCTGTCGTATTCCGCCAGATGTGACCTTTTGGGCTGAATCTGAATGCGGATTCTCAGCGTGTCTTCCTTGCGTCGTAAATCCGCATTTTCAGATCGCAGCCGATCCCAGACAGGCTCTGGGGGTGTTGGTACGTTTGTGGGTAGAAACCCGGCCTTTGGGAGGGTGTTGTTATGTCTGCTTTGAGATCCGAAACCATTGAAACCCGCGCCATCCCGGCGCTGTCGGTCCTGGCCGTTGACGATGATCCCTGGGTGCGCCTTCGTCTGGAGGAATTCCTGCGCGAAGCGGGCGTGCCTTTTGAACTGTGCGCGGATCCTCATGAGGCGTTTCGGCGCTGCGCGGCGCGGCGGACGGCGTATGGTCTGGTGCTGATGGATATCCGGTTTCCCGCTGGCAATCTGGTGGGAGAGATTTCCCGGAAGATTGCCGCGCTTGGGGGTGGTTCGGCGGGCCCTGCGATCATTGGGATGTCGGATTGCGCCAACCTGGAGAAATTCCAGCGTGGCACCGAATGGGGGGATGATCGATATCCTGCCCAAGCCTCTGTTCAAATGGCTGATTATCAATCTTGCGCATGAATTTTGCGGCGGCGAGGAGGTCCAAGAGGACTAAGGCGCCGAAGGGCATCAGGCTGGTGTGGCGATCTGATCAACGGAGCAGGCCGCATGCCTGCTCCGTTGCGGTGTATGTCAGAGTGTCCGAGGCTTCGGGTCGGACCTTAGCTGTTGCGCGATAGCAGGCTGCCGGGGCGCGCCCGCGCCAGTCCGGCGGTCAGCAGCCCGGCAACCACGGCCTTCAGGATGTCGCCCGGAATGAAGATCAGGACCAGGGCTGCAGCGTCGGTAAAGGACTTGTCGAGGGTGATGGCCATTCCGGCCACACCAAACAGATAGAGCACGACGATCCCGCCCAGCATCGCGGCGATGATCGCCGTCGCCACCAGCGGAATACCCCGCATCCGCTCCATGATCAGGCCGGTGACAAAGGCCGCAATCGGGAAGCCAACAAGGAAGCCAGCCGTGGGCGAGGAAAAGACGCTGAGCCCACCGCGCCCGCCGGACAGCAGGGGCAGGCCAAGGGCGACAAGAAGCAGGAACAGGAGGACGGCCAGCAATCCGCGCCGGGCGCCCAGTACCGTGCCGCAGAGCATGATACCGAGGCTCTGGGCCGAAACGGGCACGCCAAAGGCAAGGGTGATCTGCGGGATCAGCCCCAATGCGGCGATCAGCGCCGCAAAGAGAGCGATGTAAGCGATAGAACGTTCCATGTGATTTCGATCCTTGTGCATGCCCCGCTGCGCAGCCGGGCGTGAGATTATTGAACGCCGCCGCGCGCCTTCAGCGCTTCGGCAACGTGGTCGGCGTCATCCAGCGCCAGAATGGTCATCGGCAGGGCAATACGCCACGACGGGCGGCGCGGTGATCTTGCGCGCCAGGCCTCGGCCAAATCCGCGCCGCGATGTGCCAGCAGCGGGCCAAAGCGGATCACCAGCGCGATTGCGGTTTCAAGCGCCCGGGTGCTGAGGCCAATCCGGCGAAACGGCGTCAGCAGCCATGCGGCAACCCCGACCATATCAGTGAGCCGGGTGGTCATGGTGACAAAATTCGCCAGTGCCACTGCGGTGGTCAGCCGCAGCGCGATGGTCATCCCGGTTGCCGGGGTGCCTTCGATCAGATGCCACAGTGCGATGACCACGAAGAAGGGCCAGAGAATGCGCAGGCTCCGCACGCCGCTGCGCGCAAAGACGGGCCCGGCGCTGAGATAGAGACCCAGCGTCAGCGCCAGCGCGCCACCCTGCGCCGCTGGTGTTTTCAGGGAGAACAGAACCACCGTGGTGGCGCAGAGGATGGCCAGCTTTAGCCCCGCGGGCCAACGGTGCGCCCAGGTTTCAACTGGCGAGGTCAGAGAGATCATCGCTTGCCCCCCATTCGGTCATCTGTCTGGTGAACTCCGGCAAGACGTCAGCGGGTGACCCATCGGCCCGCAGCTGGCCTGCCTCGATCCACAGGATACGGTCATAGTGTTCCAGGTGTTGCGGGTCGTGCGAGACGTGGAAAAGCTGTGCTTCGGCCTGATCCAGCGCGCGCTGCAACTGCATGCGGGTTGGGATATCCAGCCCGGCAAAGGGTTCATCCAGCAGGATGATTCGCGGTTTCATGGCGAGAATAGCCATCAGGCACAGCAGTTGTTTTTGCCCCTGCGACAGAAGATGTGTCGGCGCCTTTGCCCATTGCGATTTTCCGAAACGGGCCAGGGTTTGCGCCACCTCTGCGGCGGTGTCGAATTTGCTCAGACCCATCTGGCGCAGCCCGAAACCGATCTCTTCTTCCACCGTGGGGAAAATGATCTGCCGGTCTGGGTTCTGGAACAGCACGCCCACCAGCTCCAGCGCCGCCTTGCGGTCGCGCGACAGGTCGATACCGTCGACCCGGGCCTCTCCCTGATCTGGCGCGATCAGGCCGGCCAGGACGCGCGACAGAGTGGTTTTTCCTGATCCATTGCGCCCGACGATTCCAACCCGCGCTTCATCGGCGCGAAATGAGATGTCCTGCAACAGCGTCTTTTCGCCTGCGATCACATGCACCGCCTGCAGATCCACCACGGCAGCCCGGGCAGAGTCGGCAGTGGGCGCGCCTGCGCTGTCCAGCCTCTGGTCCGGTGCAGCAGGTTTCAAAACGCGGGGCTCCTTTGTGGCGATGATGGCGTGGCGAAATCGGTTCGGCAGGTGATACCGGTTTTTTTGCTTCAGGCAACGTTTTCCGCAAGAAAATCAGCCAAATCGAGGCCGGGAGGGGGCTGATGGCTGGTCAAAAGCCTGCGCCGTGTCAAAGCAATAGCAGAACCGGCGTGCCGGGCTGCGGAAGCGCCAGTGAGATTGAGACAGGAATAACCAACCCGTGACCGAGGTTTTGCTACGAATTTTGGTGCGCGCTTGTCAGTTGGACATTTGCAGGTGCAGACCGGCGCCAGGGAAGAGACGAGCGGTCGCAGCACGTTCGGCCATGGGCGGACCATCAAAATAGCCTTGCAGATAGTCGACCTTGCATTCCCGAAGCAGTTGCCGGTGCAGTTCGGTCTCAGCGCCTTCGCCGGTGACATGCATGCCAAGGGCATGCCCCAGTTCCGCGATGGCCACGACGATGGCCCGGGTTTCGGCGGAATCAGGCAGTTTGGAGACAAAGGCCGCGTCGACCTTGATCTTGTTCACCGGGAATTTCTGCAGGTAGCTGAGCGAGGAATAGCCCATGCCAAAATCGTCAAGTGCCACGGTCACGCCCAGCCGTTGCAGGGCTTCGATCTCTTTCAGCGCAGACTGGCCGCTCGACAGGACAACTGTTTCGGTGATTTCGGCCTCGACCGCGCTGGCGGGGCAGCCGGTTTCATACAGGCAGTCATTGACGAATTCATCGACTTGCGAGCCAAACAGCTTGGGTGAGAGATTAACTGCCACCCGGCCGGTCCAGCCCATGTCATGCCAGCGTGCCGCGGCGCGGAAGGCATGGGTCATGATCTGGTAGGTTAGCTCGCGGATCAGCCCGCTGTCTTCGGCGACAGGGATGAATTCCGCCGGAGAGATGCTGCCCAGATGCCGGTGATGCCAGCGTGCAAGGGTTTCAAATCCGATGATCTGACCTGTCTTGAGGTCGGTCTGGACCTGAAAGACGGGGCGGATGCTGCCTTCGTTGAGGGCGCCGCGCAATTCCCGCTCCAGAAGGGTTTTGCGTTTGATGACGGTTTCCAGATCCTTGTGGAAAATCTCGACCCGGCCACGGCCGCCCTTTTTCGCCTCATAAAGCGCCAGATCAGCGCAGCGGATGCCATCGGTGGATCCGGCCTCAGAACCAGACAGGGTTGCGATTCCCGCACTCATGCCGGTGTGCAGGACGTTGCCGTCGATGGTCAGCGGTTTCGACAGATCATAGACCAGCGAGTTGGCAATGCTGTTCAGGCGTTCCTCGCTTGCGGCGCCTTTGACGAGGATCGCAAACTCGTCGCCGCCAAGCCGCGCTGCCAAGGCGTTTTTCCCGCAGTTGCCCAGGAATTTTTCACCCACGACCTTTAGCAGGGCGTCACCGGTGGGATGGCCAAGCGTGTCGTTGATCATCTTGAAATGATCCAGATCCGCCAGCAGGATCGATACCTGTTCCCCCTGATTGAGCCAGTTGCCGAGGGTGTGCTCTAGCAGGCGCCGGTTCGGCAGGCCGGTCAGGCTGTCATGTTCCGCCATGAATTTGACGCGCGCGGCCTGACGTGCCTGATCGCTGTGATCGGTGGCCAGCAGCAGTGTGCCCAAATACAGGCCCTCTTCGTCCCGGATCGGACCGCCCCGCACCAACAGGTTCAGCTCTTCACCGCTGTTGAAATGGGTGACGCTTGCCTCGGCGGCAAAATCCTGATTGGCGGCGACGCGTTCTTCGATCTGTTCGGCCACGTCCTGCGGCAACCAGGAGCGGAAGTTCAGTTTTTCCCCGTCCCGCGCATCGGCAAAGAAGATGCTGGCGTTGGCGTTGGAGAACACCACGTGACCCGTTTCATCCGTCAGGATCACGCCATCGCGGGTGGATTTCAGGGCGCGGTAAATACGTTTTCTTTCGCGCCTGCTTGCTTCGGTCGTGTGGGCGCGCAGGTCTGCCATTTCGACCTCATTGCGGCGCATCTGCTCCAGCGTCTGTGCCAGCATGCCGATCTCATCAGTACGGGACTGATAGGGAACCACCGTGTCAAACCGACCATTGTAAATATCGTCGATCGCTGTGCCGATCTTGGTCAGCGGCTGCGAAATCCGCGTCAGGACAAGAAACACGCTGACGGCCAGCAGAGCAAAGATAAGTACCGAGACCGCAGCATGCTGAACCGTCGTGTCCATCAAGGGACCAGTGACGTGTTCCACTGGGAGAGTCAGCCGTAATTCTCCCAGCTCTTCGTGTTGGTCACCCAGAACATACTCGATCACATGTGTGGTGATGAAATCCCCTTCACTCGGGGTGAACCCCGGTGCGGTAGCGGCCGCGATCTGCTCGCCAGCCAGACCAATAATTTCAACACTTGCGACCTGGCCAAGGGCCACGATCTGTTGCAGCGATTGTTCCACCTGAACAATGTCGAAATCCCACAGAGCCTGCGTCACGGTCGTTGCCGTCAATCGGGCGACCATGTCCCCTTGCTGGTGCTGACCCTCTATCAGATGCGCTCTGTGATCATAGGATTCGTAGGTCAGACCTGCCGCCAGGATTAGAAAAACTGGGATCAGGACGCCCAACAGAATGCGGGTGCGAAGGGTTTTGGGGCCGACAACATTCATGGCAGAATTACTCAGTCAGTCCATAGCGTTTCAGGATCTCACCGTAGCGCCCAGATGCCTTGAGCTGCGCTACCCCTTCTGTCAGCTGCTGCGCATAAAGCGCAGATGCCTCCAGCGCCGGGGAGAAACCGATGTGAAGCTCGGTCGCCTCGCCATAGTTCGCGACTTGCAGATCGTCCTGCAATCCCAGCTGATCGATCATGTAGGTCACAACCGAACGTTCATCGATTGCCATGTCGATCCGCCCGGCCTTCAGCTTTTGCAGATTTCGTTTCAGTGCATCATCGCCGCCGATCATCTGAACCCGCTCGGGGTTTCTGGCGTTCTCTGCAACATAGGCGGCGATCACGGTGTTGTACTCATAGTCCAAGATCGCCCCGATCCGGATACCTTCCAGATCTTCGGCGGTCGCGATTGACCGGGCTTCCCCGGCGCGGAACACGACAGCCTCCTGATAGTTGCCCATGGGCGGGCCAAGGATCAGATCAGGCGATTCTTCCTGATCGGTGCCGATGACACCGGTAATGTCGCCGCTGAGAGCCTGCGACAGGCTGCGGCTCCAGGTCATCGACGTATAACGTACCTCGTGCCCAAAAAGCGCCAGCGCCTCTTGCGCCACTTCCACCATATACCCCGGCTGGTCGCTGGCCGGATCGCAGTTGAATGGACACCAGGCGTCAGCGCGCAGGTCAATGACATCCGCGCTGACAGGCGTCCCTAGCAACAACAGTGCAGCCAGAACATTCATCGCTGATCTGGCACGGATGGGACGGACACTCCGCATGCGACTGTTACCTCCTAAAAACAAGTAACAGTCAGACTGCGCGAGACGGGTTAAATGAATCTCAGTACCTGCCCGACAAAACGCAAAACCACCGTGATTTTCGGTCGTTTTATAGAGAGAAATTTAATAAACACCGCGCGCGATCTTGCCCTCAGGCAGGCGGGCAATGCGCCTTAGGGTCAGGATGCATTGATTTCGGTCTCGCTGCATGATTCACGGCTCCGAAAAGGAGTGGTGATAT
>NZ_PXNU01000095.1:0-6854 GCF_041300735.1 Phaeobacter sp. SYSU ZJ3003 | reverse complement strand
CGCGACGTGCTCGATATGGTCGCGTGAAATGAAGCTATAGGTCTCCGATGAAACCGGAGCGATTCACATCGACGAGATCGTCTTCCTGCGGGCCGGTGCGTTCCTCGAGGCTCGACATCAGCGCGTTGAGTTCATCGTCGGTGAAGCCGGTCAGCCCACCCGCGTAAAACTGCAGGTGCGCGCCGACACGACGGAGACCAAAACCGCGCGGCTCCGGAGTTACGTGCGAGACGAGCGCCCATGCTGCGGGGCAGCACCCCCTTGCGCCTGGTATCAGTTCAGTGTCGATCGGAAGGGCGAGCGCCCAGCCAACCATCTCGCAGGCTATACCGCGAAGGTCCATGCCGATGGCTTTGCCGGGTTCAATGGCCCGTTTGGCCTCGGAAAGGCTGACGAACAGGCCTGCATGGTCCATGTGCGCCGCAAGTTCGTGTACGAGGTCGAGCGTACCGGCTCTCCCATTGCCCAAACCGTCAGTGCAGTGCGGAAAAAACACCGCTTACGATGAACCTATTCATTGGCTGAGAACATCACATAATCCTCTCACCACTTGAACTATTTAGATATGCCCGATGTCCAAAAGAGATTTTGCAGCAAATGGCTGGTCGAACTAGCCTAGGTACTACCAAAGAAATACTGCGCCGTTCTGCGACAAAACAGAACGGCGCGTGTTTGTTGAATTGGAGCGACCGATGGCAGTGGCCCTTAAAGCACCCGTGGGGGAAAAAAAACGGATCTCAAAAGGGGCACCTGTCAAGAACGATCCTGAAGACGTCAGACTTGTGCAAATGATGCTCATAGCGAACGGCTTCAGTGCAACAGTCACGGGAAACTGTAGCAGCACCCTGATAAAATCGATCAAGACCTTCCAGTCATCTAAATGTGGAAACAAACGTCCCGATGGGATCGTTGATCCAGGCGGAACGACTTGGAAGGCAGGCTTACCAAAACTACGCGCCAAGATCGCGGCAGATGAGAAGCATACCGATAACGTTGTCTTGGTCAAAGAGGGCGGGAAACAAAAATACGTAATCAAATCTGAATTTTACCGAAACCAAGAAGCATTGAAAAAAAAGGTTATACAAAAAGCTGACCGGATTTCATCCGAAGCTGAAGTCTGGATTGATTTCTCAAACAGATGTTCTGAAATTGCAGCTGGCGCTGATGGTTTCGTGAGTTCCTTTACATCATTTATCGTTGCATCGGTGACAGGCGGAAAATCAGAGCCACCCTATGGTCCGCTACTTGACGCACGCGCTCAGGCTACTTTCTTGAAAGCGCTTGCCAGTCACAAACAGCCAGACTGGGAGAAGGTTTTAAAACAGGACAAGATAGCAACAAAGGCGCACAAGAAGGGTCAGGACGCCTTTTCCAAATTCATCGAGACAAGAATTGGCGCAGCAGGCGCAATAAACAATAAACTCGAGACCATAAGCGAGATAAACTTTGCCGTAGTCCAAACCTACATGACAGCCCAGTTGGTTGTCCGTGGGCGATCACCAGGAGAGGCCCATGCCATTGCAGCGGCAGGCACCATGGCCATGAAGTCCAGCGCTGATCAGCTGGGCAACTATTTGGCGGGCAACACAGTCACCTGGAACAGTGCGATGAAGAAGGTAGTTACCGACACAATGTTTTCAGGAATTGCTGGCTTAGTTGGAGGCAAGCTGACTGGACCAGCTCTCTCGAAAGTCACTGGCAGACTGTCTCAAGCACTCATTCCGCAGGTTGGAAAAACTATTCCGCACCAAGCCTTGGGTATTTTTCTCAATAAAATCATGTCCACCAAAGCAGCCCAGCAGATGGTCAACGTTGGTGCAAAAGAAACAATTGGACTGTTCAAACCAATCATCGAAAAGGGCAAGGCCCCCAGCAAACAAGACTTTGAAGTCGCATTTCTTAAGACCGTGACCGCAGGCATGTTGAAGGTCGCTCCCGTTAAAAGCCTGGCCTCGTTTGCAAGCAAGATGCCGACAAAAGTTCAGGAGACACTACAGAACAAACTGGTCCCAGCGATTACAGAAAGCGCCCTCAATAAGCTTCGCAAAAAATTGGGAGATGCAGCGATCGACAAACTGCCGGCTGCTTTTAAAACTCAAATTGCCAAAGACATCGCAGGCGCAGTTCAAAGCAAAGCGGTCGAGCGTTATGCGCTCAGCGCGGCACATGGGTCCAGCGGTGACGCGAATGAAAGCCAGTTGCATAAACTGGGTGAAGCAGGTCTGCGCAAAGACAAAGAACTGCACAAGCTGATCGAAGACATGATCGAAGCTGAGGCGACTCGGCAAGCCAAGAAGGCGAAGTAACTCGGCCACATGGGTGCGCCACTACAACGTTGAGCGCCCGCATCGTGGGCGGGACATCAGCAACAACGTGCTGCCAGTCGATTTCAGACCCGTCCGCGACGGCCCGATCCGGCGCAAGCGACAGCTTGGAGGAATTGTCACATCCTATACTCGCGATGCGGTGTGAATTTCTCAGCCAACAGAAGGAGTAACAGCTTCAGAACCATCTTGCCGAGCTTCGTCCCGAACTATAAAAATCATTCCAAGTCAAAGTGATGGCGCAACCTATACATTTTGGCACCCCTTTCAGATAGCGCCAAAGTCGCTCGGCACAGCAAGAGACTGGGACGGGCGGAGCCCCCGAACTGAAGCGATCGGTTGGGATCGCATAATTGCTCCAACTTGACAAGCCGAGCGGCCGCACGGTGCACAACCGATATCATAAAGAGCGAACACCTTGGTGCCCCTGTTTGCAGCAGCATTGCGGAGCGGTTGCGAGCATAAAACGATAGTCGACCGGTTGGCACCCTCCGGTCGAAATCCACCCGATCTGCCCGCGGCAAGCCCGCACCCTCTGGGTGATCCATGAAAAGCGCCCCTCACAGCCTTCAACACCATGATTTGTATCGGAAATATCATGTTCTCGACAGCAAAATCAGCGGATTACTTGGGGAATGTAAGCATAAACCATTGCTATATCATTTCTTGTATAGTCTACCTATTAGCCCACTGGCTACAGCAAAAGCTTTTTTACCAGTTTCTTGAGCTGCGCCTCCAATTAGGCCTGCATATTTTGATGCCGAACGCGCCGCCTGATTTGATATTGCCAGGTGCTCACTCAACTCTCGCTCAATTGCGTCAATTGCAAGCTCTTCCCGTTCATCAAAGTCTCCATCAGCATGTGCGATCTCTTCAAGAAAACCACGAATATCAGCCTTCATAGCTGATGGATTGCAATCGGGATTATCAAGTTGAAATTCTGCGAGAGCCTTCGCCATATCTCTCAGCGATCTTTCTTTGATATCACCCTCAATTACGGGAAGCGCTTTGCAGCTATACTCACGTGAGACACCCCACTCATCTTCAAAATATGAGGTGATGGCCTCTCGTTCTGCATCGTCAATTTCTCCGGCAAAGTCAGCAACCTTTAATGCTAGTCCCGACATCATATCGAACAACGTAGCCCCAAGAAGATCAATGGGCGTATTAATAAATTTTGGGATCGTCTCAACGCGTGATGAACTGTAGCTGTCGACAACCCGCATCACGCCATAGTACGCAGCACCTGAGCCCACAGCTGCAGCAACTATCCACCCAACAGGAGTTGCCGCGGCAGCGCCGAAACCAAGCGCAGACAACAAACCACCTCCGCCACCAAAAAACGTTGTCGCGACAGCTGGTGAAGCGGCGGCTGCAGCTCCAGCTGCGCCTGCACCTTTAACATCCCAAATAGTTTGCAACGTTTTAGTTAGCTTGAGTGATCCGTAGGCATCCTCTCCTATACCCAGCTTTATCTTGAACCGATTTGTATCAGAAACGACGAGTTGTACTTCATTGAGATCATCCACGAGATTTTTTTGAGACACGTGTCTATACCTCCGCAAGCGCACTCAATGAGTTTATTAGAGCGTCAATCCGCTCACCCAACTTGTCACTCAGAAAATCATTAAGCGCACCTGCGCTCACACCGATCAACAATAGTATCGAGCTTAATGCCGCAGCTAATGCCCCACCGAACAAAGGTATCGCAGCAATAAGACTGCTGATAACAAGAGCAGCAATCACACCAAGAGTTACAGTTGGAAACGCCTTAAGCAAATCGAACACGACAGACAGAATTTTACGGCCGATTGCGAGCAACTTACCGCCAACTCGAACGGTAATTTTCGCCACGTCAGACAAAATAGCCTTCATATCGGCGGATAAAGCGGTCCGCTCGATAAGTGCGACCAATTTCCTTTCTGGTAACGAGGAATTCACCTCTTTGATCGCCAATTCAAGTCCATTCATGATCTTGCTCCTTTACATACTGCCAATGGCTTGTTTCCTGTTGTTTCGGCATGATTCGAGAAATTTTTTCCAGAACACATGATGAAATACGCCTCCACAAGCAAAAAATAACCGGGCTTTGTGCCCCGCCCGACCACTCGCGGTGAGCAGCCGGACGGGGATGACCAGCGGATTTAATGGGGCAACCGGCGGGTGCGGGCTTGCCGCGGACAGATCGGGTCGATTTTGACCCTCGTGTACGGGTGGAATTTCGTGGCACGCAGCTCAGTTCCGACGGCGGCCTTCTTGTGATGAGCGAGCTTGATGACGCGCTCGAACTGTCCGATCTGACGCGCGTGTATTTTTGCGATCAACCGGCACCAACAGGGAAGTGTCGGCAAGACGTAGTGAGGCCGTCATAGGATTTCGATGCACCTCAAAACTTATTCTACCGCACGAGCAAGTGCGGGTTTCGTGACCTCGACATGCCTAACCCAAGAAAGGCAAAAAGATGAGGCCAAACCCCAAACGGAGCGCCACAATGCCTGTCCTGAAACTTCTTGGCTGCCTGGTGGCGCTTCTGGTCTCTTGCCTGCCCGTCATCGCCGGGGGACGAATTATCGAAGGCAAAGTGACCCATGTCAGAGACGTCGATACGATCGTTGTTTCTGGCACACCGATCAGGCTCAACGGCGTTGACGGGCCTGAAACCTCCACTCGCGTCGGCAAAGACGCAGCATTTTTTATGAAACGCCTTGTGGAAGGGAAAGTCGTTGTATGCCGTCTGAACGGTGACCGGACCTATGACCGTTGGGTCGGAGTATGTTTCCTTGATGATGAGGACATCGGTGCAATTGCGATCCGAGAAGGCTATGCATTGGACTGCGCGCGATATTCAGGCGGTCGATACCGCGAGCTCGAAACACGGGCTGCGCGATCCAAGATCAGACGCGCGAAATACTGCTGATCCCGGCTTTTGAGCTTGCCGACCGACCACCTGCGGCGAAAGGGGCCTCGACCGCAGGGGAATCCTGAATCCGATCAAGGGCGACACGCTCTAATCGCTTTCCAGGCAGAACTATTTCAGGGACTTGCTAAAAGCGGTTTTGCTCCCCTCACCCCACCTCCCGAACAAACACCCTCCCGCCGCTTGGCGCTGCCACGGCGAGTTCCACCATCCCCGGCAGCTGGGCGGCCCAGTCCTCGAGGTCTTTGGTTGCAAAGCTGTGGGAGAGCGTGTGGGTGATGACGGGATTGCTGCGTCGGGCGGCCTCGGTGAGTGCGCGGGTCGCGCCGCTGCCCCAATAATCGGGGCTGAGGTAGACAAAGTGCGTGCAGGCGACCGTGCCGAGATCGATGCCGCTTTGCGCGAGATGGAGCTTGAGCGGCAACCACTGTGGCCCGGCGATGAAGTGATGGCAGAGCCCAAGGCAGGTGACGCCGACCACCTGATCTCCGTCCCACGCAAGCGCGGCGGTGTCACCGCGTTTCGAGAAACTGGCCATGGCGGCAGGAGCGGCGATGGGCACGAGGTTTTTCCTGACGCGGACATCCGTAACGATCCGCGCCAATCGGTCGAAGTGCACCGCCGCGTCTGCCAGGTTCAATTGTTCGTAGCGCATCGCTTACACCTCGATGGTTTCGGCCAGATCAAAGAGCGCGTCGAGATCCGCGCCGGTGAGCGGGGCCCCGTCGGGCCAGAGCACATGCGTCACAAGGGCGTTGAGCAGCGGGCTGTCGCGCCGGAAGCTGGTGGCCTCGGCCCAGGCCAGCCGGGTCATCTGATCGAGATTGCCCACAAGGGCGTCGACCTGATCCAGAAGCCCCATCTGCAACAGCGCGGCCTTGGCCTGCAGACGACTGACGGTCCTGCCCGGCACGGCCGTGACCTCGAGAGTCGCGTCAAAGGCGGCAACCGGGCCGAATGCGCCCGCCTCGGCGCGCGCAAAGAGGTCCGTTGGGCCGTCACGGTCCACAACACGCAGCGTGCCATCCGGCAGGTCCAGACAGATCGAGCCATGATCAGCGGTGACATATCGGGGGTTTTGCATCAGTCGTTCTCCACAGGGGCGTAAATGCCGGGGATGAGGGTTTCCCCACCCGTCTTGAAGCGCACATTCTGGATGCGCGCATGGCCGTAATAGGTGGTGGTCTGCTTGTCGACGCCCTCGGTCCGCCTTGAGGCCAGAGACTGCACCTGCACCCGGTCCCCCGCGGTGACGTCCACATCAAGGGAACTTGTGGTCAGAACAGTTGTGGTGCGCACCCAGCTGCCCAGGACGGTTTCCACCGCGTTTCTCAGGCGGGTGACGCGGAAGTAGGCTGGCTCTGACGAACTCGATGCGCCCTCAAAGCTCACCCGGATCGTGCCGGTTTGCGCAAAATCAAAGGAATGGCGCGTGACATACCCCGAGACATTGGTGTTCTGGACATAGCCATCCACCCGGCTGCGGATGATGTCACCGGCGGTGAGCGGGACCGCACCGGAGGGGGACAACGCCGCAATGGCCTGGGTGAATCGCTCCGGTTTCATCGGAGACCTATAGCTTCATTTCACGCGACCATATCGAGCACGTCGCG
>NZ_PXNU01000094.1:0-7114 GCF_041300735.1 Phaeobacter sp. SYSU ZJ3003 | reverse complement strand
TACATGAATCGATGCGCATCTGGCCGTCAACCCGCCAAAGTTCGGGTCTTCAGCGACTCCGAGTATAAACAATAAACTACACAACTTTTCAGCCTATTGCCCCTTGGCGGAGCCTATTTTTTCCCAAAACTATGCGGATTTCCCCAACACTCAAACAAATTTCTTAAAACTGTCCACAAAATGGATGCAATAAAGACTCACCCCGCGCCAAAGGAGCGAGGTGATGAAAGGCTGCAGAGGCCCGAGAAAATGGTCAGCCGATCAGCTCACCGGCCAGCGAATTTGCCCCCGAGGACACGATGCGCACCCGCGCCAGATCGCCGATGGCGCGGTCGCAATCGGCCACATGCACCGCGTGCAGATAGTCGGATTTGCCCACCATCTGCCCGGGCAGACGGCCCGCCTTTTCGAACAACACGCCAACTTCGCGCCCGACCATGCTGTCCTGCACCTCGCGCTGCTGGCGGGTCAGCAGTGCCTGCAGCCGCTGCAGCCGCTCATCCGCCACTGCGGCCTCTACCTGCGCGCGCTCAGCCGCCGGGGTGCCCGGACGGGTCGAGTATTTGAAGGAATAGGCGGTGCCGTATTTCACTTCCTCGATCAGGTCGAGCGTGGCCTGGAAGTCCTCTTCGGTCTCTTCCGGGAAGCCAACGATGAAATCGCCCGAGATCAGGATATCCGGCCGCGCGGCGCGGATCCGCTCGATCAGGCGGATATAGCTTTCGGCGGTATGGCTGCGGTTCATTCGTTTCAGGATCCGGTCCGATCCGGCCTGCACGGGCAAGTGCAGATAGGGCATCAGCTTTTTGCAGGTGCCATGCGCCTCGATCAGGTCATCCATCATGTCGTTCGGATGCGAGGTGGTGAAGCGGATCCGCTCCAGCCCGTCAATCTTGTCCAGCTCCCAGATCAGCTGCGCCAGGGTCCAGTCGGCGCCATTCGGCCCCTCGCCGTGGTAGGCGTTGACGTTCTGACCCAGCAGCGTGATCTCGCGCACGCCGCGCTCCACCAGTTCCTGCGCCTCACCGATGATGCGGGACACGGGGCGGGAGACTTCGGCACCACGGGTATAGGGCACGACGCAGAAGGCACAGAACTTGTCGCAGCCTTCCTGCACCGTCAGGAATGCCGTCGGGCCACGCTTGGCCTTGGGGCGGTTCTTGAGCTTTTCGAATTTGTCCTCTTCGGGGAAATCGGTGTCGAGCACCTTCTCCCCCGCGCGCGCCTTGCTCTCCATCTCTGGCAGGCGGTGATAGCTTTGCGGTCCGACCACCAGATCGACCAGCGGCTGACGGCGCATGATCTCTTCGCCCTCGGCCTGCGCAACGCAGCCCGCAACGCCGATCTTCAGATCCGGCTTCTCTGCCTTCAGACCCTTGAACCGGCCCAGCTCGGAATAGACCTTCTCGGCGGCCTTTTCCCGGATGTGGCAGGTGTTCAGCAGGATCATGTCGGCATCATCCGCCGATTTCGTCTCGACATAGCCCTGCCCGCCCAGCGCCTCGGCCATGCGTTCGCTGTCATAGACATTCATCTGACAGCCGTAGGTCTTGATAAACAGCTTCTTGGGGGCGCTCATGGGTTCGTTGCCTTCCAGCCGGACATAGGGATCAGCGGCCTGCCATACTGGGAAATGACGCCGCTTGCAATGCAGGCGCACTTACCCGATTTTGGGAGCAAATGCCAGAAAGGCAGGAGCAGACCGCCGTGATGTATTCTTCCCTCGACGATTTTCTTGAGCAGCAGTCGGCGCTGCTGATCAAGGGGCCCGTCGCGCTGATCTTTTTCGAAGATGACGTGGAAATCGGCACCACCCTCCGCCACCACCTGCAAAGCGGCTTCGCCGAGGTGATCGCCCTGATCCCTGATGCCTTTGACCTGCCGGGGGATGTAAAAAACCGGGTGCACCGGGTGCCGTTTGACTGCAGCGTGCCCGAAACCGTCTTTGCCGCAATCAACAAGGTGACCCGCACCGCAAGCCCCGGATGCTGGCTCTACTACTGCTACAACGCGGAATACCTGTTCTTCCCGTTTTGCGAAACGCGGACTGTCGCGGAAATGCTGACCTTTCACACAGAGGAAAAGCGCGCGGCGATGCTGACCTATGTGATCGACCTCTATGCAGGTGATCTTGAGGCTCACCCCAACGCCGTGTCGCTGGCCAATGCCTATCTGGATAAATCGGGATACTATGCGCAGTCCCGTTACATTGGTGCCAAAAGCAGCCCCGAGGAACGGCAGCTCGACTTTTTCGGCGGTGTGCGCTGGCGCCACGAGGAACACATCCCGCAGGCCAGCCGCAAGATCGACCGGATCTCTCTGTTCCGGGCCAGACCCGACCTGGAGTTACAGCCGAACCACACTTTCAATATCGACGAATACAACACCTATTCCTGCCCCTGGCATCACAACCTGACGGCAGCCATCTGTTCCTTCCGCACCGCCAAGGCGCTGAAACGCAATCCCGGCTCTTCGTTCGATATCCACAGCTTCCGCTGGCACAATTCCACCCCGTTCGAATGGCATTCGCGCCAGTTGCTGGATCTGGGGTTGATGGAGCCGGGGCAGTGGTTCTGAGGCCGGTTTCCCCGGCGCCCCCTGCCCCGCCTTAATAGCAGCCGCTTACCGCTGCAACAGCACCGGGAACCAATCCTCGCGCAGGCGCTGGCCCGGCTGCATGTCATGACCCGGAAACGGCGGTGAGGTCGGGCCGGGGCGTTCGACATAACGTGCATCGTCGCCCACCAGCCGCAGGGAAAAGGCACGGCGGCGCTGATCTGCGGTATTACCGCGCGCGCCATGCAGCGTGCGATAGTTGAAAGCCACGGCGTCGCCCGGCTCCATCTCCCACTCCATGACCCGCATGCCTTCGGCATCGGGATCGGGCACAGCCATGTACTGCCCCTCGTCGGCAAAGAACCCCTCTTCCGAGACCCAGCGGGTGGGCAGCACTTCCTTTTCCCAGGCATGCGATCCGGCGACGCAGCGCAGGCAGGCCTCCCGCACCGGGTCCAGCGGCGACCAGAAGCTGATCGTCTGCTGGCCCTCGACAAAGTAATAGGGGCCATCCTGGTGCCAGGGTGTCGCCATCGAGGTGCCCGGCTCCTTGACCAGCACGTGATCGTGGAACATCTGCACCCGGTCCGAGCGCATCAGATCGGCGGCAACCTCGGCCACTGGCGAGGCCTTGATCGCTTCGTCAAACTCGGAAATCCGCGTCCAGTTGCAGTAGTCGTCAAAGAAACGCCCGGTCTGGCCCTTCTTTTCGTTGTTGGACGCATAGGGGCCCGGCTCTGCCATATTGGCCTCTACCCCCTTTCGCAGCAGATCGACCTGATCCTTGAACAGGCCCTTGATCATCACCACCCCGTCGCGCTGGTAGGCTTCGACCTGCTCTTCGGTGATCAGCGGATGCACCATCTTTCGTCTCCCTCATTGGACGCCTTGCTGCTGGCAAAGTTGATCTGGCTAGAACATAATTTCAAATCATATCTTTCTAATATACCCTTCGGAACATGTTATACCTCACTCTGCGCCACTATGAATATGTCACCGCCATCGCCCGCCATGGCAGCCTGTCGGGTGCGGCGTCGGCGCTGCATGTCAGCCAGCCCGCCCTGTCCGCCGCGCTGGCCCGGATCGAGGCACATCTGGGCCGGGTATTGTTCCTGCGCAGAAAAGGCGCGGCGCTGGCCCTGACGCCGCAGGGGCGCGAGTTTGTCACCGCAGCCGAGGCGCTGTTGTCGGAGGCCGCGCGGCTGGAACACGCGGGCACCGGTGCTGCACCGCAGGGACGGCTGGTAATGGGATGTTTCCGTGATCTTGCGCCCTTTCTGCTGCCACGTGCCCTGCGGGTGCTGCGACAGACCCTGCCGGGGGTGGAACTGGACCTGCTGGAGAGCGATTTCGAGGATCTCATTGCAGCGCAGCTGTCCGGCGCCTGCGATCTGGCACTGACCTGGGATCTGGGGCTTGATTCCAGCTTCACCCGGCAGGAGCTTTACCGCGTCACGCCGCAGGCGCTGATGCCGCCGGATCATGCACTGGCCGCCCGGGCTGAGGTCAGCCTCAGCGACCTTGCTACCGAGCCGCTGATCCTGTCGCGCGAAGGCTTGTCGATTGCTCATATGATGCGGCTGTTTCGCGGCGCCGGGCTGGTGCCCGCCATCGCCCATCGCGCCGCCTCGCTGGAACTTCTGCGCAGCCTGGCCGCCAGCGGCGAAGGCATCGGACTGGCCTACAGCCTGCCGCAATCGGATCACAGCTATGAAGGATTGCCGCTGATCGCCCGCCCGCTGGCCGCGCCGCAGGCGGTGGAGCCGGTCGTGCTGACCTGCCACGCAGACCCGGCGCCGCACTCGCTCACCGCGCGGGCGATGGCTGCGCTGACGCAGGTTTTCACAGAGGGCGCTACGGAAAGAGAATCAGACGTTCAGCCGTGATCGGCCTTCTTGCGCAGGCGGACCACTACATCGACCGATGCGATCTCCATGCCTTCGGGCGCCTCGGGCAGGCGCTGGATCACCAGCTGATCCGAGGGCGCATCGCTGACGCGGCCTTCCTGCTCCCAGTAGTAATGCGGGTGGTCATGGGTGTTGGTGTCGAAATAGCTTTTCGACCCGTCCACCGTGATCTCCTGCAGCACGCCCGCCTCGCAAAAGGCGCGCAACGTGTTGTAGACGGTGGCCAGCGACACGGCCGCACCCTTGTCCTTGGCGGCTTCGAACAGGCTTTCGGCGGTGACATGGCGATGCTTGCCATCCCCGACCAGCAGTTCAGCCAGCGCCACCCGTTGCCGGGTCGGGCGCAGACCGGCCTGTCCCAGCCAGTTGGTTGCCAGATCTTCGCTGTTTGGCGTCATGTGCAGATCCTGCCTCGCGTTGCTGACCGTATATATAGGGGCAACGGGGGGGGATTTTCAAATGGATTCCCCTGCGGCGTCTTGCACCGCGCCCCGCGCAAAGCCCCCGCAGCACATGGGCAGCACATGGACGGGACAGATGCAGAACCCTTGCAGGACCCGCAGGGCCGATGCTACAGGAGGCCAGATTGAAAACAGACACCTCAGCAGGAGCACCGCCAGCATGGCCGACTACCCGAGCAGCTTTGACAAAGAAGATTTGCTGAAATGCGCCCGAGGCGAGCTGTTCGGCCCGGGCAATGCCCAGCTGCCCGCGCCGCCGATGCTGATGATGGACCGCATCACCGAAGTGAGCGCCGACGGCGGCAGCCACGGCAAGGGCCACATCCTGGCCGAGTTCGACATCACCCCGGACCTGTGGTTCTTCGAATGCCACTTCCCCGGCAACCCGATCATGCCCGGCTGCCTGGGTCTGGACGGGCTGTGGCAGCTCACCGGCTTTAACCTCGGCTGGCGCGGCTGGAAGGGCCGCGGCATGGCCGTGGGCGTTGGCGAAGTGAAGCTGACCGGCATGGTCCGCCCGGACCGCAAGATGCTGACCTACAAGGTAGATTTCAAAAAGGCGATGCAGACCCGCCGCCTGACCATGGGCGTTGCCGACGGCACGGTCGAGGCCGATGGCGAAGAGATCTATCAGGTCAAGGACATGCGGGTAGTTCTGAGCGAGGGCTGAGGCCCGCCGCGGCTGGAGCCAGTCACAACCAGGTGAGAAGATCAGGAGGCCCCGCGGGGCCTCTTTTTTGTTGGAGAGAGATTTCGGGTATCAGCGCAAAGAGGATCTCCGGCCTGTTCTCAAAGCGACACGGACGTTCAGACCAACCGGATGGATTGTGGAACTTGTCCACGATGGCACAGCTATTGCCAATGCCCCCCTATAAGCCGACACTTACGGCCAGATGCCAGTGAGAGAGGCTAGTTGCGTCGCAACAATGCAAAGGCTTTTCGCAAATCCTGTGGCTCAGTCGTCGCGACCCCTTTCAGCTGAATAGTCTCAGCCTTATCATTCATTACTTCTGCGAGCTTGCCGAAAAGTTGGGCCCCGAACCCACCAGGACTCTCCTGCAACCGCTTGACAATAGGTTCAATAGCGAATTTTGCAGTCGCACTACGTCGTGTCCTGCTTTGATTTTTCTTGAATTTCTTTTCTAGCAGATTCGTACCATGCGCGCTGAGTTGCCTGACCTGTTCAGGATCGAGTTCAGCAGGAAGATTTGTCACGAAATCCAAAAATGTTTCAATCTCCTTGGCAGCGATAGCGGCTCGGACCAAGTAAGTGACCACATGGTTCGTGCGGCCATGCTTTTTTATCATCTCTTGGATTAGTGCGAGCCGTTTATCCGATGAAAGCGCTGCTTCGATTTCTTGCATTTGCTGTACGATCGGCAGCGTCTCCGCCGAGATCCAGTCAATCTGCGCGCCATCCAGAATTGTCGATTTATCAATGATGGTCTGCGCATCAACTACACTTTGACGCAGGTCCGAGCCTGTAAAGTCAAAGTCGCGTAAATCTGCACTGCGCAAGTCAAGACGGAGAAGTTGAGAAAACCGAAAGTCTTTGCTTGGGTCCAGGCCCGCAAGGCGCACCAGTACATCAAACCGGGTAGAATTGCTGCTGTGAACCGCGTCGATCGCCGCCAGTTCCTCCAATGTTAGAATATCATCAAACAGCTTGTTCATTGTTCAGCAACTTCACAGCGCGAAACAACAAAAACGCTTGACGAGGCGCGAATTGTCTCACGTTCAAGTGCCTTTTTTAAGACCTGCCCAATTACAGCGTCTTTATTCCCCCACACTGCGAAGTCCTTGCCCCACCTATTTCCACCTTCTGCTGAAACGTTTATTGCCCCTTTCGACGCGTGTACTTCCCCTGTCACCGCCAAACGGTTGCCACCTTCTCTTCGTTGTACGGTGCAGAGCCGCTGCCCTGCCAACGCAGTTCCGTCCAAATTTGCCTGAGATGTGCCGCCGACAGACTGCCCCACAATCTCCCACGTGTCGTTTGGTTTGGCGGTCATCGGCAAGCGTGTGTTACTATGACTGCTTCTGCGAGCTTTTTTCGCCTCCGCACCAGCTCCCAGCCCAGCGCCTGCGCTCGGCGCGCACACAGTTCCAGCATTCACGTTGATGCTAGGGTCAGGATGCATTGATTTCGGTCTCGCTGCATGATTCACGGCTCCGAAAAGGAGTGGTGAT
>NZ_PXNU01000093.1:0-7611 GCF_041300735.1 Phaeobacter sp. SYSU ZJ3003 | reverse complement strand
AGCTGTGGGATAAGTCCGTCCGGGGAAAGGGGAACCTCGGCCTTAAGCCGATTTGTGCAACAGAGCCGTTCTGATCGCTAACTAACTATTTTTTCCTGACAAACTATTGCTCGCCACATGAATACATTATTTGGCTTTAGTGAAAAAACTCCTGTCCCGTCCTGCCCTGAACTGGTAGTAGAGTTATTCTGCGGTCCGGCCAAAAAGCACTGCAAGTGCCTTGTTGTCGCTTTGAAGGTCGCCTCGCTTCTCTTCTGCCAAGGCGCGCCCACGCTGAACACCGGGCCGGTCAGAGAGCGTCTTGAGCCAACGTGCCAGATGCGGCTTGTCGTCAAGATCCTGTTGCTGCCCCTCCCAGAGAGAGGCCCAGGGCCAGATCGCCATGTCTGCAATCGAGTAGAAATCGCCCGCAACAAACTCTGCCTGAGCGAGTTGGCGGTCCAGAACACCGTATAGACGCGCAACCTCACCGCGATAACGGTCTTTCGCATACGGAATGTCGTGCTGGGGCGTCATGGCGGGGGCGAACTTCAAAAAGTGATGCGCCTGACCTGCCATTGGGCCAACCCCGCCCATCTGCCACATCAGCCATTGATCGACGGCGATGCGGTCACGTTCAGTTGCGCCATAAAAGGATCCGGTCTTGCGGGCTAGATATTGAAGGATCGCGCCGGATTCGAAAATTGATATCGGTTTGTCGCCCGGACCGTCAGGATCGATAATCGCGGGTATCCGGTTGTTCGGCGAGAGTTTAAGAAAATCCGGCTGGAACTGATCTCCGGCTCCAATATCCACGAGGTTAAGGGTATAGGGCAGTCCCATCTCTTCAAGCACGATGGATATTTTCCAGCCATTGGGCGTGGGCCAGAAATAAAGATCAATGGGAACTGCCATCAGGGGGCCTCCTATCAACAACCAGATCAGAGATCCGTCAGCGTGCCGGTAAAGGCCTCCGCAGCCATCCCCAGCGTTTCAGACAATGTCGGGTGCGGGTGAATTGTTAGGCCGACATCATGCGCATCAGCGCCCATTTCAATGGCTAGCGCCGCCTCGGCGATCAGTTCACCGGCGTTTTTGCCGACGACGCCCGCCCCCAGAAGTTTTCCGGTTTCCGGATCATAGATTTGTTTGGTCACCCCTTCGCCGCGAGCCAGTGACAGGGCCCGGCCCGATGCCATCCACGGGAATTTCGCGGTCTTGATCTTTCGACCTTCGGCCTTGGCTTGCGCCTCGGTCAGTCCGACCCATGCCACTTCAGGATCTGTATAGGCAACCGAAGGGATCGCAGCCGGTTCAAACGCGGCCGTCTCGCCGCATGCGACTTCAGCCGCCACTTTGGCCTCGTGAACGGCTTTGTGCGCCAGCATCGGTTGGCCAACCACATCACCAATGGCAAAAATATGCGGCTGTGTCGTGCGCATTTGCAGATCGACCGGCAGAAAGCCGTTTTCACAATTGATCCCGGCCATATCGGGGGCGACTTTGGCCCCGTTAGGCACGCGTCCGACTGCGACAAGGATACGATCGTACTCTGCCGACGCTTCGCCGTCCTGTGTCTCGAAGGACGCGGTCAGCGATGCTCCCGCCTTTACCCCTGTCACTTTGGTTCGGGTACGGATCGCGGCGTATTTGTCGCCAATCCTATCAGCAAGGGGCTTGACGATATCGGGATCCGCTCCAGGGATAATCTGATCCGCCAGTTCGACGATTTCGACCTGAGACCCGAGCGCATGATAAACTTGCGCCATTTCCAGCCCGATGATGCCGCCGCCGATGACCAACAGCCGATCTGGCACATCTTCCAGCGCCAATGCGCCGGTGGAGTCAATAATTCGCGGATCATCGGGCAGGAAGGGCAGGCGGACAGGTTCAGAGCCAACGGCGACAATCGCCTGATCAAAGTTTAGCTCCGTTTGGCCTTCCTCTGTTGTGACGGACAGGCTGTGCGTGCCGGTAAATGCGGCGCTGCCCCGGATAACTGTGACTTTGCGCCGATTGGCGAGGCCTGCCAGCCCACCGGTCAGTTTGCCCACCACGCTGTCGCGGAATTCACGAATGGCCGCCAGATCAACCTTGGGGGTGCCAAAGTCCAGACCATGCGCCGCAGTTTCCGCCGCCGCCTCTTTCAGATCGGCCAGATGCAACAACGCTTTGGATGGAATGCAGCCCTCGTTCAGGCAGACGCCGCCAAGTGTAGCGCGCGGGTCGATCAAAGTGACCTTGCGGCCCAGATCAGCGGCACGGAACGCCGCAGTGTAGCCGCCGGGGCCAGCCCCGATGACAACCAGATCGGCGTGGTTTTCTGATATGGTGGCGGGCGCAGGTGCCGTGTTGGGTATATCGGCGGCCATAACGCCCGTGGACTTGAACCGCATGACCACGGTTCCGGCAGACACGGGATCGCCTTCTTGCACCAATATCTCGGCTACTTCTCCGGCGAAGGGCGCGGGAATGTCCAGTGTCGCCTTGTCAGATTCCAGCATGAGGATAGGATCGTTTTCGGCAACCGTGTCGCCGATACCCACAGTGATCTCGATCACCGGAACATCTGCAAAATCCCCGATATCGGGAAGTATCACATCATTGAGCATTCGGGGTCTCCTTACACCGTTATCCGGCGGAAATCATTGAGTGTTGCTGTCACGTGTTTGAGGAAATGTGCGGCAGCAACCCCATCAATCACGCGGTGATCCCAACTCAGACTCACAGGCTGAATCAGACGCGGCTGAAATGCCGTGCCGTTCCAGACCGGCTTGGTCCCGGCGCGGGTCATGCCGAGAATGGCAACTTCGGGCGCGTTGATGATCGGGGTGAAGTTCGTGCCACCGATGCCACCAAGCGACGAGATTGTGAATGTCGCCCCCTGCATATCACCGGGTTTCAATTTTCCTGCACGTGCTTTTCCTGCAAAATCACCCATTTCGGCGGCAATCTCTCGCAGGCCTTTCTGGTCGGCGTCTTTCACCACTGGCACAACCAACCCATCCGGCGTATCGGCGGCGACGCCGATGTGCCAGTAATTCTTGACCACAAGCTCGTCGCCATCCAGCGAAGAATTGAATTTCGGATAGGCCTTCAGCGCGGCGACGACCGCCTTGACAGTGAAGGCCAGTATGGTGAGTTTTGCCTCGCCTTCGCGCGCTTCACCATTAATCGTTTTGCGGAAGGCCTCAAGGTCGGTCACATCCGTCTCATCGAAATTTGTTACATGCGGGATCGTGATTGCATTGCGTTGCAGGGCCGGACCGGAAATCCGTGCAATACGGCTAAGTGGTTGGCGCTCGACGGGGCCGAATTTGGCAAAATCCACTTGCGGCCAGTCAGGGAGGCCCGAAATGCCGCCGCTTTGGCCTGCAGGTTCGGAAAGCTTTCCCTTCACATGGGTCTCGATATCCTCGCGGGTGATCCGCCCTTTGGGACCGCTGCCTTTCACCTCGGCGATTGTCACGCCAAGTTTGCGGGCAAAGGCGCGGATCGAGGGTGAGGCATAGACCGGCTGACCTGCTGCAGTCGCTTTCGGTGGAACGGGTGTGGGCTGGTTTGGCGTTGGCTTGGCCGGCGCTGCGGCCAAGGGCGCTGTGGTTTGAGGCGCGGTTTCTTTGGCAGGGGCTTCAGGTGCGCCCGTTCCCTCACTGACCTCAAGCATCAGGACTAATGTACCCTCGCTGACCACATCTCCTTCGGAAACTTTGATTTCGGTCACCACCCCGGGCTGTTCGGCGGGAACATCCAGTGTGGCCTTGTCGGATTCCAGCACGATCATCGTGTCGCCATCGACAAGCGTGTCACCCACTGAGATTGGGATTTCGACAATGGGAACATCGGAAAAGTCGCCAATGTCAGGAACATGAATTTCTATCTTGGTTGTCATCAGCGCGCCCTCCCTTACACAGACCACGGCGCGGGTGCTGCCGGATCAACCCCAAGATCATCAACCGCCTTCTTCAAGACCGCTGGCTTTAACGTGCCGTCGCGCACCAGCGCCTCGACTGCCGACAACGCGATATGCTGGCGGTCGACCTCGAAGAAGCGGCGCAGCGCTTTGCGATTGGCAGACCGGCCAAACCCGTCAGTGCCCAGGATACGCGTCGGCGCGGTGATATAGGGCGCGATCTGTTGAGGCAGAGCGCGCACATAATCGGTGGCGATGACGACCGGATCGCTTCCCGCAAGCAGGGTTTCCACATGCGAAATTTCCGGCTTGGCCGAACTGGACAGGCGGTTGCGGCGCTCTACCTCGGCGGCATCGCGCGACAATTCGGTGAAGGAGGTGGCCGAGAAGACGTCAGTGGCGATACCATAGTCCCGTTCAAGAATTTCGGCGGCGGCCTGCACTTCGCGAAGTATAGTGCCAGCGCCGATCAGACGGGCCTTTGGCGCTTTCGCTTTGCCGCGCGTACCCAGCTTGTAAAGCCCGCGAATGATATCTTCGCGCACGCCCTCCGGCATTGACGGCTGGGCGTAGTTTTCGTTCATTACCGTGACGTAGAAAAACTCATCGCGTTTCTCGTCCAGCATCCGCGCCATGCCATATTCCATGATCACCGCAAGCTCATAGGCGAAAGCCGGATCATAAGCCCGGCAATTTGGGACCGCGCCCGCCCAAAGATGCGAAGAGCCATCCTGGTGTTGCAATCCTTCGCCCGAAAGCGTGGTTCGTCCCGCTGTCGCGCCCAGCAGAAAGCCGCGTGACCGCTGGTCAGCCGCCGCCCAGATCAGATCCCCGACGCGCTGAAAGCCGAACATCGAATAGTAAATGTAGACTGGCAGCAGTTCAGTATCATGGGCGGAATAGGCGGTTGCCGCAGCTGTCCATGAACTGATTGCGCCCGCCTCGGTGATGCCTTCTTCAAGTAGCTGCCCGTCCGTAGATTCTTTGTAATACATCATCGAACCGGCGTCTTCGGGTGCATATTTCTGCCCGTCGGGGGCGTAGATGCCGACTTGCCGGAAAAGATTATCCATCCCGAAAGTGCGTGCCTCATCTGCCACGATCGGAACGATGCGCGGGCCAAACTCCTTGTCCTTCAGCAGACCGCCCAGCATCCGCACAGCGGCCATGGTCGTTGACATTTCCTTGCCATCCGCTTCAAGCGCGAATTTGGCGTATTTCTCCGGCGCGGGACGCTTGGGTGCGTCGGATGTTGCATTGCGTGTACGTTTGGGCAGATAGCCGCCAAGATCAGCGCGCCGTTGCTTCAGATAGGAGATTTCCTTGCTGTTCTCGGCTGGTTTGTAGAATTCAAGCGCCTCGACCGCCTTGTCTGTGAGCGGTAGGTTGAACCGGTCGCGGAAGGCCAAAAGCGCGCCCACATCCAACTTCTTCGCCTGATGCGCAGTCATCCGGCTTTCGCCCGCACCGCCCATTCCGTAGCCCTTTTTGGTCTTGGCCAGGATCACCGTTGGCTGACCTTTATGAGCCCTGGCCGCCGCGAAAGCAGCATGAAGCTTTTTCAGATCATGCCCGCCGCGTTCCAGCGCGTGGATATCGGCATCGGACAAGTGAGACACCAGCGCTGCCGTCTCCGGGTCTGCATCAAAGAATTTCTGACGGTTATAGTCCCCATCTTTTGAGCCAAGATCCTGATAGGCCCCGTCAACCGTTTCCGCGAAACGGCGCAGCAGGACGTTGTTGGTATCGCGGGCAAAAAGATCATCCCATTTTGAGCCCCAGAGAACCTTGATCACATTCCAGCCAGCCCCGACAAACAGGGCCTCAAGCTCTTGAATGATCTGGCCGTTGCCGCGCACCGGCCCATCGAGGCGTTGCAGGTTGCAGTTTACAATGAAAGTCAGGTTGTCGAGATGCTCCCGCGCGGCCAGCGTCAGGCCAGCGATGCTTTCGGGCTCGTCCATTTCACCGTCGCCAAACACGCCCCAGACATGACGTTCCTGCGTTTCAGCCAGATTGCGCGCCTGAAGATAGCGCATGAAGCGGGCCTGATAGACCGCAGACAGCGGCCCGATCCCCATTGAGCCGGTCGGGATTTGCCAGAATTCGTCCATAAGCCAGGGGTGCGGATAGGAACAAAGACCCTGACCTGGCACTTCCTGTCGGTAGTTCTCAATATCGGTCTGGTTCAACCGGCCTTCAAGAAAGGCCCTCGCATAGATACCGGGCGCAGAATGCGGCTGAAAATACACCAGATCACCGGCGAAATTATCATCGCGCGCGCGGAAGAAATGGTTGAACCCAACTTCAAAAATTTCGGCAGCCGAGGCGTAAGACGCGATATGCCCGCCGAGTTCGCCATAGGCACGGTTGGCCCGCACAACCATCGCCAGGGCGTTCCAGCGGATGATCGAGGTAATCCGCTCTTCCAGTTCGGCATCGCCAGGATATGCAGGTTGCCGACCCACTGGAATTGTGTTGCGATACGATGAATATGGCAAGCCCTTGGTTGTCACGCCCATGCGCCGGGCGCGTTCCTGCACCTTGCCCAGCAGAAACTGGGCCCGCTCGGGGCCTTGCGCTTGTTCCACGGCTTGAAGGGCATCCAGCCATTCGTTTGTTTCGATCGGATCAGTGTCGTTCTGAGTGAGGGAGCGTTGAGATGTCATGGGAATCCTCCGGTGTTGCCTTCAGGATGCCAGACAACTCGCGCCGAATGTCATTGAAACCCTGCGTGAAATTCGGTAATATTGATGGAATCTAGCGAGAAATGGAAGAATGGAGATGGAAGTAGCTAATGATGGACGAGATTGACCTCAAAATCCTCAAAGAGCTACAACGAGACGCGCGGCTGTCTCATCAGGACCTGAGTGAGCGGGTCGGCCTGTCGCCATCCCCTGTTGCACGTCGTATACGGGCGATGGAAGATGCTGGGGTCATAAAAGGCTACACCGCGAATGTGGATGAGGCGCAAATGGGATTTGGGTTTTCGGTCTTTGTGTCGGTCAAGTTGGACCACCAGATTGATGACCGATTGGTTAGTTTTGAACGTGCCGTTGCCCACTATCCAGAAGTGATGGATTGCTGGCTCATGACCGGTAGCCGAGACTATTTGCTCCGAGTAGCGGTATCCGGTCTTGATGAGTTTGAATCGTTTCTGACTGGGCGGCTGACCAAGGTGGCGGGCGTTGCCTCTATCGAGAGTTCCATCCCCATTAGGCGGATAAAAGGGCAATTGTCGCGGTTGGTTTGATTATCCTAACATCGCAAATAGTCTTTTTGTCTAATGCATGATTATTTGATCTGCCTTGAGGAGTACCTTTCGAGAATCTGGATTTTCCGCAAGTCTGCGTGCAGTCCACATCTGGGAGGGCTCTGTTGCACAAATCGCGTGAGGGATTCATCTCGCGAATCCAGGGTGGTAGCTGGGATGCATGAGCAGACCCATACCCCCGACCTACAAGACCAGGAACTGGCCAGCCTACAATGAAGCACTCAAGCGCCGGGGCTCGCTGACGATCTGGTTTGACCCCGAGATGAGCTGGGATGCCGCGCCGACAGGCAGGCGTGGCCGCCAGCAGACCTACAGCGATGCCGCTATCCAGACGTGCCTCTCGATGAAAGTGCTGTTCGGCATGGCGCTCCGGCAGACGACCGGGTTCGTCGAGAGCCTGCTACGGCTGGTCGGCCTGAACTGGACGGTGCCCGACTTCAGCACG
>NZ_PXNU01000092.1:0-7619 GCF_041300735.1 Phaeobacter sp. SYSU ZJ3003 | reverse complement strand
CGCCGAACCCGCGAGGTGGGGAAATTTGCGCCAGCACTTCCGGGGAAATTCAATCCAGCATTTACAACCCTCGACGAGTTCATCCTCCGGGTCCATCGCCTCAAGCCGACGCTTCAACAGGCTTTCGCCTGTAGAGACCACCTGGATGACGCAAGCCTTGCCCGCTGCCAGATCGTCCTTGATCGCGCGGATGATGGTCGGGGCTTTCATGCCCATCAGGAGATGGTTGAAGAAGCGCTGCTTCGTGCTCTCGAAGCGGGACTTGGCCGAGGCGCGTGCGGCCGAGGCATTGGTCTCCCCCGAGGCGTCATTGACGCCAGTCGCGGTCAGTGCAGCCTCGAGATTGTGGTGGATCGTGCGGAAGGCTCCCGCATAGGCATCGTAGATCTCGATCTGGGCCGGAGTGAGCGCGTGTTCGAGCACATCATACTCCACCCCATCAAAGCTGAGGGCGCGGGCCGTGTAGAGCCCGAGCGTCTTGAGATCGCGGGCAACCACCTCCATGGCGGCGACACCGCCGGCTTCCATCGCAGAAACGAAGCTCTCGCGGCTCGGGAAGGGGTATTCGGGGCCTTGCCCCCAGAGACCGAGACGCGCGGCATAGGCCAGGTTGTGCACGCTCGTGGCGCCCGTGGCCGAGATATAGAAGACGCGAGCGCGGGGTGCTGCCAGTTGCAGCCGCAGGCCAGCAAGGCCCTGCTGGGAGGGTTTGACCCCCCTGCCCTGCTCAGACCCTGCCGCGTTCTGCATGGCATGGGCCTCATCAAAAGCGAGGACGCCTTCGAAGTCTTCACCCATCCAGTCGAGGATCTGGCTCAGTCGCGTGGTACCGCATTTGCCCGCGGACCGCAGCGTGGCGTAGGTGACGAAGAGGATTCCGTCGCCCATCGGGACGGGCTGATCCGGTTTCCATTTGGAAAGTGGCTGGATGTCGGCAGGCGAGCCGCCGAGATCGGTCCAGTCGCGGATCGCGTCCTCGATAAGCGTGGCGGATTTGGAGACCCAGATCGCCTTCCTGCGCCCGGCCAGCCAGTTCACGAGAATGAGCCCCGCGCATTCGCGGCCCTTGCCGCAACCGGTGCCGTCGCCGAGGAAATAGCCAAGGCGATAGGCACGTGTATCCGGGTCATCATCGGCGCGCGTCAGCTTGGTCTGGTCGTCATCGATCGCGAACCGACCCGGCAGGTCGCGCCCATGGGCGTCATGCGCCATGATGATGGTTTCCAGCTGCGCCTCAGAGAGATGTCCCTCCTCGATCAACCGTGCGGGCAGGCGCAAGTCATCACTGCCCGTATTTGAGGGCATGGGCGGGGCAACCGAGGC
Organism: Phaeobacter sp. SYSU ZJ3003; assembly: GCF_041300735.1. Taxonomy (NCBI): domain Bacteria; kingdom Pseudomonadati; phylum Pseudomonadota; class Alphaproteobacteria; order Rhodobacterales; family Roseobacteraceae; genus Phaeobacter; species Phaeobacter sp. SYSU ZJ3003. The sequence goes on along the minus strand of NZ_PXNU01000092.1, from coordinate 6,296 downwards.
CATGGCGATGCTTTCAACGAGCGGCGTTGGATGTTCCTGCGCATCCGCAATCTCGATCCGTTGCGGACGGTAGCGCGCATAGATGTCCGAGATGGGCATGTTGTTGCGCGGGGTCTGAAGGCTCGTGAAGCTGAGCGGACGGACGGCATTGGCCCTGGCTGTGGGGGCGGTGATAACACCGGCAGCGGTCTTGCGCGGGACAGATGATCGAACGGTCGGCCGAGCATGAGGGATCGCTTCAACCCGTTGGACCGGGCTCATCTCGGTCCGTGTTGCGGCCACGGCATCGACAAATGGAAGGGCTTCATCCAGATCGCACAAAGTGGCGCGGATCATCTCGCCGCCCTCCTGCACCTTGTCGAAGACCATGAGCTGGGTTTCGACAGAGGTGCCGAGCTTGCGATAGACCTGTCCCGGCATCGTCAGCGCCAATCGCGGCGTCAGGAGACCGCAGGCGCGGGACCAATGCGCGGCATCGCGTTCGGGCGTGAACCCCGGCGGCATGATCGCCACCAGCCGCCCACCGGGCGCGAGACGCTTTGCAGCCGCGATGAGATGTTTGGCGGCGATGTGCTTGTCCCGCGACCGATCGACCGAGGAGGCGAAGGGCGAATTCATCACCACGACGTCGGGTAGAACCGGCGTCTGCAGCAGATCATCGATATGCTCGCCGTCATGGCCTGTGACCTCGCCGCCGAAAACCGCGCGCAGGAGGCGCTGGCGAAAGGGGTCGATCTCGTTGAGCAGAAGCGTGGCACCGGCCCGGGCGGCGAAAGCAGCCAGGGCACCGGTGCCAGCCGAGGGCTCCAGCAAAGTCTCGCCCTTGCGAACGGCTGCCGCCCGCACGACCATTGCCGCGAAAGGCAACGGCGTGGAAAACTGCTGCAGCCGGATCTGCTGCTCTGACCGGCGGGTTTCCGTCAGCAGCCGCGAGGCAAGCAGCTTTGCAGCGGCGATGTCACCTGCCACGCCGTTCCCACGCAGCAGCACCTGGACAGCCGCGGCCTGCATCAGGTCATATGCCATGCGCCAGTCCCAGGCACCGCCGGCATCGCTGCCAAGAAACGTCTCGCGCATGACGCGCGCGAGCGCTGAGCTGCGCAGGGGTTGGTGGTGGATCTCTGTGCCGATAAGCGCTAGCGCAGAGGCGAGATCGGCTTCGGAGATTGCGAGAGCCGGGTTGGCCGTTCTGGGTTTGGACATGGGGATTTTCCTTTGGATCAGGGTCTGAGTTCCAAAGGACAAAAAGCCCGCTTTCGCTTTTCAGGATGACTGGGTTAGACCGCGCTGACCTCCAAGGCTTGGTCAGGACTTGGGTTCGACCTCCCGTTTCGCATCAATCAATGCCTGTGCGGCCTGCATCACCTGAACTTGAGATGTTCCCGTGCATTCCTCCTCCAGCGCGGCCTGCACCTTCGCGCGAAACCACGCGTCATACGAATTGACATCAGCCGCCACGGAAATGCTCCTCGAGCCCGATATCCAGCAGCTTGCCGAGGTCATCGGGCATGTCTGCAACGTGCACAGCAATTGGGAAACGGTGCCCCGTCAGGTCAGGCGCGCATTGCTCCTCTAGCCCGAGGTGCTGCCTATCCTTTTCCGTTTCGTCCATTGTGCTTTCTCCGACCATATTTTTAGCCGATGCTACATCTTCCAGCGTGGCGTCGTAAACGATAATGCCAAAGGGTCATAGCAAGCTGGCCCACTTACCGATCGGGCACCGCTTCAAGGGATTTCTCGAACCGCTTGTCCGCCGCTGCAGCTTCTTTCAAGAGCGCGTCGAAATTGTCAGGCGGATTGCCATCTTCCAACATACCTTTGAACGTCGCATAGGCATCCGTCTTGCTGCCGTAGGCGCGCAGGGTCTTGTCGTCGTTCACCCAGGCCACCACGATGACCTTCGCATCGCTGTTGAACCGATAGAACAGCCGATACTGCTGGAAGAATTTCGCCCGGAACCAGTGCTTGCGGTGATCGCCGAGCGTGCCGCCTTGCCGGAAAGCGGCGGCACCCGGATCTGCCGGTATGGCCTCGGTGACCAGCTTGAAGATGGCGGCCAGCCGTTTCGTGGGGTTTTTCTTGCGCCAAGTCTTAGGATCGCGTGCCTTACGCGCCTCGACCTCCAGGGTCAGCCCTTCGAGCTGGTCCAGAAAGAGCGGATGCGCATAAATCGACCATCCGTTTACGACAAGGGGCGCTTGGGCGGGCACGCTATCGCCGCTCATTCATCCTCGAGCGATAGCGGCGCATCGAGATCGACGTCAACGTCTCCGACCAGTGCTGCAAGACGGTCATGCAAAGCCCCATCGAACGCCCGAATGCGGTCCGGATGCGCCTTGATATCGGCCTCGACAAAATCGAGAAAGGCTCCGAGCACGGGATCTTCCTCGTCGCTGCGCACGGGCTCGATATAGACCCTGCCACTCGGCTCGGTGCAGTAACGAATCTGGTCGCCCTTGCCCAACTTGAGCTGTTTGCGCACACCCGCCGGCACGGTCGTCTGATACCGATCCGTGAGTTTCGAGACATCTTGTGCGAGCGCTGTCATGGCAATCTCCTGAAAAAAAGGGTCTTTGCTGTCCACGACAGGTAATGCATTTGCATTGCCTTGTCAAGACAAGCCGCAGGATCTGCTGTCGCCGGGCAGGCCGATGAACCGTCCGGCGCAGGACCTAATGTCGCCCCGCCAGGAACTCCGCCAGCACCGGGCTAGCCGCACCTTTCGCGGAGCTGAGCAGCTCCGAGCCCGCAAGCGAGGCCTTCGACAGGCGTACGAGCCCACCGGTTTCCTCGATGCGGTAGCAGCGGCGTTTCTGCCGGCCCCGCCTGTAGTGCGTCGCGGTGACGATCTGGCAGGTGCTACCATCGGTGAGCGTCACAGGGGTGGCGAGCCTGATCTTGTCGCCCTCCTCGTAGTCTGGAATCGACGCCCAATCCCGGCAGCGCTGGCGCCAGTCCTGGGCGTAGCTGTCCGGGTCTTTCAGGTCGGAGAGAAGCTCGATCAGCCCAATGGGAGCACGAGACTCGTTCGGGCCAGCACTTTCCTCCATGTCCTTGTATCCCCAGCAGCCGTCATCGTATCGGGTGAGGAAGACAGCCCCGAGCGTGATGGAGCCATCCGCATCGGTCACATAGGTCGCGTCCTCGACAGGGGTGCCGTCGAGATTGGTGACCCTTGCCGCCGCATACCAGGTGGAGCCGACCTTGCAGGCTTTGACCAGTTCCGTCTTGCGCCTTTCGCCCTCGAAGGTGCACAGCCGAGCAATCTCCGCTTTCTCATCCGCGTAGGTTTTAACGCGGCCGTCGGTGTAGAAAAGCCATCCCATTATGCCGCCCTCCGGTCATCGATTTCCATCAATGCATCGAGCGGCACGCGGTAGGGCTGCATGGCGTCGAAATCCTCGCAATTGCCGCAGTTCTGCACGATCGCGAAGGTGTCGCAGGCATCCTTGAGGATGACCCGGAAGGTGCCGCCAAGACCTGAAGGCACCTCGTAGGTTCCGCCGATGAGGTAGTCCGAGGCGCGGCGCACGAAGACACGGATGCTGTGACCATCGGTGGCCAGCCGGATGGCCCCCCGCCCCCGGTCGATGAGAACCTGCACGTCATCCAGGATGTCAGTGTAGAACTGGCCGGTCAGATCGCGAAACGCCATGCGGCGCTGCGCCATCCAGTCGGTATCCCGAAACGGGTTCATGCCGTCGGCGAAGGCGAAGGAGGGATCGGCCTGCTCGGTGGTAACGATACGGGTGGTCGTGCCATCGATGCCGTTTGAGCGCAGATGCACACCATTGCCGACGATGAGGATCAGGGCCGGCCTGTCCACGGGCCCGTTCCAGTTGGGCAGGAAGGTTTTGCAGGCACGCGCATGTGCGATTTGCGCCGCAACAGCGGAGGCAGAGAACTTGAGAATAGCCATGGGGATGTCTTTCCGTTGGGTGTGGGAGGGTCGACCCGCGCGGGCGGCGTGGTCCACGCGCGGGTCGCGTGAGGACTCAGGCCGCTTGCGCGATGTCGCCGTCAGGCTCCGGGGTTTCCGCAGCGGGCTCCGCCTCATCAAAGGCGACACCGGCGGTCTGCATCATGGGCGGACACCAGGCGCCCACGGCAGCGCGCTGCGCGTCCGTGAGCGTGGCGAAGGGTTCAGCGAAGAGCTTGTCGCAGAAAGCGACGATCTCCTTCTTGCTCGACGAGGCTAGCGTCACAGCCTCCTGGGCCAGACCCAGATCCTCGCCGAGGATCTTCAGGAGCCAAGCCTTCTTGAAGCGGTTGAAGAGCGCCGCATTCGGCGTCCAGTGGGCGCGGATGTCGGGCATGATCTCGATCTCGAACGCATGCATCAGGCTGTCGCGCTGGCGGTCCCGCGCGAAGCAGGACTGCGTGGTGCTGGCCGTGGCATAGGCCACGAGCTTGGCCTTCTCGCCGGCCTCCAGCGCGCGAAACGCCGCGAACTGATCGGCGGGCGCGCGGGTGTCATCGAGCCAGGAGAGATCAAGCGCATCATGCGCCGCCGCCACCTGCTCGAGCGAGGTCTCGTCGATCTCGTCCATCTTGGCATGGCTGCGGTATTCCTTGCGGGCATCGATCTTGATCGCCTGCGTGACACTCATGCCGCTGGCCAGAACGTCACTGACCAGCTTGAAGAGCGTCAGATCGAGCGTGGCTTCCGGATGCAGCGCCATCGCGGCCCCAAGCGCCATGGCTCGCTCGGTCTTGAGGTCCTCAGCCAGTGAGGCTGGATAAGTGATTTCGCCCGGGTCCGGGGCCTCCTCCCCGGTCGGGCTAGCCGAGGAGCCGCGCGCGCCCTCCTCTTTGATGGTGTCTTCCGGGCGGACGAGACCAACATGGAGCGTGATCTGCCCACCCTGCCACGAGGCGATCACCCCAGACCGTGCGAGGTCCTCGGCGCTGTAGGCCTCCTGCAGGTCGCGGGCTTCCTCTTCCAAGGCGTCCACGCGCTCGTAAAGCGCGTTGTAGGCACCGTCCTCGAGCCCCTCATCCTCCATCTCGAGCTGCAGTTTCTCGAGTTCGGCGGTGATCTCATCGATGCGCTTTTGCGCAGCCTCATCAGGCTCGATCTGGCCGGGATAAACGCGGCCGTAGTCGGCCATGGTCGCGTAATCATAGCGGACCATCGCATCGGCCCAGGCAAAGCCCAGCTTTATGCGGGCCTCTTCGGCAGCAGCACCGAGCTTCTCGAGCAAGATGGTCTCGACCAGCGCCGCATCCTCAAGCACGGAATGCTCTTCAAGAAGGTCAGCCGCGACAGCACCGCCACGCGCCTCGTAGTCTTCGCGCACGAAAGCCCCAATATCATCTTTGACTTGCACCCCGCGGGATTTGAGCGCCTGACGGACCGTGTAGGCCTGCAGATAGCCGCCGTCTTTTGTGAGCGCCTCGAAGACCTCGCGCTGCGCCTCCTGGCTCGGGTGCTCGGCGAAGGCTTTCATCGTGTCGAGCGTGATCACCTTGCCCCGGGCCGCGGCGCGGATGTCGGGGTGGATAAGGCCATAGCGCAACCGGCCTTTCACGGCCGCCACCGTGGCGCCGAAGGTCTTTGCGATCGTCTCGGGCGTCTGGCCGTCGACCTCCATCATCCGGGCGAAGGCCTCGAACTCGTCGATGGCATTCATCGGTGCCTGGGTGATGTTCTCGGCGAGCGACAGCGCCGTGGTGACGTCGCACTCCTCAGGGACAAGGCGGCAGTCCACCTTGGTTTTCGCCGTGAATCCCTTGCTGGCCTTGTCAGCTATCAGCTCCTTCAGGGCTGCATGGCGCCGGCCACCGGCGAGGACAGCATATTTGCCGTCAAGATTCTGAACCAGAAGCGGCTGGAGCAGGCCCAGCACAGCGATACTGGCCTTCAGATGGGCGATGTTTTCGGGGTCATAGGTTTCCGGGGAGTTGCTGCGCACATTGGCGGGGTGGGCGACAAGATCGCCGATGGCAACGGTGAGAGGGGCAAAGCTTGTGGTCATGGGATATCCTTCCAGGTGGGTGAGGTGTGGCCCGCGCATTCACATGCGCGGCCAATCCCCGTCTTCAGGGATCACCACGACAAAAGGCCCACTTTCCCTTTGAGGGGTCAGTGGGCCTTCATCGCCTGGGGTGTCAGGAGGGGAGTCCCCTGCCCTTCTACCAGTCGCGCGCCAGTATGATGGCCAGCACGCGCATGGTGGTGGCGGGATTGTCCGGGGTCTCAGCCCCGTAGCGGAAATCCGAGTCTGCTTCATAGAAGTTTCCATGCAGGAGGTTGCGCGAACCGGATAGGTTGGGCGCAGATTCACAAAACGGGA
>NZ_PXNU01000091.1:0-8007 GCF_041300735.1 Phaeobacter sp. SYSU ZJ3003 | reverse complement strand
TGGCCGGGCCCGCCAAAAGCGCAGCGTGAAATCGAATGCAGGCGACAACTACCTTGACGAACACCGGCTCAGCTCCTCGACGGTTTTTTCATCCGACGGCGTGAGGTAGAGCTTCACGCCCGCGTTGCCCTGCAGGGCGCGGCGGGTGTTCTCGCCGTAGATTTCATCGAGGGCGGGGATCGTTTGCGTAACTACGGCCAGATGGCCGCGATACGTGCGCAGGGTCTCGATGCTCTCGACCACAATGGGCATCTTGCCGAGGCGATTGAACTCGTCGAGCATGATCATCACGGGCCAGGGCTCATCCGGCCCGGGGTCCTTTTCCTGCATGGCGGAGAGGAGATCGGAGAAGAACAGCCGGATCAGTGGCGCGAGCGGCTTCACCATCAGCGGTTGGACCACGAGATAGACCGAAAAGGGCTTCTTGCGGATCGTCCGGAAATCAAAGTCCGAGACCGCCGTCGCTTCATCAATGGCCGGGTTCTGCCATTGATCGAGCCCCGAGGTCATCAGGAGCGAGACGTAAGAGGTCAGCGTATCGTTGTTGGTGGACGCCAGCCGCGTGAAGATCAGCTTGGCGGCCCTGTTATCCACCTCGTGGCCGCGCGCGAAGTATTCCTTCTGCTTGTTCCCGCCCGAGGCCGCGATGCGGTAGATCTCGCCCAAGGTGGGGCGCTTGCGCTGGAAGGCCAACAGGCCTGCCGCCACGAAGAGATCGATCCCGCCCTTGAGAAGGCCCTGCACCCGGTCATTGTCGCTTTGCAGGAAGAGCGTCGCGAGAAGCTGCAATTCCATCTGCTGGCGCGCGGGATCTTTCAGTTGATAGATGCGCAGGAGCGGGTTGTAGCGATGCGTGCGCTTGCCCTCCCAATCGGTGGGGGCAAAGCGATAGACCTTGTCGCCTTGGGCTGCACGGTGCCGGGCCGTGGCCTCGAAACACTCGCCTTTCACATCGAGCGTCACGGCGGAGCCTTGCCAGGTCAGCAGGTTCGGAATGACGAAGCCCGAGGTCTTGCCGCGGCCCGTGGGGGCCACAATCAGCGCATGCGGGAAGACTTTCGAGCAGATGTATTTCGCGCGGGATTTTGGAGTACCGAGCTTGCCGAGAATGAACCCAGTTCCGGGTGCGCCGAAAAACCCATTGGCCTTCATCTCTCGCGCGGTCTGCCAATGGGTCTGGCCAAAGCGTGTCAGGGCGGACCCTGAGAGGGCGAGGCTCAGCATCAGGCCGGCGGCGGCGAAGCTGCCGATGATCAGGTGAATAAGCTGGGCGTCCTCCGGGCGGCGGTCCAGGATCGCCAGATAGTTTTGCGCGATATAGGCAAAGTCGATCTCGGCCCCGAAGCCGAGATCCTGGTAGGTCAGCACCGCCGAGGCGATGGTGTAGCCGATGGCGGCTGTCACCAGCGTCACCAGCAAAACGCCGGTCGCGATCCGCGCCTTTCCCATGGCGGCGCTCAATGGACCTGACCCCGCTCGGTCTCACCGTCCACGTCTGTCGCGCGGTGTTTTTCGTACTCAGCATCGGCGAGTTCATCGACCACCTGGCGCAAGGCCTCGGTGTTGGCCGTCGCGGCATCGGATTGCAGATAGACCTTAGCGACATAGAGCCGGTCGAGACGGTCCTCGAGAACCTTGTCCAGCGCATCGGCATCGCCGGATGTGAGCCGGCCCAATTGGCGGTCATCCAGCACCCGCGCGATCTCCTCGCGGAAGGCGTCCCGCTCCGCCTCGGTCTCGAAGGGCGCGGACAATTCCCCCGCCCGCTCATGGTCCAGAACACGCGCAATCTCGTCTGCAAGGCGGTCGGCACGGTCAGACTGCGGCGCAGTTTCACTGCGGGCTGCGAGGGGTGCGTCGCGCGTGCCAACCCCAAGCCCCTCGCGCAACTCGGTTTCGCGGCGGACCTGATTGATGGCCTCGGTGTTGCGTATCTCGACGACGGCCGCATAGGTCGCGCCTAGACCACGGGCGAGGTGGGATGGCATGTCCGCATAGCGCGCGCGTAAGTCATCCGTAACTGCATCCGCAACAGGGGTGCGGGCATCGCGACCCTCAATGATCCGGTCGACCTCGCGGCTGATCTCTCTGGCGCGGGCCGCATCGGTGATGGTCTCCCTATAGGGCGCGGACCGGTCGATCACATCGCCAGGGCGTGCGAGTAGCTCCGGATGTGCATCGAGATACGTGCGCTGCTCCGTCTCGATCCGGCGCTCCGCCCGTGAGACAACCTCCCAGTCCCGGTCCTCGATCTGCTGCGCGGTCAGGCCGTCTGCGCGCATCTCCTGACGGATTGTCCCTTCCATCATCCGGACCGCGTCCCGGTGATAATGGAACCGCTCGCTGACCGGTTCCGCTTCCACGATGCCATCCCGGCGCAGCACGCTTTCCCTTTCCAGCAGCGTACCGAGTTCGACGTGCACATCGTTGAGAATGTCGCGCGCCTGTTCCAGATCGGCGCGGCGTTCGAGGTTCAGATCGCGCGCCTCAGCCACCTTGGAGAGATCATCGGCGATCCATTGATGCTCGAGCGCAGCATTTGAGGCGCCCGTCTCGATCCGGGCCACCACTTTCGATGTGCTGATCCCCGTGCCCCGCAGGGCCGCGTCGATCCGCGACCGCAGGCGCGGATCGGCGAGGCGCTCCAACTGGCTTTCCTGTATGTTTGCCTCTGAGTAGACCCCGCCCTCCGAGGGCGCCTCTGACAACGTGCTCGAACGCAATCCGAGCGGCTGCATGTGCTGGACCTGCGTCTGGATCTCGATGAGGCGTTTTTCCAGCACGGGACGTTCCGCGTCGGACTTCTCGGCGATCATGCCCTGCACCCGCGCGAGCTTCTCCGCATAGAGGCTTCTCAGATCCTCGAAACTCTGATCCTCGGCCATATACACATCTCCTGTTCGGTCCAGCTGCCCGCCGCGCGCCAGCACCTCACCCGCGCGGAAAAGGGCTGTGGCAATATCTTCACGGGCCTCGCGCGATGCCTCCGCAGCAAGCGAGTGGTAGACGGTTCTGGTATTGGCAATCTCCGCGAGCGTCCGCGTCAGGTCGGTGCCCACGCGTTCGCGCTCGCGGGGCGCGCGCCCCTCTTCTTTCGCCGCATAGACCTCGCTGGTCCGGGCGGGGTAATGCACGACACCGCGATCCACCCGGCGCGTGGCTTCCAGGCGCACGCCGTACTTCTCCGCCTCCTCGACCATGGCGAGGCGGAAGTCGTCATAGTTGAAGCGGTGGTTGCGCCCCAGAAAGAAGAACTCGCCTTCCTGCGAGTGGCGGTTCAGCACCAGATGCGCATGGGGGTGATCGCGGTCTTCATGCACCGCGATGATGTAGTCGAAATGCCCCTCATCGGTCTGGAAGAACCGCTCTGCCACGTCCGTCGAGATGTCGCGCACATCCTCGCCGCGCGTGCCAACTGGGAAGGACATGAGCATATGGGTGGTCTGGCCCAGCTTGGGCTTGAAGCCCGCGTCCCACCGCTTGGCAAAGCGCTCGGTGAGGTCCTTGATGTCCTTCGCTTCGAGCTTCGCCTTGCCATCGAGGAACCCGCTACTGTCCACGATATGGGTAGACTTGGTGGTGAGGTAATCGAGCTGGTTCATCAGCTGCGATTTGGTATGCGTGCCCCCACCCCGGATCGCCTTGAAGACCGCTGGCCGATGCCCTGCTGCCGCGCGCGCAAGCTGGCTCTGCTTGGCGACATACAGCCCCTGCATCGAGCCTCGGATTCGGCTCCAGCCATCCCTGAAGACCTCCCCGGTGACCGCGTCAACCGCATCATTCAGCCGCATGGGCAAACTCCCTTAGCGCAGCACTGGCCTCGAGCTGCATCGCGTCGCGCCGACGCCGCAGGAGCAGATCGATCTCGTCGGCGGAATCGAGGATGAACCGCGCCAACCCGCGCATCTGCGCAAGGCGCAATTCGGAGAACTCGGCACGCGTGCCACCATCAGCCCCCTGCCCCATCCGATTGGCCCGCGTCATCTGCTTGGCGATCTGTGCGACCCCATTGCCAACCTCATGCAAAGAGGACCTGTATCGCGCCATCTCTGCTGCCATCTGCGCGTCCGGAACGAAAACCCCGCCCGCCGCCTGAATGAGCCGCCGCAGCCCCTCGGCTCTGCTCTCGATCCCGGCGGCGGCCAGCACCGCGTCGAGCGCCTTAAGCTCCGCAGCCGTAACCTTCACACTGACCGCGGCGACCGGGATCGCAGCATCCGTCTGGCGCTCGGCATCGGCTTTCAGGACGTAGCGCACGGCCCGCGATGTGACCTCGAAACGCTCAGCCAGCTCAGACGTCGACACACCCTCCGCGGCCTCGCGGACGATCTGCATCTTCTCGATCTCTGTCAGGCGTTTTGTTCGGGACATGCGGAAGAAAGACCCCCTATTTCCTGCCACCTTCCACCAAGGCTGCCCCCACATTACGATAATATACCACGATGTCAATTATATACTTTAGTTGCATTCAGCCTCAGGCAGCCTTGGTGTCCGCTTCCCCCGCGGCCCGCAGGGACGCGGGCCTGCCCCCTCGCCAACAAGAACCCCACCTGTCCAATGGGTCCCTTTCCCCAAACACCGCCCGAGGGTCTGACCGAACACGCATGTGTTCGGACGGAACCGCGGGCGGGCGCAAACCCCACCGACAGGGCGGACAGGCAGGGTCAAGGAGGGCCAGATTTGGCTCCGCCAAATCTCTGCCGCAAAAACCGGGAGGCCTTGGCCGATAGGTTTTTGTGGATGGCCCCCTTGAGGCTGACTGGCCGGTCTGTCGCGGCCGGATCATTCCGAGCGGCGATCGTCCGTTGCGCGCGCAGCGACCGGCACCAAGAGGAGGTCACCTCGGGCGAACTGACCGCCGGATACGGCATCCCTGGAACAGGGATCGGGCCGCCCCAAGATCGTCCTGGGGCGGCCCATCCTCGCCAGAGGATTTAGTCCTGGGGATCTTTCGCGCTCGGTGGGAACATCACCAGCTCCGAGACCGCGACCGGGAAGTCGAGCTTGAGGCTGAAGAACTCCGAGCCGTCCCCGTTGCGGGTGTTGCGGAACATGGCGCCCACGCGTTGGAATCGGGTGCGCTCCTGGCCATCGGTATCGGTGAACTTGACGGGAACGGTGGCGACGTAGTGGTTGGTCATTTGGGTTACTCCTTATTGCGATGAGGATCACCCAGCACGGGGGCAAGAGGACCGGTCGCAAGCGCAAATGCGGAGGATCCGCGGCCCCGCCGTGGAAACCGTATTTGTGCTTGCCGAAGCGTGAGCTGAGGGCACGAACGGGCCGACCCCGTGCGATCCACATGCATAGCAAAAAGGAGGGACCCGATTGACCTGTGCCATCACGCAGTCGCCACCATCCGCGTCCACGTCCTGCCGAACCTGGCCGGGGTGCTGATGACGCCCGCCCGCGTGGGTGCGATGTTCCGCGACACCACCCGAGGGTCGAGCAGGGCTTCAGCCTCAAGTGCGACGTCTCGACCCCTCGCGTCTTGCGCTGCTGACGATGTGCTAGGTGCGCACCATCCCCAGCCCGTACCGATGCGGATGGGCCGAACTCTGACGGGCTGGGTAGAGGGATGACGGTGCTGGACGCCGTGAGATGCAGATCAAGTGTGACCGATCGCACGCGCCATGAGATTTGACGAAAGGACCGCCCGAAGGCGACCCGGTTATGGCCATCACGCGCCCAAGCTGTCGAGCATCCCCCTGGTATCAGGCATTCGCTTCAGCGAGTTGCCGATGTGTTCCCGCCAGCGCGGCCCAACCTCCATTGCGGTGGCATAGGCCCGAGCCAGATCATCGGGCCGGTCCTCGGCCATCGCTTCGATAAGGAAAGCCGCCTGCTCGCGGTCCTTCGCGGATTTCAGGCCCCCTGCCCCATCGCGGCGCCGGTCGGCAATGATCAGTTTGTGGACTGCATAACGCTCCGGGCGGGGCACCTGCACCAGAACGCCGGATCTATAGATCGCCGCCGCGTGGATCGGCTCAGCGATCAGGAAGTTGAGATAGTTCAATCCTTGGGCGTTCACGCCCAATGCTGGCAGATCACGGATGGTCTCATCCCCGAACGCCGGTGTCAGGAACTCGACCAACTGGCCGCTGCCACCCTGGGCCCATCGCCATGTCCGACCTTGGTCAAGAGCTGGCAGAGGATCGAATTTGAGCGCTGAGAACGTCTCGGCAAGACCCGGGTCGACCTGATCCTGCAACGCAACGCTGAGCTTCTCGAACTGCGCGATGTCGATGTCGCCAGTATTGGCCATACCGCCAATTGGCAGACGGATACCAAGCTCGCCTTCATAGAGGCGAAATGCATTGGTTCCGACGATGGTGCCACCCAAACGGAAGGTCCCGGCTGCGGCCATGGCCGACAGGATGGAACCGGTCGCCCGGTCGATGGGCGTCATGCCTTCCGCACGCAAGAGCCGAACAAGCCGCGACCGTTCCGCCTGCCGATCCTTGGCCGTTGCGCGCAGCTCTTCGATCCGGTCGATGCGCGCGCGCGTCTCGTCGCTGTCTTCGCCGATATAGATGAACCGCATCTCCGTCCCGACACGGCGCGCGGCATACCAATAGGCCTTATCCCCACGCTCCTTGAGCGTGGGCTTGCCTTCGACACCGGACAAGGCGTCGTCCTTCAGAAGACGCACCAGGTCGGTATAGGCGCTCATCGCGATGCTGCTGAGTGGGGTCATGCCTATCATTTCCAAGTTTTGCTTGGCACACATATACCTATCAAAACAGGAAATTGCTAGGCAAAGTGATTTGGAGAACGTCCACACCCATAAGAAACGACGAAAGGGCCGCCCGAAGGCGACCCTCTTTCTTCAATCCTGCGACGCCTTCTTCGCCGGGTCCGCAACCCGCATGACCGTCAGGCCTTTCGCTTCCGCCTTCTGCCCGAGGTTCAGCGCGACCCCGTTGCCGCCGAAGAGCACAACCCCCGTCGCCGCGAACTTGTCGTCCAGCATCTCGTCGTTGCACTTGAACGGTGCCGCCCGCCCATGCGCGGACCAGCGCGGATCGAAACGCGCTTGTGCGACACCCCGTGCGCGAGCCCACCGAGCCGCGATCATCTCCGCCCCGTGCTTGCCACCCTTGTGGCAGAGGAAGATTTCCTGATTGCGGTTCTGCTTGATCCGCTCGCGAACCTTGTCGAGCGTGTTGAAGATCACATCAACATCAGTCCAGTCGGTGGCGCCCGAGACGATCAGGGGAACACCCTCGACTTTCGACTTCTCGGCGGTTTCCCGGTCGTGCTGCTCCAGAAGCTGCCGCGCCTCGAAGACCGCCCCGGTCTCTTGCGCCCGGACGCTTGCGCGCGACCCGGCTGCCGGGATGAAGGCGTGGCCGGTCTCGATCTCGTAGCATTCCGCCGCAGCCTCGCTCATCACCTCTATGGCGCCGACAATCTCGCGCAGCTGCAGAAAGCGCGCCTGCGCTTCTTCGAGCGCGGTCTCGGCGATCTCCGATCCGTCATGGGACTTTGCCAGCGCGCCGATCTTGTCCGCAGTGCGGTCGACCTCCTTGCCGAGCGCCACCTTGCGCCGCTGCAGGATCGTGGCGAGCCCATGGGCGAGCGGTTCGATTTCTGCTTCGAGCCCGGTCCCGCGCAACTGACCAAGCAGAGCCTCGAAGCTCTCGCGGATGATGCGGTCGGTCAGGATGTGATCTTCCGGGATCGGCAGCTGTGCATCCTTCTCGGTCAGTCCGAAATGGACCTGTCGCGTATTTGTGCCGCCCCAAGTGCTCGTTTAAGCCACTTTTCTTTCGAAGGCGACCGGGCTTTTCCAGCCCAATGCTGAGTGCCGTCGACGTGGATTGTAGAAGCCATTGATGTATTCGAAGATCGCCATCTCGGCTTGCCGCCTGGTTGCCCATGACCGTCGCCAGATCAGCTCGGCCTTGATGGTTTTGAAGAACGTTTCGACGGCCGCATTGAAGCTCCTATATCGGTCAAGCCGTGATTTCCGCTGTTTTTGGCACACAAAGCTGACTGTAGATT
>NZ_PXNU01000090.1:0-8128 GCF_041300735.1 Phaeobacter sp. SYSU ZJ3003 | reverse complement strand
TAAATGCTCTTGATCACGTCGCCTAAGTTTTGAACAAAAAACTCTCCGGCAAACCCGGGGCGGTTCATGGCTTCACTTACGGATCAGGGTCAAACCAACGACAGCTCTGGCAAGCTAAGAAGTGGCGACTTGTTGATAAGGAGGGTCTCAGCTTTTGACATTTACTTTCGAAACCCGCTCAAAAACATCATTCGCGCTGCACTAATTCTGCGATGCTAAGATCATAAACATAGTGCGAAATCGTGCCATCTTTGATCCGCTCAACAGCCTCTTCGATGGCGAACAATGGCACCAAAAACCATTCCCGTGGTTTCATGGGTCGGCCAAGTCGATCGGGAATCTCGATATCCAATTGGGCTGGCGCGAAAATCCGGTGAAGAAGTGTTTCCAACTTGCTGCGATTGATATTGTAGAGCTCATAGGTGGCCACGACATCAACCTTGGCCATCAAGAAGGTTGTCTGAAGCTGCGCGCCCGCAATGCGCTTCTCAACGTCATTGCTCGTCACGCCAATCTTGTGAACAAGCTCTCGGTTTGCGGCGACCAATGGATGATCTGAACGGCTTCGCAACACATAGATGGTTCCGCTCGCTTCATCACCTTCAGCGGTTTCGTCAGAAAACAGCGGGCCTGCATTTGGCTCTGTGATCCTACGCCCAGCATCCCCATCCGCATTGAGCGCGCGTTGGAGCGACCGCATGAGCATCTTGCTTTGCGTGCCGTTGTCGAACACCACCCGCAGGCGTGCGTCTGTTCGGCCGTGGTCCGTAAGCTCTATGTCGCCCATTTCCGCGACATAAGCTTTTTGTCCTCCGACAATAAAAAAACGGCCGGGTTCGATCTCGGCCTTAAGCTCAAACTTACGCGTTTCCCTTATGCCAGAATCCAGCTCCTTCTGGATCTGTTCGAAGAGCGGTTTGAAGGTGTCGAAATCTTCACACTTTTCACGCCCAGCAACCTCCTCGGCAGCTTTTTTTTCTGACGTAGAACGAACGTGCTTCAATTCCGAAATGGACGGCGCTTCCGCAGCGATGCCAAGTTCTGCCAACAATGCATCGTCATCAAGATCCTCGAGGTCGGCATCTTTGACTGGATTTTCAGCGGCGAGTAGCCCTTGATGGTCCATATCTGAAATCAGATCTCTATCCTCGCCAAGTTCACGCAGCCGTTCAAGTCGAGTCGCGTATAGGCGTTCAAAGATATCTTTGTCCTCACCGTGACCTGGGACGCGCCCATTCTGGTCAACAAACCGCTGTATTTCTTCAAATCCTGCAATGATACGTTCTTCTCGCGGTGTACGTGCGACAACCTTCTTGGTCTCGATTTCTACACCGAGTTCCGCGAGCAGCGCATCATCCTCGTCGGTGAAACCTTTAGCCATTTGCAGCCTCCTGCTTCATGCGCGCAAGGAATGCGACACCTTCAGCCATTTTCTTTTCCCAGGCATCCGCAGACGTGATCGATGGCAACCGGCCACGCTCTTGCTTGAACTTGACTGCACGTTTGGCCAAGTCTCGGGCCTCGTCCGGCGATAGCTTTACCTTTTTCGCCGATATGACAGCCTGAACCTGTTTAAGGCTATCTTCGCTCATTGTCTTTGCCAGGATGGAATAGGCCTCGCCAAACGGGTTGATCCGATCAATCAAATCGATATCCAACTCACGTACATCCATCACAAATTTGCGCACCCCATCAATCAAAGCCGTGTTGCCACCAGTTTCATCCGCATCTGCACCTGACAGTGCGATTTCTTTCGCTTTCTGGGTGAGGTTCAGAGCCGCGATCGCATGCTGGCGTACAGTCTCTTGGTCTTCCGCATCAAGTTCTGGAAACTTGGTGCCGACAATCTTGCCCATTCGCACTTGCGTGATCTCTTCGGGGACCATCTCTTCGTCAAAGAGCCCGCGTTCAATCGTCGTTTTGTCCTGAACAAATGCCGTTATTACCTCGTTCAGATCCTCATCACAAATTCGCCGTGCGAATTCGCTCTTGGGTTCAGCAAGTCCTTTGATTTCCATCTGGATTTGCCCTGTGGCCGCATCAAACCCCACGTTTTCTTTGTTGGGATCATAGCCGCCCTCACCGTAGTCAAACCCTTCGACGGGTCCACTCGTCGGCGTCTTGGGCGTGAAGTTGAAGCGAGGGGCCAAGACCTGCTCCATCAGCAAACTGGCCGCTATGGCCTTGAGCGTGTCGTTGACCGCCTCCGTCACGGCCTCTTCACCCGCATCGGGTTCCGCGATCAGGTTGGTGAAGCGCGCCTTCGTTTTACCTTCGGCATCGCGGGTCGCGCGGCCGATAATTTGCACGATCTCGGTCAAGCTTGCGCGATAGCCAACGGTCAATGCATGTTCACACCAGATCCAGTCGAACCCTTCTTTTGCCATGCCAAGCGCGATGATGATATCGACATGGTCGCGATTGTTTTTCTGCGCAGGGTCTTTCAGAGCGCTCGCCACCTTGTCACGCTTCGCAGCCTCATCATCCACCAGATCGGCAATGCGCAACACGCGGCCCTCTGGCGTCTCGACCAATTGGAACCCGGTCTCAGGATCAAGCCCCTTCCACTCACCCAAGCTGTCGATAATATGTTCGACCTCCTTGTGCTTATCTTTGGTGCTTTCGCGCGAATTCACATTCGGGATGTGGACAATGGTTTTCTCGGCGGGGTCCAGAACCTCCAGAATGCTGTCAGCGTAAGACCCAGTGTAGAAGAAATAACCGATGTCGAGCGTCTTCAGATGCTCATAACCATTGAGCTGCTCATAGTAAGTGTAGGTGACCGTTTCAAACCGGGCCTCATCCTCGGGCGACAAGACGGCTTCGGCATCGCCCCTGAAATAGGACCCGGTCATCGCGACCAGATGCACCTTGTCGCGGGCAATGAACGCGCCCAGATGCGCGCCAAGCTTGTTGTCGGGATTGGCCGAGACGTGGTGGAATTCATCCACTGCAATCACACGATCGTCGAAGGCCTCGATCCCAAACTTGTCGACGGCGAAGCGGAACGTCGCGTGTGTGCAGACCAGCACCTGATCATCGCTTTCCAGAAAACGCCCAACAGCACCAACCTTGCCGTCATCACCGCCGGGGGCGTTGCACAAGTTCCATTGCGGCTCGACGTGCCAGTCAGCCCAAAAGCCGAACTTGCTCAGCGGCTCATCGTTGAAGCTCGACCCGATGGATTTTTCCGGCACCACCACGATGGCCTGTTTAAGACCCTGATTGTGCAGCTTATCGAGCGCGATGAACATCAGCGCTCGCGATTTCCCCGAGGCAGGCGGCGATTTGATCAACAAATACTGCTCGCCGCGCATCTCATAGGCGCGCTCTTGCATCTTGCGCATGCCCAGTTCGTTCGAGGTGGTCGAACTGCGGTTCTGCGCGTAGGTGACGGAAACGGAGGGAACAGATTTTTTACTCGACATTGCGGCTTCCTAAAATTGGCTGCAAATCGCATGTAGGCTGCTTAAATCGCCGCCTCATCTCAGCTCTTTGCTCTTCAAAAAACTTAATCTTTTCAGCCATAAATGCTTTTGGATCCCATTCAGACCCCAACTTTGCCTTGTGTACGGCTTTGATCCGATACCGTTCCGACAGTTGCTCAGCGAGACATAGTGCATCGTAACCGAGCTTTGCATACCCCTCTTGGCGGGCTTCAAAAAACTCCGAATAGTCCGGCGGAGTGGCTGCATACTCTGATTGACCGTCAATATAGCGGTCAGTTGTCCGTGCTTTGTTCGGCAGGCCCAGAACTTGATGCATCAGGCCTTCGGGCAAACTCCGCCAGGCGATGTCGTCTGGATATTCAGGTGGTGCAGGTTGTCGAACTTGCGCGACATAGTACTCCTCCCCATCGTCTGTCCGTCCTGCTGGTTGACCATGACTGGTTCCGTCATCTTGCACCACATCTACGCATTTGTCGGCGTATTCGTGAAGGATACAGACCAGGCGGATCGCCGCATATGATCCCTCTCGCCTGCGCTGTTTCCACGATGCAAACCCATCCTTCGCGATGGTCAAAAAACTCCCGACGACAACGCCAACCAAACCAAAGACTGCTTCGATCATACCGCCACCTTCGTTGTCATCTTGGTGTAGAGCTCAAACAGCTTCTCCAGCCGCTCTGTGTCGTTGCGGAAGCGGCGACCGATGTAGATGCGTTCGAGGACCTCGTCGTTGCGGTCGTGGGCGGCGCGGAGGTTTTCGGGCATAGCGTCGGGTTTGTAGAGGTCGGCGATGGTGGCGGGGAAATGCGCCTCGCGGGCCAATAGGATATCCTCGGCGCAGCGGGTCAGATCCGCTTTGTTTTTCTCGGTGAGCTTAGGAACCGGGAAAGTATGCCACCCCAAAGTACTGGAATACCTAATATCTGTTTTCAAGCGGCCACACACGGTAGCAGCCCAAGTAGCCTTCAGCTTGGAGACTGCAATACCAAACTCCCACAAGCTGCCAGATGAAACAACGAATGCCGCGTCAGACACAACCGTTCCAGCGTCAAAAACGTCAGCAGGCAGATATTCTCGGGTTTCTGATGAAGTTTTAGCTACGGAGAAGAAGCGGTCGGCTACTTCCGTCCGTTGGGCAAATTTGTGTGGGATAGCGGCGTAGCCCTGAGTGGTTTTTGCCGAAGAGCTCTGGCGAAAGGATCTTACTTCATCAATACGGTCTTTGACTAATTGAACGCTGTTAGCGAGATCAAGATCTTTGTCTTCGATCCAAAGGCACTTCCTATTTCTATAGTTAGCTAGTTCTTGAGACCCGACAAAATCCCGTACAAGCGCGCGCATCCTAGAATCCTGCGCTATCAGAGAACGGGCTTCTTCAGCTGCTAAAATCAGATTCCCGCCATCACGGGGCATACTGCCAGAAGACATCGAGGACATTTCTGCAGAAACTGGCTTACTACGCCCTGTTACAACAGTTTCATCTCCCGCTATTAGATAGGGTGAAATAGATGGGACTATCCGAACAGTTCCATTTCCATAAAGCGCGCTGCTATCAGACGATTTTTTGCGGACACCCAGAATCGCGCAATGCACAGCAGCATTGTCCGACGCATTGTTGCGCCATTTAAAGCTTTGATGTGCGAAGGCAATTTCTAGATCCTTCTCAAAAATTCTAGACCAAAGGTGAGCCACCTGTTCCCCTTGGCTTATCGAATTAGTTGATACAAAGGCGAAACTTGCATCACAAAAATCTAGGTAGTTGGCTGCCTTAAGAAACCAACCGACCACATAGTCACAGTTCTTAAAGTCTTTGTGGCCGCCGAACAAATTGGATAATTCTTCTTTCTGCGAAACACTTTGCTTTCGAGCTCCTTTGAATTGCGGGTTGCCGCAAATGTAGGTCTCTCCGCCCTCGTTCTTGAAGTCGATTTGGGCCTTTTCCAGCGGGGACATGAACAAGTCTTCGCCGCGCATATCGACCTTTTGGCTCGTCGGCGGGCAGACGGTCAGCCAATCCAGGCGCAGGGCATTGCCTTGGGTGATCCAGTTCTCCGCATCCAGCGGCAGGAAGGCGGCGAGAGCGTCCTTGTGCCCGCGATAGGTCACGTCGCATTGGTATTCCGCGATGATCAGCGCAAGGCGGGCGATCTCGGCCGGAAAATCGCGTAGCTCAATCCCGCGATAGTTCGTCAGCGGGATATCCGTGCGCCGATCGGGCTCGCCGCAATAGGCGTTGATCTTCGCCTCAATGGCGCGCATTTCCTTGTAGGCAATGACAAGGAAGTTGCCCGACCCGCAAGCCGGATCAAAGACGCGGATTTTCGAGATGCGTTTGCGCAGGTTGTCGAGCTTGCGCTTGTTGTCCCCTGCCGCCTCAAGCTGCGCGTTCAGGTCATCAAGGAAGAGCGGGTTCAGCACCTTCAGGATGTTGGGCACAGAGGTGTAGTGCATCCCCAATGCGCCGCGTTCTTCGTCATCGGCCACGGCCTGAATCATGGAGCCGAAGATATCGGGGTTGATCTTGGTCCAGTCGAGGGAGCCGATGTGGAGCAAGTAGCTGCGCGCGATCTTTGAGAATTTGGGGGCCTCAGTGCTGCCCGAAAACAGCCCGCCGTTCACGTATGGGAAGGTGTCGGCCCAACGGGGAAGGTTCGCGCTCGCGCGGTCCTCGATCTTGGTGTTCATGGCGCGGAACAGCTCGGAGATCACCTCGTGCGTGTTCGAGCTGTCCTTGTCCGACATCTGCGTGACAGTCGCCGTGAACAGGTCTTCGCCATTCAGGATCGACGTGTCTTCGGCAAAGAATAGAAAGATCAGCCGCGCCATGAAGTGGTTCATGTCATGGCGGCGCTCTGCCGTACCCCAGTCGGGGTTGGTTTTTAGCAGCTCGACATAGAGGCGGTTGAGGCGGCCCGTGGCTTTGATATCAAACGAGCTTTCGCGGATCTGTTTGACGGTCGAGATGCCTGCAAGAGGAAGGAAGAAACCGAAGTGATCGGGGAAATCCTTGAAGTCGCAGGCGATGGTTTCGCCGGTGTTCAGATCCTCGGCTTCCAGGGTGACGCCATCCGTCGCAAGGATGAATTTCGCTTTGGCCTTGGAGGTGGCAGGGCTGGACTTAAGCGCCGCCAGCGTTTCAGACACGGTGCCCGGCGCGCAGGATTTCAGGTGAATGTTGTTCGTTTGCAGAACGCCGTCCAGGTCGGATTTGTTCGATGTGCCCGAGCGAAGGCGTTTGAGCGTGGTTTCTTTGTTGCCGAAGGCGAGCAGGAAAGCATAAGGAAATTCAACCGCATCAAACGGTTGCTCCGCCAGCGCGGAAATGGCTTCTTCGATTTCAACGGCATTCACGTCAGGTTGTCCCTACTCGAAATTGTTTTTCTGTATTGCTAGCGGTTATTTGCGGGATTCGCACCCGCAAAACCTGCATAGCGCCTTGGGGCGTAGGTATGACCGGGGCGGGCAACCCGCCCCGGCGCACCGATCACTCGGTGACCGGATCTTCATCGCGGCGTGGGAAGGCGACCATTTCGACGTCGTGGAACATGCTGTGTTTGACGTTGATCGACGTGATGTTGCCGCTGTCGTCGGTGTTGACGAAGAGGACGCCGCATCGGTCCCAGAAGCTCTTTCCGTCTTTTTCGCCGGATTTGACGTTCAGTTTCAGAGTTTGCGTAGCCATTTGTTGATCCTGACTTTGAGTGTTTCGATGAACATGACCAAAGCTGGCACCAAGGGGTTGTCAGCGAGAAACTTGCTTCGCGAGGAATGCGCTGGCGCAGGGGAATTTTCTTATTGAAGCGGGGCTTGCACCGCGTCTGACACGGCTGCCCGCTTATGTTCAGCAATCAGAAACACGGCAGTGAGAACGAAAACTGGCATCCAAAAAATACTGCTGCGCAACTTCCACAAGCCTCAAAGGAACCAGAACTAGAGACCACGGCCTGGCCAACTGAAGCCGAAATGACGGACGTAATATTTGTCATGCATGTACTTCAGATCGTCTTCCCAATCCGAAATCGCATCCTCGTAGCCGCGTGACTGCATTTTCTTGAAGTTTTTCGCTAGACCGGCAATGTGATAAGCGATTTTTCTAAGCCTCAAAGCAGACTTTGGTTCGCCCCACATTCGAAGCGCCGAAATCCCTTCGACTGGTGGAAGATGCCCCGAGAAGCAGCGATCTAGTATCAACTGCCGTGAACCGCCCCGGGTTTACCGGAGAGTAAAACTCTCAAAGGATGAACCCTATGGACCAGAAGAAGCACACCCCGAAGTACACAGCCGAGTTTCGCGAGCGCGGTCTTCGGCTGTATCGCGAACACCGCTCGGACTACACGAGTGATAGCGCAGCTTACAAAGCGATTGCCGGTAAGCTTGGCTGTTCGCACGACACCCTGCGCGCCTGGTGCATTCAGGCCGCCCGAGACGCTGGAGAGCGCGATGGCTTGACCAGTGAGCAGAAGGCCCGGCTCAAGGAACTGGAACGTGAAGTGAAGGAACTGCGCACAGCCAACGAGATCCTGAAGAAGGCATCTGCGTATTTCGCGATGGCGGAGCTCGACCGCCCGTTCCGCAAATGATCGCATTCATCGACGATCACCGAAGGGAGTTTGGGGTCGAGCCGATCTGCCGTGTTCTGCCGATCGCCCCATCTACCTACTACGCCCATGCAGCGATTG
>NZ_PXNU01000009.1:0-165318 GCF_041300735.1 Phaeobacter sp. SYSU ZJ3003 | reverse complement strand
ATGATAGTCGAGTTGCTTGGCCATGCTGCTTCTTTTGCCGGTCTGCGGCGAAGGGCGCAAATGAAAAAACTCCAATGGTTTCATCGTGCCGCAGGCGCTGTTGTGCTTGCAACAGATCGCTCGGGCCCCCGCAATGCGCAAATTCCGGGTCGCCGGTCGCCGGTGTCCGCTCTACTGTGTTGCTGGACCCTTTGCAGGAGAACAGGGAAAGATGCGCGAAGCGGGTGAACAGAGCTATCACTATGGCGTCATAGGCCGGGCCATTGAGCTGATCGACGCGGGCGGAGAGGATCTTGGCCTTGCAGAACTGGCCGCCCACATGAACATGAGCCCTGCGCATTTCCAGCGGGTGTTTTCGGCCTGGGTTGGTGTTTCGCCCAAACGCTATCAGCAGTATCTGCGGCTGGGCCACGCCAAGAGCCTGCTGCAAGAGCGGTTTTCAACCCTTGAAACGGCCCACGCGGTGGGGCTGTCCGGCTCCGGGCGGCTGCACGATCTGTTTCTGCGCTGGGAGGCGATGAGCCCCGGCGAATACGCCCGCAAAGGCGCGGGGCTGACAATCCGTTGGGGTTGGTTCGACAGTCCATTCGGTTTGGCGCTTGTCATGGGCACCGAGAAGGGGATCTGCGGTCTCGCTTTTGCGGCCGAAACCGGGGCTGAGCCGACCCTGGCCGATATGCGCGCGCGCTGGCCAAATGCCGATTATGTCGAAGACCCGATGATGCTGCGCCCCTTGGCCGAGGCGATCTTTGCCCAAAAAGGCGAGGCTGCGCTGCACATGATGGGCGCGCCGCTGCAGATCAAGGTCTGGGAGGCGCTACTGCGGATCCCGTCGGGTCATGTCACCACATACTCCGAACTCGCCCGTGCCATTGATAACCCACGCGCGGTGCGGGCTGTGGGGACGGCTGTGGGCAAGAACCCCATGAGCTGGCTCATTCCCTGCCACCGGGTCCTGCGCAAGGGCGGCGATATCGGTGGCTATCACTGGGGAGTGCCGGTCAAACGCGCGATGCTGGCCTTTGAGGCCGCGCGTGATGACAGCGCGCCGGAGAAAGAAGCGGACTTTCCGGCTGTGACAGGCGAAGCCGAAGAAACTGGGCGGCAAACCGCCTAGGTTTTGCACTCTGCGCTTGAGCAGCAGCGCCGCAGCGATGATATAATCAAATAAAATCAGCGGTGCGTGAGACTTCGCCGGGCCAGGACGAGACAAGCCCGGACAGAGGCGCGCGAAACAGGCAAGAAGGTTGGCAAAATGACGATTTTGAAATTCTCGACGGTTGCGGCAGTGACGGTTGCGCTGGGCCTTGGCGCCTGCACCGATCCGGCACTGCTGAACAGCGATGGTACGCCCAGCAAGGAAAAGCAGGGCCTGATTGCAGGCGGCATTCTGGGTGCGGGTATCGGTGCCCTCTCGAATTCCAGCAACAAGACGGGCGCCGTTCTGGGCGGCGCTGCGGTCGGGGCGATTGCGGGCGGGCTGATCGGCAGCCAACTGGACAAGCAGGAAGCCGAGTTGCGTCAGTCGATTTCGAGCGACGGCATCTCGATCGTTAACACCGGCGACAGGCTGGTGGTATCGCTGCCCAATGATCTGACCTTTGCCACCGACAGTTCCGCAATCAGCCCGTCGGTTCGTTCTGACCTGTTGAAAGTGGCGGACAGTCTGGTGCGCTATCCCAACAGCACCGTGCAGGTTATCGGCCATACCGACAGTGACGGGGATGCGGCCTATAATCAGGGCCTGTCCGAGCGTCGCGCCAATGCCGTGGCCGATCAGATCCAGGCTGGCGGTGTGCCCTACAACCGGATCCGCACCATCGGGCGCGGCGAAGAGCAGCCCGTGGCCAGCAATCTGACCGAAGCTGGCAAGGCGCAGAACCGGCGGGTGGAAATCGTCGTCATCCCCACCGGCGGCTGAACCTGGCAGGCCGGGTGATCTGCGCCAGGACGCGCGCAGGCTGTGCATTTCCGCGCCCCCGGGCGCGGGCTTTGCCAGTTGCCGCACAACGCTTGCGCGGTCATTCGGGTATGAGGCATCCCGGTCTTTGCTTAAGCTATTGGCAAGTCAGGCCCATGACAGGGCCTTGCATGTCAATGTGTTAGTCGAGGAATGTTCTGATGTCCGATCCGCTACTTCTCACTCTCTCCGGATCCCTGCGTGGGGCTGCAACCAATCGCATGCTGCTGAAAGAGGCGGTGCGTCTGTTCGGTGCCTGCTCCCACGTGGAGGGCGACCTGAACCTGCCGCTGTACGATGGCGATGACGAAGATCGCGATGGTGTGCCTGCCGGGGTGCAGCTCTTGGCTGATCAGATCGCTGCGGCGGATGCGGTGTTGATCTCGACCCCGGAGTATAACAAAGGCCCCTCCGGGGTTCTGAAGAACGCGCTGGATTGGGTCAGCCGTACCAAGGGCAAGCCCTGGGCGGGTAAACCCGTGGCAGTCATGTCGGCGGCGGGTGGCCGCTCGGGTGGTGAGCGGGCGCAGATGGTGCTGCGCGGTTTCATGGTGCCGTTTCAGCCGCGCCTTGTGTCCGGGCCCGAGGTGCATCTGGCCAATTCCTCCAAGGAGTTCGACGAAAGCGGCCAGCTGACAAGCGAGATCTATCGGGGCTCGCTGGAGGCGCTGATGCAGAACCTGCGCAGCGAAATCGAGCGCTGATCAAACCGTAAGGGGCAGGGGCGCGTCAGCGTCCCTCCCGGTCTTCGGCGGCTTGTCCTTTCCGAAGACGTGGCTAAGGTCACGGGATGAGTGATTTCAGTCCCAAAAATCCCGCCCCCCGTACCGAACCTGGCCCCGATACCAGCTCTGAGGTCCGGCAAACCGATGTCATGGACCCGGCCCGCGCCGCAGCCTTTCAGGTGGCGCTGGGGCAGCAAGCGGAAGTCACCGAGGGCAGCGTTCTGCCGCCGTTCTTTCACCAGCTGTATTTCTGGACCCCGCAGCCGCCCGAGGCACTGGGCCGCGATGGTCATCCGCGGGTCGGCGGCACAGGGGGGCTGATCCCGGATCTGGGTCTGCCGCGGCGCATGTGGGCTGGGGGGCAGTTGCAGTTCGACGCGCCCCTGCGGGCGGGCAGTCCGGCAGAAAAACGCTCGGTTCTGGAAAAGGCCGAACATAAAAACGGGCGCAGCGGGCCGCTGGCCTTTGTCACCCTGCGCCATGAGATCTGGCAGAAGGGAGAACTGTGCCTCACCGAATGGCAGGATCTTGTCTATCGCGAGGATCCGGACCCACAGGCGCCAAAACCGGTACCGCCTGAGGCGCGGACGGATGAGCGTGATGCGCGGGAGGCGGCGTTTTCATCGACGCTGCTGTTCCGCTATTCGGCGCTAACCTTCAACGGGCACCGGATCCACTATGATCTCGACTATGCGCGCGATGTCGAAGGCTATGACGGTCTGGTGGTGCATGGTCCGCTTTTGGCGCAACACCTGATGTTGCTGGCCGAGGAGGTGGGGGGTGCCTTGCGCAGCTTTGCCTTTCGCGCTTCCTCGCCATTGATGCATTTTGAAACGGCTACGTTTTGCCGCAATGGCGAGGATCTGTGGGTCAGAGGCCCGGATGGACGACAATGCATGAGCGCCACGGCAGAGTTCGCATGAGGGGGAGGCTCCCGCCTGCCGGGCCATATTCTGCGAATAGGGCGCTGCCAGTTGGGCCCGGCGCCGCTGCGCGGCGTGAAAAGATCTGCTGAGAAGCGTTTTGAGGGGCAGATCTGCCCTCAAAAGCGCCTGTTCCAGTTTGGGATGTTCCGCTCCGCCTCAAGGGCAAGGCGCGCGATGCGCGCAGGCTGCGCCTCCCTTGACCCGGAGCGAAACGGTGGGGCAGAGGCGGCGGTGTCAGAGGTTGTCTTCGACGCGGAAGCCTGCAGGGATGGCATCGATCTGGTCCAGCAGCAGATCGGCCATGACCTCGGCGACCTTGGGGGCCATGCCGAAGCCGATCTTGAAGCCTCCGTTGGCGATGAAATGCCCGCTGCGGCCCGGCCAGGGGCCAAGCATTGGCGCCCGGGATCTTGCGCGCGGGCGCACCCCGGCCCAGCGTTCGATGACCTCGGCGCCTTGGAGAATGGGAACGGCGGCGCGGGCGCGTGCAAGGATGTCGTCGAGCTGAGCGTCCGTCTCTGTGCCGTTTTCGAACTCCCGCTCGCTGGTGGAGCCGATGGCCACTGTGCCATCCACATGCGGGATGATGTGCAGGCTGTCGGCGTAAAGCTGCGGGACCTTTCCGGCATCATGGCACAGCAGGGCGGCCTGTCCTTTGACACCGTTGCCGATGGTTTTGCCCACGGTTTTGCCGAGCGTTTGGTTCAGGTTCAGTAGCCCTGCATGGCCGGTGGCGTGAACAACCTGACCCTGATCGGTACCGTCTGCGCCTACAGCCACACCCTGTGCCTTCAACGCTGCGACGAGAGCACCACAGGCTCGGCGCGGATGCATGCGGGCGCTGAGCGTGTCGTGAATCACAAGGCCGGTGGCACTGGGTGGGGCCCACCCCCCGAACTCCTCTGCTGCGCAGACGCGCCATTCGGCCTGTTGCCCGGCATCGGTGCGCCAAAGCTGGGCAGCGGTGCTTTCGCGCTGGCGGGCCAAATCCAGTACTCGATCGTCATTGATGGGCTGCAGACGGCCGGTGCGGCCATAGCCGGGGGAGACGCCGCCCGCATGTTCCACATCGCGCCAGAAATCTTGTGCCATCAAAAGACTTTCGAACTGGAATTGTTTCTTGGCATTCCAGTTTTCCGGCACATGCGGGGCGAGGGCACCGACAAGGCCGCCGCTGGAACCGGCGCCGGGGCCGAAGGGGTCGATCACCTGAACCTTTGCGCCGCGCCGGGCGCAGATCCAGGCGATCGAAAGACCAAAAATGCCCGCGCCGCGCACCGTGATATCTGCCATTGCCATTCGCCCGCCCTTTCGCCAGTGTCGCGCCGTTCCGTGACATCACTTAGGGGAAAACAGCATGGCAGACCAGCAGGCCCGGCTCAGTTGGCGTGATGGCATCATTCCGGTGTCCGATCAGTTCGATGACCCCTATTTTTCGATCCACGACGGGCTGGCCGAGACGAGGCATGTGTTCCTGGCCGGGAATGATCTGCCTGCGCGGTTCCGCCCGGGTTTCCATATTGCCGAGCTGGGGTTCGGGACCGGTCTGAACCTGCTCGCCGCCTGGAAGCTGTGGGAGGAAAGTGGGCAGGTGGGCGCATTGCAATTCACCAGTTTCGAGGCCTTCCCAATGGTGACTGGCGATATGGCCCGGGCGCTGGAGGCCTTTCCTGCGGTCGCGCCCTGGGCCGAAAGGTTCCTCGCGGTCTGGACGGGGCAGGGCAGCTGCGATCTGGGCACGCTTTGCTTCGAGATGATCACCGGCGACGCGCGCCTGTCGCTGCCAGAGTGGACGGGGCAGGCCGATGCCTGGTTTCTGGACGGGTTTTCCCCGGCCAAGAATCCGGAGCTGTGGGGTGAGGATCTGATGGCCGAAGTGGCCCGGCACACCGCCGCGGGCGGCAGCGCCGCGACCTACACGGCGGCGGGTTTCGTGCGCCGGGGCCTGGAGGCGGCGGGATTTGCCGTTACGCGCATCCCTGGTTATGGGCGCAAACGGCATATGACAAAGGCGGAACTGGCATGAGCAGCGTAGAAGTCCACGAGGCAGGCAATAACACGCGGCTGGGCGTGATGCTGATGATTGGTGCCACCATCGTGTTCGCGCTTCAGGACGGGATCTCGCGACATCTGGCGGGGGAATACAACGTCTACATGGTGGTGATGATCCGCTATTGGTTCCTGTCTCTGTTTGTCGTCTCCATCGCTTTGCGGCAGCCGGGCGGTCTGAAAAAGGTGGCGCGGACCCGGCAGATCTGGCTACAGATCTTTCGCGGCTTTGTCTGCGCGGCGGAAATCTGTGTCATGGTTCTGGCCTTTACCCTGCTGGGGCTGGTGGAAAGCCACGCGGTCTTTGTTTCCTACCCCTTGATGATCGCGGCCCTGTCCGGGCCGATCCTGGGGGAGAAGGTCGGGATCTGGCGGTGGAGCGCCATTCTGATCGGTTTCCTTGGGGTGTTGATCATTCTGGAGCCGGGGATCGGTGTGTTCCAACCGGCTGCACTGGTACCGCTGCTGGCTGCACTGATGTTCGCTCTTTATGGGCTTCTGACGCGCTATGCCGCGCGCAAGGACAATTCGGCCACCAGTTTCTTTTACGTGGGCGTTGTCGGCGTTGTCTTTATGACGCCGATCGGCCTGTGGAACTGGGAGGCAATGAGCGCGCCGGACTGGGGTTGGATGGGGCTATTGTGCCTGACCGGCGCTCTGGGGCACTATCTGCTGATCCGTTGCTATGAGGCGGCAGAGGCAAGCGCGGTGCAGCCCTTTGCCTATCTGCAACTGCCCTGGGCGGCGATGCTGGGGCTTGTGATCTTTTCGGAAACCATCCGGTTTAACGTGGCGCTGGGCGCCGGGATCGTGGTGGCGGCGGGGCTGTTCACCCTATGGCGCGAACGCCGCCAGCGTTGATCCGGTCAACTCCCGCGAAAACGGCACCGGCAGCGGTGTCTGCCCCAGCCGTGCGCGATAGACCGGCAGGCTTTCGGTGACGCGCATTACGTAGTTGCGGGTCTCGTTGAAGGGGATGTGCTCGATCCAGTCGATGATGTTCGGGGTGCCGTCGCGGGGGTCGCCATAGCGTTCCATCCAGGCCGCAGGGCGATGCGGGCCTGCGTTATAGCCAGCTGCCATCATCACCACGTTGCCACCGAACTCTTCGGCGAGACGGGCAAGATACTGCGCGCCAAGGGTTGCGTTATAGTCCCATTCAGCGGTCAGGCGGGCAGTCTCGTGCTCGGACAGGATGCCCAGTTCATTCGCCACCAGTTTTGCTGTGGCGGGCATCACCTGCATCAGCCCGCGTGCGCCTGCGTGGCTGATCACACCGGGGTCGAATTCGCTTTCGCGCCGGGCGATGGCCAGGGTCATCTCGGGCGCCATCGGCAGGTCCTTTTTCGCCACCGGGTGCAGCGGGTAATAGGCGCCTTTCAGCTCGATCCCGGATTGTGCCGCGCGTTTGCCGATCATCACTGCCAGGTGTGGCCGGTCCATTTCCACCGCCATCTGACCCAGCTGAAAGGCCTGCTCGGACGGCAGGCTTTCGGTCAGATGGGTGAGGAACCGTTCGGCCAGCACATCCTCTCCGGCGCGCAGCAGCAGCAGGCCCGCTTCGGTGACCGAGGAATTGAGGTAGGGGGCACTGCGCCAGTCCGGCAGCGCAGGCGGATTGGCAAGATCCGGATCGAAAGGTCGACCAAGCGCCTCGGCGGCGAGGATCCCATAAAAGGAGGTTTGATAGGCGGCAGCCCGGGAATAGGCATCATGCGCCCTGTTCACTTCTCCCATCTCGGCATAGGCACGGCCCAACCAGTAGCCGCCGCGCCCGACCGAGATCGGGGTTTCGACCGAGGCGAGGAAGCGCTCGAAATGCTTTGCGGCCAGACCGGGATCGTTCAGCTTGCGCAGGGCAATATAGCCAGCCAGCCATTCGCAGTCGGAATAGCCATAGCCTGCTTCGGGCGTGGAAAAATGATGGGCGGCCAGCTGGTAGGCGCGTTCGTGGTTGCCGTCCCGCATGTCCTGCCGGGCCAGATCGCGGCGGCGGCGCAGCCATTTCTCCGGCACGCCCAATTTGTCGGCGCTGGTGCTGCGATCCATCAGCATCTGGATGGCGTCCTCGCGGCGTCCTTTTTTGTCGCGCCAGTCGAACCGGTCGTAGGCCAGGCCGGCATCATCCTGCAAATCCGCTGGGATCGCCGCGATCTTGGCATCGACGCCCGGGGTGCGCTGCTGTAGGGCCAGACGGGCCTCGGCCAGCTTGCGCGGACCGTCCGGCATCAGGTCCAGCATGCGCGGCGCACTGACATGGTGGCGGTCCCACAAGAGCCGGTTCAGCCGCGCCGCATGATGCGGTTGCAGCAGGGCGCTGAAATCGGCGAGGTAGGCGTCCTGTACCTCGGATTTCATCGGCATGGTGCGCCAGGCCATGACGATTTCGGCCTCACCATCGCCCCGGCGCCCCGCCGCGATCAGCGCGCGGCCAAGGCTCAGCGCGCCTTCGGCTGTCTGGGGTCGGTTGCCAGAGTAGAATGACAGAATGGTCTCGCGGTCGGCCGTGGCCAGTGCCGCTTCGCTTTTTTCCCGCAGATAGGGCAGGCCGGGCCAGTCGGGGCGACGCGCCAAAAAGGCCATGACATCGCGCGCCGAGCCTTCGCCCGCCCGCAGACGGTGCCATTCGATCACGTCGCGGGCGATGGTGGCTTCGGGGCCTGCCATCTCTCCGGCGGCGTCCCATTGCTGCCCCCGGACCAGCTCCAGAGCGTCAGCAAGCCTGTCTGCCCGGGCTATCTGCGGAGTAAGCAGGGGTAGGAGCAGCAGAATGAAGGCCAGAATGCGTGTCATGTCTTGCATTTTCTCGTGAACCGGGGATAGAGGCTGTGACGATAATCCGTGACGCGCCGGTATCAACTCAAAACCCGGTCAAGTCCACTATTCCGGCGGCGCTTTGCCTGCCGACCATTCGCAACTAAGGGAGCGTGCCCATGTTCAAAGGCTCTATGCCAGCCCTCGTCACCCCGTTTCGCAACGGCGAGCTGGATCTGGATACGCTCAAACACTTGGTAGAATGGCATATCGAGCAGGGCTCGACCGGTATTGTGCCCGTTGGCACCACTGGCGAAAGCCCGACGCTGAGCCATGAAGAGCACGAGACCGTGATCGCCGAGGTGGTCAAGGCGACGGCAGGCCGGGTGCCGGTCATCGCGGGCGCTGGCTCCAACAATACCGTCGAAGCGATTCGTTTTGTCGAGTTTGCGGCGCGTATCGGTGCAGATGCGGCGCTGGTGGTGACGCCCTATTACAATAAGCCGACCCAGCGCGGCATGGTGGCGCATTTTGAGGCCCTGCACGACTGCGCCGATATTCCGATCGTGATCTACAACATTCCGGGCCGCTCGGTCGTCGACATGACACCGGCGACCATGGGTGAGCTGGCCAAGCTGCCCCGTATCGTTGGCGTCAAGGATGCCACCGGCGATCTGGCGCGCGTCAGCCAGCAGCGCGGCTCCTGCGGGCCCGACTTCATCCAGCTGTCGGGTGAGGATGCAACCGCTCTTGGCTTCAATGCCCATGGCGGCGTTGGCTGCATCTCGGTCACCGCAAACGTGGCGCCGAAACTCTGCGCTGAGTTCCAGGCCGCGACCCTTGCTGGCGACTACAAGACCGCGCTGGAATATCAGGACCGCCTGATGCCCCTGCACGAGGCGATCTTTATCGAGCCGGGTCTTGTGGGCGCGAAATACGGCCTGTCGAAACTGGGCCTGTGCAGCGAAGAGGTCCGCTGCCCGCTGACCACGCTGGAGGACAGCACCAAGGCAGCGATCGACGCGGCCATGAAGCACGCAGGTCTGATCTAAGGCCAACCGGTTTTCCGATTTAAGAAGGCGGCTCCTTTCGGGGCCGCCTTTTTCGTTGTTCAAATCAGATGCGTTCAGCGTTTGCCGTAGTAGAGGCCGACGACATGTTCAGCTTCGGCAAAGAACAGCCAGCGCAGGCAGGCGATGCCCGCGATATGGAGCAGCACCGCGACGCCTGCCATCAGGTGTTTCAGCATCACGCTGTCAAACGGCATCACCATCAGGGCAATCGGCAGCGCGAACCCCAGGCCAAAGCCGATGACGCGCAGCTTCAGCGCGTGTTTGCGCCCCACCACATAGACGAATTCGCGCAGCAGGTAATTGCTGCCCGTATGGGGCGGCTCGAAGGCGCGTACGCTGCCGCGCGTGCCCAGCCCCGTGGCGGTGGCGATGTCGGTGCCGGAGTGCGCCAGCGCCTTGTCCGTCTTGGCCCAATAGATCAGCTGGATCGCCCCGGCCAGGGCCAAGAGCCACGGCGCAAGGCTCTCGCGACCGGCCAGTAGAGCGCCACCCGCGACTGCGAAGCTGAGAAAGACCAGCGGCGTCAGCGGGCTGTGCCAGCGCGGGATCGTCTTTAGCTGAGTGTAGATCATCGCGGTGGTGAAGACCGTGCCGATGCTGAGCACCGCGCCAAGGACGCCTAGGATACGCCAGTCGGTCTCAAGGAAAACGGCTCCGGCGGCATAGATTGCCATGATGACCAGCGCGGAAACGGCAGCGCAGCCTTCGCGGCTGAGCCAGCTTGTGCGCCACTGGCTGAAAGCCTTCCAGGCGCGTTCGGGATGGCCGAGGTGAAAGGTCGAGGCCAGAAGCCCGCCCACGGCCAGCGCATAGGCGATGAGATAGAAGACAAAGGCGACCCAGCCGGTAACGGCGGGCATCCCAAGCCCGAGAAAGGCCAGTAGGCCAAAGCCGAGGCCGGACAGGGTGGTGAAGATGATGACGGAAGGGGCCGGATGCATCAGCTGTCTCCTCCGGGCAGTTTATCCAGTGCCTTGTCGAGCCAGCCAAGGAAACCGCTGGGTTCCTCCGCGACCGGTGCCAGAAGCGGCGCCAGCACGTCGATCTGGTCCTCGATGCGGTCCTTGGGGCGGGGCGGCAGGTATTTGTTCACAGGTTTGGTGCCCATTTCCGGCATCAGATCCATGCCGCCGCGCTCCGCAACCAGTTGAGAAACCTCGCTGTCAGGATCGCCAAGATCCCCGAAATGCCGTGCGCCCGCCGGGCAGGTGCGCACGCAGGACGGAACGCGATCCTCTTCGGGCAGGTTGTCGTTATAGATCCGGTCCACGCAAAGGGTGCATTTCTTCATCACCCCCTCGGCTAGATCCAATTCGCGCGCACCGTAAGGGCAGGACCAGGCGCAAAGCCCGCAGCCGATACAGTCGCTTTCATTGACCAGAACAATGCCATCCTCGACCCGCTTGTAGCTGGCGCCGGTGGGGCAGACGGTGACGCAGGGTGCATCTTCGCAATGCAGGCAGGATTTCGGGAAATGCACCAGCTGGGCATGTCCTTGCTCCGGCTGTACCTCATAGGAATGCACCCGGTTGAGGAAGGTACCCGAGGGATCGGCGCCATAGGGATCCTGATCCGACAGTGGTGCGCCGTAGTTTTCGGTGTTCCAGCCTTTGCAGGAGATTACGCAGGCATGGCAGCCGACGCAGGTATCAAGGTCGATCACCAGCCCCATTTTGCGATTTGTCTGTGTGGGAAGCTCGGTCATTTGCCTACCTTCCATGTCAGTGTGTCCGGACCGGTGCCCACCGGAGATGCAATCGGATCAAGCGCGGGCTGGCTTTCTGCGATGCCATCCGGCGGGGCGGCCTTTTCGATTTTCACCTTCAGGTCGAACCAGGCCGCCTGTCCGGTGATCGGGTCCGAGTTTGCCCAGCGAAGACCATCGCCCTTGGGTGGCAAAAGCTCGTGGATCAGGTGATTGAGCAGGAAGCCCTTTGTCGCTTCCGGCGCGTTTTTATCGAGCGCCCAGGCGCCCTTGCGCTTGCCGATGGCGTTCCAGGTCCACACCGTGTTCTCATTCAGCGCAGCCATCTCCATCACCGGCACGGTGATCTCTCCGTGCGGAGAGGTGACCCGCGCCCAGTCCCCATCAGACAAGCCATTTTCGCGCATCAGTTTCGTCGGCACGTAAAGGGGATTACGCCCATGGAGCTGCCGCAGCCACGCGTTCTGGCTGCCCCATGAGTGATACATCGCCATGGGCCGCTGGGTGAGGGCGTTGACGGTGAACCCTTCGTTGCCCTGCTGGTCTGTTTCGTACCAGATCGGCAGCGGATCCATGGTGGCCTTGATCCGCTTGCGCAGATGGTCTGGCGGCTGGCGCTCCCCATATCCTTCGGCGGCCAGCTGGAATTTCCGCATCGGCTCCACATACAGCTGGAACAGATAGGGTTCGGGCTTGTCATAGATCCCCATGCCCACGGCCCAGTCCTGATAGGCGCTGTTCCACGGTTTGTAATAGAGCGCCGCATCGGGGATATGGCTGACGTGAAAGCCGCCGTTCTCGATATAGCGGTCGAGTTGTTCGGGGTTCACAGCGCCGCGCCCAGACTGTTCGCCATCGCCGCGCCATCCCGCCAGCGGGCCGATGCCGGGCTTACGCTCGTGGTTGACGATATAGTCGGCGTAATCTTGATATTTCGCGCTGCCGTCCTCATTGGTGAAACCGGGCAGTTTCATCCGGTTCGCCAGTTCCACCAGCGCAGTCTGGAACCCGCGCACATCCCGGTCCGGCTCCACCACCGGCCAGCGGATGGCATCGGCGGCGGCATCCGCCTCGCAGATCGGGCGGTCGAGCAGCGAGATACAATCGTGCCGCTCCAGATAGGTGGTGTCGGGCAGGATCAGGTCGGCATAGGCCACCATTTCGGATGAATAGGCGTCCGAGTAGATGATGCGCGGGATGACGTATTCGCCGTTGTCATCCCGGTCGGTCAGCATCTCGATCACCCCGCGGGTGTTCATCGAGGAGTTCCACGACATATTCGCCATATACATGAACAGCGTGTCGATCTTGTAAGGATCGCCTGCATGGGCGTTGGAGATCACCATATGCATGAGGCCATGGGCGCTCATCGGGTTTTCCCAGGTGAAAGCCTTGTCGATGCGGGCCGGGCTGCCGTCTTTGCACAGGGCCAGATCATCGGGGCCATGCACAAACCCCAGATGCGGGCCATCCAGCGCGCAGTCGGGTTTCACGCCGCAGTGCGGTTTGGGATGCGCGGTCGCGGGCTTGGGGTAGGGCGGTTTAAAGCGGAAGCCGCCGGGAACCTCGACCGTGCCGAGAAGGATCTGCAGGACGTGCAGCGCGCGGCAGGTCTGGAACCCGTTGGCATGAGCAGACACCCCGCGCATGGAGTGGAAGGATACCGGGCGCCCCACCATCGTCTTGTGAGTCTCGCCGCGGAAATCGGTCCACTCCTGATCAAGCTCGAACGCCTCGTCAAAGGCGACACGGGCAATTTCAGCGGCGATGGCGCGAATGCGACTGGCGGGGATACCGCATTGCTCGGCCACGGTTTCAGGGGCGTATTCGTCAGACAGATACCGTTCAGCCATCAGGTGGAACACCGGCCTGTGGGTGACACCGGCATGGCGATAGGTGGCATGCAGGTCCGGGCGCACGCCTGGCTGGTCAAAGGGCGTCAGCTTGCCGGTATTGCGGTCGATCACCAACTCCTTGCCAGTCTCATCGCGCAGGAACAGGCCCTGTTCAGGTCCGTCGCTGGCGTTTACCAGCACCGGCGCATTGGTGTAGCGGCTGAGGTAATCAAGGTCGATCTTACCGGCCTTCAGCAGCACGTGCACCATGGAGAGGATGAACAGCCCGTCGGTGCCCGGCGTGATGCCGACCCAGTCATCCGCCACCGCGTTATAGCCGGTGCGGATCGGGTTGACGCCGATCACCCGCGCGCCGCGCGCCTTGATCTGGCCGATACCCATCTTGATCGGGTTGCTGTCGTGATCCTCGGCCACGCCGAACAGCATGAACAGTTTTGTATGATCCCAGTCGGGCTGACCGAATTCCCAGAAGGCGCCGCCCATGGTGTAGATGCCTGCCGTCGCCATATTGACCGAGCAGAAGCCGCCGTGCGCGGCATAGTTGGGGGTGCCGAAATTCTGCGCCCAGAAACTGGTGAAGCTCTGCGACTGATCGCGGCCGGTGAAAAACGCCAGCTTTTCTGGTGCATTCTTGCGCAGCGGCTCCATCCAGGAGGCCGCCAGATCCAGCGCCTCGTCCCAGGTGATTTCCTCGAACTGCCCCGATCCGCGCGGGCCGACCCGCTTCAGCGGCGCACGCAGCCGCGAGGGCGCGTTGTGCTGCATGATGCCAGCGCTGCCCTTGGCGCAAAGAACACCCTTGTTCACCGGGTGGTCGCGGTTGCCCTCGATATAGGCGACCTGTTTCTTGCCATCGCTGCCTGTCTTCATGTGCACGTTGATGCCGCAGCGGCAGGCGCACATATAGCAGGTGGTCTGGCGGATCTCCTCGGAAACCGGGGGCGAGGTGTCGATCTGAGGCTGGTTGAAACCCATGGGTCATCCCTGTTCGTCGCGTCGGGGCAGGCTAGGTCGGATCAGTCTGCCGCGCGAGAGTTTTCTGTTTTTCCCGGTTTTTCCGGGAATGTGTTCTTTGAAATCGTTTTGGTGGGGATCAGCGATCTGCAATCGGCACATAACCGCGCGGTTCCGGCCCGTTGTACAGCGTCAGCGGCCGGATCAGGATATTGCCGCGCTGCTGCTCGATGCATTGGATCACCCAGCCTGGCATGCGCCCAATGGCGAAGATCGGCACATAGAGGTCCATCGGGATGCCGTGCAGCTGGTAGATCACGCCGGAATAGAAATCGACGTTCACATTAAGGCCGTGGCGGGCATAGGGAGACATGGCCTCGACCACCGCCTGTAGGATTTCGTACCACTCGGGGGCGCCCATTTCCTCGCCCAGCTTGCGCACGCCTTCGCGCATGTGGCGAGCGCGGGGATCTTCCTTGCGGTAGACCCGGTGGCCAAAGCCGGTGACGGCTTCTTTCGCCGCGCGCTTGGCCTTCACGTAGGCGGCGGCCTTGTCCGGGGTGCCGATCTCGTGGACCATTTTCATCACGTCCTCGGCGGCGCCGCCGTGGGCTGGACCTGCGAGGGTCGACAGCGCCGTGACGATGGCGCCATGAAGATTAGCCTCGGTCCCGACTGTGACGCGGGCAGCAAAGCTGGAGGCGTTGGAGCCGTGTTCGGCGTGCAGAATGAAATCCACATCCGCCAGGCGCGCGGCATCCGCGCTGGGTTTCTCTCCCTTCAGCATCCACAGCCAGTTGGCTGCATGGCCAAGGGTCATGTCGGGCGCCACCGGATCGCGGCCGTTGCGGATTGCTTCATGCGCGGCGATGATCATCGGCACCTGGCTGGTCAGACGCACGCCATTGGCGAGGAAGGCCTCCTCGCCGACCTGCTGGCTGGCAGGCTCTAACGCTGCAAGGGCCGACACACAGGTGCGCAGCACATCCATCGGGTGGCCGTCCTTGCAGGCGCGGATGATTGCGTGGATCTCATCCGGCAGCACCCGCGCCGCTTTCAGATCGGCATCGAAATCCGCCAGTTGCCCTGCGGTTGGCAGTTCGCCGTAGATCAGCAGGTAACAGACCTCTTCAAAGGTGGAATGGGTAGCCAGATCGTGGATGGAATAGCCGCGATAGCTCAACTCGCCCTTGGCCCCATCAATATCTGAAACGCCGGAGCGTTCAAAGTAGACGCCCTTCAGGCCGCGGTTGATCTTGACGTTTTCGCTCATTGCTGGCTCCTTCGTGTGGCAAGGGAGAATGATATGACTGTTCTGGAAAATGCATTTGAAGCGGCAAAGGCACGGCGGGCGCGGGTGGTTTTC
This sequence comes from Phaeobacter sp. SYSU ZJ3003, assembly GCF_041300735.1. NCBI lineage: Bacteria > Pseudomonadati > Pseudomonadota > Alphaproteobacteria > Rhodobacterales > Roseobacteraceae > Phaeobacter > Phaeobacter sp. SYSU ZJ3003. Next base: position 149,950 of record NZ_PXNU01000009.1, on the reverse strand, counting down.
CCGGAAATGGAAGACGCACGGGTGGCAGAGGCCACGCAGCGTCTGCGCGCCGACGGCCTGTGCGACCCCTTGCCGCTGGCGGAGCCGTCCGAGGCCCATGTGGAGGCCTTGGTTACCGCGCGCGGTCTGAAAGAGGCGATCGCAAAACGCATGGTTTCCAAACCCTTGTACCGCGCTGCCGCGATGGTTGCGCTGGGCGAGGCAGATGCGATGGTCGCAGGCGCGGATGTTCCCACCCGCCGGGTGATCGAGGCCGCCAGCATCGGTATCGGGCTGGCCGACGGGGTGTCCTTGCCCTCGTCGTTCTTCCTGATGGTGTTTCCGGGTGGGCGCGAACTGGTCTTTGCTGACTGCGCGGTAAATGTGGCACCCGATGCGGCGCAACTTGCCGATATCGCACGCGCTTCGGCGGCCTCCGCCAAGGCTCTGCTGGGCACGGCGCGGGTGGCGATGCTGTCCTTTTCCACCGGCACATCGGGTGACGGCGACAGCGTGGCGCGGGTGCGCGAAGCAGCCGAGCTTGCGGGCTTTGCTGGGCCGGTGCAGGCGGATGCGGCGCTGAACGGTGCCATTGCCGCCAAGAAGGGGATCGAGGCTCTGGATGCCAATGTGCTGATCTTTCCCAGCTTGGATGCGGGCAATATCGGGTACAAGCTGTGCCAAGAACTGGCAGGCGCGCAGGCGCTGGGGCCGTTCCTGCAGGGCTTTGCCCACCCGGTCTGCGATCTTAGCCGTGGCGCCAGCGTTGACGACATCGTCGCGGCAACGGTGCTGACCGCCGCGCAGGTCTGAGGGATATGCTGGGCGCAGCTCATGTCGCCGCCGGCATCAGGGTAAGGGCGTCCATGGCGATCTGGCGCTCTTCATCGGCTGGGATCACCCAGATCTTCACCGCTGAAGACTGGCAATGCAGCGCCATCTGGCGGGCCTCATTGGCATCGGGGTCCATGCGCACACCAATCCATTCAAGGCTCCGCAGAACTCGCGCGCGGATGGCGGTGGCGTTCTCTCCGATGCCGCCGGTGAATGCGATGGCGTCGAGCCCTTCGAGCGCGGCAATCAGGCTGCCCGCATGACGAAGGGTCCAGTAGCAGAAGTGATCGATGGCAAAGGCGCTGTCGGCGCTGGGGTCTAGCATAAGCTTGCGCATGTCGGATTTGCCACCCGATAGGCCCAGAAGCCCGCTTTCGTGATTGAGGATCGCCTTGGTGCGTTCCAGCCCGTTGTCTTCCACGAGGCGCAGAACTGCGTTGGCATCGATGCCGCCCGACCGGGTACCCATGGTCAGCCCGTCCAGCGGTGAATAGCCCATGGTGGTGGCGATGGATTGCCCGCCCCGGATAGCACAAAGCGAGGCGCCATTGCCCAGATGAAAGGCCAGCAGCCGGGCGGGTAGTTTATCACCAGAGAGGTCCGGCAGGCGCCGCACCAGTGCCGCGTAGGACAGCCCATGGAAGCCATAGCGGCGGATGCCCTTCGTTTCGATCATCCGCGGGATGGCATAGCGTGTCGCCACATCGGGATTGGTGGCGTGAAACGAAGTGTCGAAACTGGCGAACTGCGGCAGGTCCGGGGCGAGTTCCCCCATGGTGTCGATGGCGGCCAGGCTGTGTGGATTGTGCAGCGGCGCCAGCGGGGTGCAATCGGCGATCTCGGCGCGGACCTCGGGCGTGATGCGGGTGGGGGCGGTCAGATTGCGTCCGCCATGCACCACCCGGTGGCCTATCGCCGTCAAGCTGCCTGCCGTGATGCCGCGATCCGCCAGCGCTTTTAGGATGGCCGAAAGCGCGGCCTTATGGTCGATAAAGGGGATTTCGGTCTCGGCGCCGTCCACGATCAGCCGCGAGGCGCCGCCGATCCCGTCGGCAAGCCCCTGCACCTGCTCTTCGAACGCGCTGTCGAAGACAGCGAATTTGATGGAAGAGGATCCGGCATTGAGGATCAGAACCCGTGCATCGGCCATCAGAGCACCCGCACGATGTTCAACACCGAAAGCACGGTCAGCAACAGCACGATACCACGGCGGAAATTCTTCTGGTCGGCGCTGGCAAAGCGCTGGCTGCCGGTCCAGATCCCGGCCCCAAGGATGGGAAAGGCAAGCAGCACACCGTAAAGCGTGTCGACCCCGGTCAGCCCGTTTGCCGCCATCACCGGCAGGGCCATCATGTCGATGCCGGTCAGGAACACGATCATGGTGGCGCGAAATACGGCAGGGGGGATCGGCTGAGCGGTCAGAAACGCGGCAGCGGGCAGGCCGCCGACACCGGCGCTGTTGGCAATGCCGGCCACAAGACCGACGCCGAGGTTGCCTTTGCCCCCGATGGGGCGGCGCAGCTGCCAGCCGCTGAGCAGGATGAGGCTTAGCATCAGCACAAGTGCCGATATGGCAAGCCGGGCCTGATCTTCGCCCAGGCGGGACATGATGGAGATGGCGGGGACCGTGGCAATGGCGGCCCCGCCCAGCAGCAACAGTGCCCGCTGCCAGTCGATATGAGGCCGGATGCCGCGCGCCTGAAAGGCGGTCATCGTGATTTCACAAGCAAAGACCACCGGGATCAGCGGCAGTGGGTTGGTCACCAGCGCTGCCAGGATGATGAAGATCGCGGAAAACCCAAATCCCGAATAGCCACGGATAAAGGCCGCCACAAACAATGCGGCGGCCAGATAGGCGCCCTGACCTCCATTCAGATCAAATGGCAGATCAAAGGGCAGCATCATTGCGTTCAGCCGACCTGCTGCGGACGCATGTCGTCGGCAGAGATCCCGGCGACTTCGACCGGGTTCTTCATGGCGTCGCGGCGGAAGGGTTCACCCAGTTCCTGGTTGATCATCGCCTCGATGAGGGTCGTGATGCCGTTCTTCTGGTCCTCGACCGCCTGTGCCAACGCAGCGGTCAGCTCTTCCATGGTACGGGCGACGACGCCTTTCAGGCCGCAGGCATTGGCGATCCCGGCATAGGAGACCTGCTGATCCAGCTCGGTGCCGACAAAGTTGTCATCGAACCACAGGGTCGAGTTCCGTTTCTCTGCGCCCCACTGGTAGTTGCGGAATACCACCTGAGTGACAGCGGGCCATTCATCGCGGCCGATCGCGGTCAGCTCGTTCACGGCGATGCCAAAGGCACCGTCGCCGGAGAAGCCGACAACCGGCACGTCCGGGCAGCCGATCTTGGCGCCGACCACGGCAGGCAGACCGTATCCGCAGGGACCGAACAGTCCCGGCGCCAGATATTTGCGGCCCTCGTCAAAGGACGGATATGCGTTGCCGATGGCGCAGTTGTTACCGATGTCGGAAGAGATGATCGCCTCGCGGGGCAGCGCCGATTGTATCGCGCGCCAGGCCATGCGGGGGCTCATCCAATCCGGTTTGTCGGCGCGGGCGCGTTCATTCCAGGTGGTACCGGGATCGTCATCCTCGTGATCCATCGAGCTGAGCTGCTGCGCCCAGCGGGACTTGGCTTCGGCGATCCGCGCCTTGCGATCCGCGCGGCCTTCATCACCTGCGCTGTCGCTCAACTGGTTCAGGATCGTCGTTGCCACCTTGGCAGCATCGCCAACGATGCCGACCGTGACCGGTTTGGTCAGGCCGATGCGGTCCGGGTTGATGTCGACCTGAATGATCTTGGCTTCGGTGGGCCAGTATTCCATGCCGTAGCCCGGCAGGGTCGAGAAGGGGTTGAGCCGGGTGCCAAGGCAGAGCACCACATCGGCGTCCTTGATCAGTTCCATACCGGCCTTTGAGCCGTTGTAGCCAAGCGGACCTGCGAACAGCGGATGCGATCCGGGGAAGGCGTCATTGTGCTGGTAGCCAACGCAAACGGGGGCATCCAGACGTTCGGCCAGCGCCTTGGAGGCGGCGATGCCACCCTTGGACAGCACCACACCGGCGCCGTTCAGGATCACCGGGTTCTTGGCCTCGGACAGCAGCTCAGCCGCCTGCGCTAGCGCGGTTTCGCCCCCGGTGGGGCGTTCGAATTCGACGATGGCGGGTAGAGCAACGTCGATGACCTGGGTCCACATATCGCGCGGGATGTTCAGTTGCGCCGGGGCCGAGGCGCGTTTGGCCTGCATGATCACCCGGTTCAGAACTTCGGCCACGCGGGAAGGATCGCGCACCTCTTCCTGATAGGCGACCATGTCTTCGAACAGTTTCATCTGCTCGACTTCCTGGAAACCGCCTTGACCGATGGTCTTGTTCGCCGCCTGCGGGGTGACCAGCAGCAGCGGGGTGTGGTTCCAGTAGGCGGTTTTGACGGCGGTGACAAAGTTGGTGATGCCAGGGCCGTTCTGGGCGATCATCATCGACATCTTGCCGGTGGCGCGGGTGTAGCCATCGGCCATCATGCCGGCGCTTCCTTCATGCGCGCAGTCCCAGAAGGTGATGCCTGCCTTGGGAAACAGGTCCGAAATCGGCATCATCGCCGAGCCGATAATCCCGAAAGCATGTTCAATCCCATGCATTTGCAGGGTTTTGACAAAGGCTTCCTCGGTGGTCATTTTCATGGTGTGTTCTCCTGATGAGACGCTGACAGGGCCGGGCCGGCGCCGGGCGTTACATCCGGTTTAGGCTGTCGGAAGGGGAGGGGTTAGGGCCAGATACCTGTCCGGATTAGGGCCAGATATGGCGCGGCCTGATGGGGGTGTATCGCGGTTGCAGAAAACGCATGCGCGCCTGTGGCCGCGGCAACCTCAGGACGGTTTCAGCGCCTCGGCCAGCAGCGCCAGCCCCGGTTCGATACGGCTTGCCGGGATCGAGGAATAGCCCAGCCGGTAATAGTTCTGCTTGCGGTGTTGGGGCGCAAAGAAGGGCGCGCCGGGTTCGATGATGACGCTCTTTTCCCTCAGGCGCTCTGCTGCGGCGGCGGTATCGACGCCCTCCGGCGCGCGCATCCAGAGAGATGAGCCACCGTAGACGCCAACACCCGAGATCGACAGCCCATGCGCGGCGATGGCCTCTTCGATGACCAGGCGGCGGTTGTGCAGCTCCTTGGCGGTGCGGCGGATCTGAGAATCGTAGTGCCCAAGGGAAAGGAAATAGGCGACCGTGCGCTGAATGTGCCCAGGCGGGTGGCGCAGCACGCTGGCGCGCAGGGCGCGGGCCTGACGGATGAAGCTTTCAGAGCCTACCAGATAGCCCAGTCGCAGCCCCGGAAACAGCGATTTGGAAAAGCTGCCGGCATAGACCACGCGCCCGTCGGTATCCAGGGATTTGAGCGCCGGGGAGGGGGCGCCGAGGAAGGACATCTCGAACTCGTAGTCGTCCTCGACAATCACCGCATCGATCTCGCGGGCGCGCTCCAGCAGTTGCTTGCGCCGGGCCATGGGCATGGTGGCGGTGGTCGGGCTTTGGTGGCTCGGGGTGCAAAAGATCACGTCGGTGTCTTCCGCGATCTGCTCCGGCGGCAGACCGTCGGCATCAACCGGAATGCAATCCATCTGGCAGCGCACATGGGTCAGCTGATCGCGCAGGGTGTAATAGGTCGGATCCTCGATCGCCGCCTTGCGCCCCCGGTTCAGCAAAAGCTGGATCACCAGCCACAGGGCATTCTGCGCCCCGAGGGTGATCAGGATCTGCTCGGGGCGAGCGGTGACACCACGGCGTGGCAGGGTGTGGCGGGCGATATATTCGATCAGCAGGGGATCATCCTGATCGAAATAGTCGTTGGTCAGCGCGGCAAAGTCTTTCTGCCCCAGCGCCCGCAGTGCGCAAAGCCGCCAGTTGGCATGATCAAACAGCGAGGCATCGGCCTGACCATAGATGAAAGGATAGCGGTAGTTGCGCCAGTCGCGCGGTTTGCGAGGCGTATCGCCACCGGTAAAGGTGCGGGCAATGGCCTGCGACCAGTCTACCGCGTCATCAGAGCGTTGCGGCGGCGTGTAACTGGGCGGCACCGGCGCGTTTTCCGAGACGTAATACCCAGACCGCCCGCGCGACGTCAGATAGTCATTGGCCAGAAGTTCCGTATAGGCCAGCGTCACGGTGATGCGGCTGATGCCAAGGTGGCTGGCAAGTTTGCGCGAGGATGGCAGCTTCTCTCCGACCCGGAAACGGCCCGACAGAACGCCTTCGGCGATCATCTCCTGGATCTGCGCCTGAAGCGTGCCCTGCGCATCCGGGTTGAGAAAGAATGTGTCGACGGAAATGGCCATTCCGGGACAGTAGGCTGGCCTTAGGGGGAGCGCAATCTGGACTTACCGTCCTGGATGATTTTTTGAGCTTGATTTTGAATATCGAATCGAAATAACTAGTTTTATGGTTATAATGGAGCATGTCATGCAGTGGGAAGAAGCAGCAGGTGGTTTTGCGGCCATGGGGTCAGAGGCGCGTCTGAAGGTCCTGCGCTGTCTGGTCCGGGCAGGGCGCGATGGATTGCGGGTTCAGGACATTCAGACCCGCACGGGCATCGCGCCCTCGACGCTGGCGCATCATTTAAAATTTCTTTCGGGCGCCGGTGTCGTGGTGCAGGAGAAGGTGGGACGCGCGACGATTAGCCGGGCCGATTTCGACCGGCTGCGGGCGCTGGCGGACTTCATTCTCTGTGAATGCTGCTCGGATCAAATGCAGGAGGCTGCAAACGATGGCTGATCTCACTCAAAATCTCGGGGCCTCGCAGGCGCTGCTGCGCTGGCTCAAAACGCCCTGGGCCGTGATCGTGGCGCTGCTGGTTTCTGTTGCGGTGCTGGATATGGGAAATTTCCAGACCATTGTGATCTTTGCGCTGAATGCGCTGGCCCATACCGGTCGTTACATCCTGTTTGCGGTGCTGCTGCTGGCGTATCTGAAGGCAACCGGCGCCGAAGCTCTGGTGGCGCGGGCCTTTGAGGGGCGCGAGGTGCGGATGATCTTTCTTGCGGCGGTGTTTGGCGGACTGGCGCCCTTCTGTTCCTGCGAGGTCATTCCCTTTATCGCCGGGCTGCTGGCCTTGGGGGCGCCGTTGTCAGCCGTCATGGCCTTCTGGCTGTCGTCGCCGCTGATCGATCCGCCGACGTTGCTGATCACTGCCGGGGCGCTGGGCTGGCCCTTTGCCATCGGCAAGGCGGTTGCTGCCGTGGCGCTGGGGTTGTTCGGGGGCTTTGCCATCAAGGCACTGATGGGCCATGGTGTCTTTGCAAACCCGCTAAAACAGGTGCAGAAAACCAGCTGTTGCGGCTGCGGTGCGCCAAAGGCCGATGCAAAGCCGGTCTGGGCCTTCTGGTCCGAACCTGAGCGTCGGCAACGGTTCCGCAGCGAATTTGTCGCCAACGGTCTGTTCCTGCTGAAGTGGCTGGCGCTGGCCTATGTCCTGGAGGCGCTGCTTGTGTCCTATGTCCCGGCGGATGTCATTACGGGTCTGGTTGGCGGTGAAGGCGTGGTGCCGATTGCCGTGGCCGCGCTGGTGGGCATGCCGGCCTACCTCAACTCCTACGTAGCGCCGCCGCTGCTGGCGGGGCTGATGGAGCAGGGGATGAGCGCTGGGGCGGCCATGGCCTTTATGATTGCCGGTGCGGTGAGTTCGATCCCGGCCATGGCTGCGGTCTGGTCGCTGGTGAAGCCGCAGGTCTTTGCCGCCTATCTGGGGCTGGGGGTCAGCGGTGCAATCCTGTCCGGCATTCTGTTTCAGATGCTGTGAGGGCGCGCGGGCGGAGCGCTCCCGCCCGGATCGTGGCAATCGAAGATTGCCCCTCTCCCGTTGGGCCAGGGCGCGGCGCTCTTTCTTGCTGAGATGGCCCTTACGGGGCAGGTCTGCCCCACAAGGGCCGTTTTCGAGTGTCTTAAGATTTGCGCGTCAAGGACAAGCCGCCTGACGGCGGGGCCTTGCGGCCTCCTTGACCCGCGGGGGGATCACCTTTGGGTCATGAATTCCAGGTTTGCGCGGACCGCGGGCCAATCGGCGGCGGTTATGGAGTAGACAGCGGAATCACGCAGGCTGCCGTCGGGCATGATCATGTGCGCCCGCAGGATACCGTCGAGCTGGGCGCCGAGCCGTTCGATTGCGGCGCGGCTTTGCCGGTTGAGGCGGTGGGTGCGGAATTCCACCGCGATGGCATCGCGGTCTTCGAATGCGTGGCGCAGCATCATGAGCTTGCAGGCGGTGTTGATCCCGGTGCGCTGTACCGATTTGCGGTACCAGGTGGAGCCGATTTCGACGCGGCGGTTGCCGTGGTCGATATTCATATAGGTAGTCATGCCCACGGCGCGGCCCTGTGGGTCGAGGATGGCGAAGGGCACCATGGATCCAGCCTTTTGCAGGGCAAGGCGGCGGTTGATCTCTGCCGGGACCCGGTCTGGTGCGGGAACCGCAGTGTACCAGAGCCGGTGCAGGGCGCCATCGCCCGCCGCCTCTGCCAGATCGGCGGCATGATCCTGCGTAAGCGGTGCCAGAGTCACATTGTCCGAGGTCAGGGTGGATGCTGTCATCCAGAGGGGAGCGGGCATGGCAGGGATCCTTGTGCTGTGTCACCCCGCCAGAAAAAGCGAAAGGCGGCCTGGTGCAAAGGGCCGCCTTTCAAAAATCTAAGTAGTCCAATTGGCCTGATCAGCCAAAGACCTTGGTCAGGGCCACGTCCACCGCATCGGTGATGGCGTCGATATCCTCGGCCGTTGCGATCAGTGCCGGGCTAAAGCAGAGGGTGTTGTTCTTGCCGGGGATCGAACGGTTGGTTACGCCAATGATAACGCCCTGGGCGCCGACCTCGGCCACTACGGCCTGTGCCTGTTTCTCGTCCACCGGTTCCTTGCTTTCGCGGTCGGTGACCAGTTCGGCGCCGAGGAACAGACCCTTACCGCGCACATCGCCGATCACGGGGTGTTTTTCCTGCAGCGCCTTGAGGTTGTTCATCATCCGCTCGCCCATGGCGGTGCAGTTGTCCAGAAGGCCCTCGTCTTCGATGATCTGCATGTTGGCCAGCGCGGCAGCGGGACCAGCGGTGCAGCCGCCGAAGGTGGAGATGTCACGGAAATAGTTCATCGGATCGTCCGCGTCGTCCTTGAACATCTCGAAGATTTCTTCGGTGGTGACCATGCAGGCGATCGCAGCATAGCCCGAGGCGACGCCTTTGGCCATGGTGACGAAATCGGGCTGGATGCCGTAGTGCTGGTAGCCGAACCAGGTGCCGGTACGACCGATCCCGCAAACCACCTCGTCGATGTGCAGCAGGATGTCGTATTTCTTGCAGATCTCCTGCACCCGCGGCCAATAGCCTTCGGGGGCCTCGATCACGCCGCCGCCGGCAGTCACCGGTTCCAGGCAGAGGGCGCCAACGGTGTCGGGGCCTTCGCGCAGGATAACCTCTTCGATCAGGTTGGCGGCCGCGATGCCGAATTCCTCGCCCGACAGATGCTCAAGACCCAGCTCGTGCTTGCGGTATTCCATGCAGTGGGGCACGCGCACGAAACCGGGGGCAAAGGGGCCGTATTGGGCGTTGCGCTCATCCTGGCCGCCCGCCGACATCGCCGCCAGAGTGGAGCCGTGGTAATCGCGGTCGCGGTAGAGAATCTTGTGCTTCTTGCCGCCGTATTTCTTGTGCGCGATCTGGCGCACCATCTTGAAGGCTTTCTCGTTCGCCTCGGAGCCGGAGTTGTTGTAGTAGACGCGGCTCATGCCGGGCATCTTCTCGATCAGCTTTTCGGCAAAGAGCGAGCCGGGAATAGAACCTGCGGACTGCGCGAAATAGCAAAGCTTCATCAGCTGATCATAGACCGCTTTGCAGATTTCCTCACGGCCATAGCCGACGTTCACCGTCCAGACCCCACCGGAGACCGCGTCCAGCCATTCCTTGCCGTTCTGGTCCCAGACCCGCATGCCTTTGCCTTCGACGATGATCCGGGGGTCGCTGGTCTCAAAAGGTTTGTGCTGGATCAGGTGGTGCCAGACATGCGCCTTGTCGGCGTCAATCACCCGGCTGAGGTCGTTTTCGTTGAACGTGCCGTCCATGACATGTCCTTCCCTAAAAAGTGGTGTTCTGGTCCGGCGCGCAAAAGGGCAAGCCGGACTTTTCTGAGTTTGACGAAACGCCAAATCTGCCGCTTGCACTAGGTCCAGATGGTGATGAGCTTTGTGGCCAGTGCAGCGAGTTTCCTGCGCCGCCCGCATCAGGCTCCTGTTTTCAAGGGCAGAACTTCCGTTCTTTGCCTTGGGTGCGCCGCTATGCTCCAGCGGTTTTCCGCATGTGGCCCGGCAGGTTGCCCGAAAATCGGGCGTGGCAGTGTTCCGGGGCGGGTGATCCGGGGATAAACGCGGGTTTTCCCAGTATATCGCGATCCGGTGCAGATCAAAAGAACGTGTGTTCTTTCGTGTGTTAATTGAGAGCGTGCATTTTTCCTATCATGGTCGGGCGCAGCATTGGCCAGCGGAGAATGGGCGTGGCGGAGTTCACAGTGATGGTTGCCCCGAGTGGGGCACGGCGTGGCAAGCGGGATCATTTGAACCTGCCGGTGACACCTGAGGAAATCGCGCAGACGGCCGCGGACTGTTATGTGGCCGGAGCAGGGGCGCTGCACCTGCATGTGCGGGATGAGGAGGGTCGGCATTCGCTGGACGTCGGGCGCTATCGCACGGCGATGGAAGCGGTGCAGGAGGCGGCGCCCGGCATGAAGGTGCAGATCACCACCGAAAGCGCGGGTCTCTTCTCTCCCAAGGACCAGTTACATTGCCTGATGCAGCTGCGCCCGGCGGCGGCCTCGGTCTCGGTCCGGGAAATGGCGCGGGATCTGGCAGTAGCCGCGCGGGCCTATGCATTTAGTGCTGAGGTCGGAACGCGGGTTCAGCATATCCTGTATGGGCCGTCCTGTATCGCGCAGCTGAAGGAATGGTACGGCGATGGCACGGTGCCGCCCTCGATGCGCGATGCGATCTTTGTCCTCGGAAGCTACGCACCGCCGGTGTTGGGGCAGCCGGAGGATCTGGCCGGGTTTCTGTCGGCGGCAGCGGATCTGAGACTCAACTGGACCGCCTGCGCCTTTGGCCGCAACGAACGGGCCTGCCTGGTGGCGGCGATTGCTGCCGGAGGGGATGCGCGAATCGGATTTGAGAATAATATTGAAACGCCGGAGGGCGAGATGCTGCAGGACAATGCAGCCTCGGTAGCGGCGCTGGTCAGGGCCGCACAGGATGCCGGTCACAGCCTCAAGGAGGGCTGAAAATGTCTCATGTATTTCCCCGTCATACCAAGGCGAACCTGCCCACTGCCGTGGGGGGCGATGGCTGTTATCTGATTGATTCGACAGGAAAGCGGTATTTCGACGGATCGGGCGGCGCGGCGGTGTCCTGCCTTGGCCATTCCGATGCGGCAGTCATCGCGGCGGTGCAGCAGCAGGTGGGACAGCTGGCCTTTGCCCATACCGGGTTCATGACCTCGGAACCGGCCGAGGCGCTCGCCGATCTGCTGATAGCCAATGCGCCGGGCGATCTTGACCGGGTCTATTTTGTCTCTGGCGGATCCGAGGCGACCGAGGCGGCGATCAAGCTGGCACGACAGTATTTCCTTGAAAAGGGGGAGCCGGAGCGGCGGCACCTGATTGCCCGGCGGCAAAGCTATCACGGCAACACGCTTGGCGCCTTGGCGGCGGGTGGCAATGCCTGGCGGCGGCAGCAATTCGATCCGCTGCTGATCGGCGTGTCCCATATCGCGCCTTGTTATGAATATGTGGACCGGGCCGAGGGCGAGAGCAGTTTTGACTATGGCCAGCGCGCCGCGAACGAACTGGAGGCGGAGATCCTGCGTCTTGGCCCCGAAACCGTGATGGCCTTCATGGCCGAACCAGTAGTGGGCGCCACATCCGGGGCGGTACCTGCGGTCGAAGGCTATTTCAAACGCATCCGCGAGATCTGCGACAAATATGGCGTGCTGCTGATCCTGGATGAGGTTATGTGCGGCATGGGGCGCACCGGTCACCTGTTTGCCTGTGACGCCGACGGTGTCGCGCCCGACATCCTGTGTATCGCAAAGGGGCTGGGCGCCGGCTATCAGCCGATCGGGGCGATGCTGTGCTCCCGCCAGATCTACGAGTCCATCGAAGGTGGCAGCGGCTTTTTCCAACACGGGCATACTTATATCGGCCATCCGGTGGCCACAGCCGCCGGGCTGGCGGTGGTTAGCCAAATGCTGGAGCGGGATCTGGTGACCCGCTGCGCGGCAATGGGCGATCGCCTGCAATCTGCCCTGCAGGAGCGGTTCGGCCAGCATCCCAATGTCGGCGACATTCGCGGGCGTGGTCTGTTCCGGGGCATCGAGTTGGTCCGTGACCGCGACAGCAAGACGCCCTTTGACCCGTCACTGGGATTGGCCGCGAAGATCAAGAAGGCCGCTTTTGAAGCCGGGCTGATCTGCTATCCGATGTCGGGCACACGCGATGGCCGCAACGGCGATCACATCCTTCTGGCGCCGCCCTTTATCATTTCAGAGGATCAGATCACCGAGGTGGTCGACAAGCTGGACGTGGCGATAACACAGTCCCTGCCTCAACGCTGACAGGGGTCATTGTCTTGAAACGGACGATGGTCTTAGACTTGTCTCGTGCCCATGAACGAGCCAGGGAGGGCCATCGTCATGATCATCGCCATCGTCAGAATTCCTCTGGAAGGACCGAAACGGGATACGGATCTGGTCACCCGCCAATCCGTTGAGGCGACGAAGATTTTCCACAACGTCAAGGGGTTGAGGCGCAAGTATTTCCTCAACAGCGACGCAGGTGGTGGTGGAATTTATGAGTTCGATACCCGTGCGGATGCCGAAGCCTGGTTCAATGAAGGATGGGCGGACTGGATGGAAGGGCGCTTTGGTGTACGCCCGACGCTGGAGATCTACGACAATCCTGTCGTGCTCGACAATAAGCAGGATGAGGTGCGGGTGAACGGTGACCGGATTGAACCGCCTTGGATTGACGCAGGCTGAGCATCCCTGATTTGCCCATAGGTCGAAAGCGGGAGGCTCGCAAAATACATGCCTAGAAGGCTGAACAGCTTACAATGTCTGGGGGTGAATGGTGGAGCCTAGGGGAGTCGAACCCCTGACCTCTTGCATGCCATGCAAGCGCTCTCCCAACTGAGCTAAGGCCCCATTCACATCCGGCTTGGCTGTTGCCTCATCCGGTGTGAGTGGTCGTTTAAGGGACGATGGAGCAGGCTGCAAGTGCAAAATGCACCATCATTCAGAGTTTTTTTGTGGCCCATCCGGGCCCGGGTAAAACGGGGCCGAAACTGCCCCGGTCAATCCGCCATTTGGCGGCATCCGGGCCCATACGCGGGCCTTGGATCAGGACTCGTCGTCCTCGGATGCGACGTCGGCGATCTCGTCGAGCGAGACGTTGTCGTCATCGTCATCATCGTCCAGAACGTCATCGCCCAGATCCAGATCGACGTCTTCGTCATCTTCCAGAACTGCGTCGTCCCCGTCCATGTTCTCTTTGGCCTTCATCGACGCAGCGTCTTCCGAGTCGGCTTCGATCATGCGGCTCTTGCCGGTGTCGAGGGCAACGACCTCGCCCGTGTAGGGGCTGACGATCGGGTCCTTGTTCAGGTCATAAAAGCGTTTTCCGGTGGTCGGGCAAACGCGCTTTACACCCCATTCTTCCTTGGGCATGTGGATCCCCTTGATTTACTGGTGAGTCGTATCGACGATTCAGGTGCCTTGCCATATGAGGATGGTACTGTCAAAGCCTTTGCCTGCAAGGGAGAGCCGATGAGCGCCCATCATCTGCCGGGGGACCCTCCGGTGCCACTGCTTCTGCGTCGCTCCGCGCGTGCGCGTCGGATCAGCCTGCGGATTTCGGCGCTCGATGGCCGGGTCACGCTGACATTGCCGAAATCCCTGCCTGAACGCGCCGCCCTGGAATTTGCTGCCGAGAAGGAAGATTGGATCCGCGGGCATTTGGCGCGTCATCCCGGACAGGTCGCGGTGACATTTGGAACGGTGCTGCCGGTGGCTGGGCGCGACTTGCGGGTCGTGCGCGGGCAGGCGCGGGGCGTGCGGGTCGCCGGGGATGAGATCGCGGTCTCAGGCGACAGGCCGGCCCGGTCGTTGGAACGCTACCTGCGGGAATTGGCCCGAGATCGGCTGGCCGCGGCGTCAGATGCCTATTCGGCGCAGCTGGGCCGTCCGTTTCACAAGCTGGTTCTGCGCGACACGCGCTCGCGCTGGGGGTCCTGTTCCTCGGCCGGGGCGCTGATGTATTCTTGGCGTCTGATCCTCGCCCCGCCAGAGGTCCTGCGCTATGTGGCGGCGCATGAGGTGGCGCATTTGCAGGAAATGAACCATTCGGCAGATTTCTGGGCCGTGGTTCAGGATCTTTTCGGTGATCATGAGGCACCGCGCAGATGGTTGAGGGAGAATGGCAGCCAGTTGCACCGCTACCGGTTCACGGATTGACCGGGGCGAGCCAGGGATGTGCGCGCGTGGCGCATTGACCTTGGTTCCATTTGTGATCACAACAGGCCATGACCTTGTCTACCCGCTCCACATCCGACGGGCTGTCGTCAGCCCATGACCGCGTTTACCGGGCGCTGCGCACGCGTATCATGCACGGAGAGATCGCGCCCGGTGAGGCGCTGACCCTGCGCGGGATTGGACGTGAGTTCGATGTTTCCATGACCCCGGCCCGGGAAGCGGTGCGCCGCCTGGTGGCCGAGGGGGCCTTGTTCCTGTCCTCCTCGGGGCGGGTGTCGACACCCGAGCTGAGCAACGAACGGATCGAGGAGCTTGCAGCGCTGCGGTCGCTGCTGGAGGTGGAATTGTCGAGCCGGGCGTTGCCGCGGGCCCACATGGCGCTGATCGACAGGCTGCAGGCGATCAATGTCACCGTGGCCGAAATGGTGTCGAAACGCGATGCGGTGGGATACATCCGCGCCAATCTGGAATTTCACCGCACGCTTTACCTGCGGGCGCAGGCGCCTGCGATGCTGGCGATGGCGGAAACGGTTTGGTTGCAGCTGGGGCCGACCATGCGGGCGCTTTATGGCCGCCTTCGCCGGACCGAACCGCCGCATAATCACAAGCTGATCATCGCGGCATTGAAGGCAGGGGATGAGCCGGGATTGCGGCTGGCGGTGCGGTCGGATGTGACCCAGGGTCTGCGCCTGCTGGCGGGCTAGGGCGCCGGAAAATCAATCCATGTGTGATTGTGAATGGTGGGGAGGAGCGCTCCCGCCCGGCCTTGGTGTTTCTGCGAAACTCCGCGGCCCGTTGGGCCGGGCGCCGCTGGCAGCGGCGCCGCGGTCAGGTCACATCAGGCCGCGAGGCCCTTGGAGCCGATATCGAGGAATTTCTGGCGGCGGTCCTTGATCAGGGCAGCGCCGTCCTTGTCCTTCAGCTCATCCAGCATCGCTGTGATCGCTGCGCCGACGGAGGCAATGGTGCCGGAGGCATCCCGATGGGCACCGCCCAGCGGTTCGGCGATGATCCGGTCGATGACGGCCAGTTCCAGAAGGTTCTGCGCGGTCAGGCGCAGCGCCTCGGCGGCTTCGCGCATCTTCTCGGCATCCTTCCACAGGATCGAGGCGCAGCCTTCGGGGCTGATCACCGAATAAACCGCATGTTCCAGCATGGCGACCCGGTTGGCGGTGGCAAAGGCGACGGCGCCGCCGGATCCACCCTCACCGATGATGACCGACACAACCGGCACGCCGATCTGGAGGCTCATTTCAGTGGAACGGGCGATGGCTTCGGACTGGCCGCGTTCCTCGGCGCCCTTGCCGGGGTAGGCGCCGGTGGTGTCCACCAGGGTGATTACCGGCAGGCCGAACCGCCCGGCCATTTCCATCAGGCGCACGGCCTTGCGGTAACCTTCGGGGCGGGCCATGCCAAAGTTATGCGCGATGCGGGTCTTGGTATCGGCGCCCTTTTCGTGGCCGATCACCATCACCGGCTGATCGTTGAAACGGGCAAGACCGCCCATCACCGCCAGATCATCGGCAAAGTTCCGATCACCGGCCAGCGGCGTGTATTCGGTAAAAAGCGCATCGATATAGTCGCGGCAATGCGGGCGCTCGGGATGGCGCGCGACCTGGCATTTGCGCCAGGGCGTCAGGTCCTTGTAGAGATCCTTCAGCAGCTGTTCGGCCTTGGCATCCAGCGCGGCGGCCTCATCGGCCACGTTCATCTCTTCGTTGGTGCGGGCCAGGGCGCGCAGTTCTTCTGCTTTGCCTTCGATCTCGGCCAGCGGTTTTTCAAATTCCAGATACTGGGTCATGTCGCCTCACTGAGCGCCTTACGGTGCGCGGTTTGTGCGATATATGGCCTTGTCGGGCGCCGGATGCAACTCGCCACACGCATCTGTCTTGTCCCCGGTGGCTTGCGGCGGCGCAGGCCGGTGGCGTTACGCGGGCCAGATCACCGGGTAAAGCGATGCGACCAGCAGCGCCGCCATAGCCCAGTTGAACAGCAGCAGGCGGCGCGGATTGGTCAGCACCCGCGCCATTTGCTGCCCCAGCAGGGTCCAGGAGCTGACCGAGGGCAGGTTGACCGCTCCAAACAGCGCCGCCACCAGAAGGATCGCCCAAAGGGTCTGATCCGGGGCATAAACGCTGATCGCGGTCAGGGCCATCGCCCAGGCCTTTGGGTTGACCCATTGAAAGGCGGCGGCCTGCAGGAAGGTCATCGGGTTGCCCTTGCCTTCGCCGGTTTCTGCAGGCCCCGCGTTGGCGATCTTCCAGGCCAGATACAGAAGATAGGCCACAGAGGCGACCTTCAGCACGGTATAGCTGACGGGGAAGGCTTCGAAAATCCCGACCAGACCGGCGCCGACCAGAACGACCATGAAGACGAACCCCAACGCCACCCCCAGCATATGCGGGATGGTGCGGCGAAAGCCGAAATTGGCGCCCGAGGCCATCAGCATCAGGTTGTTCGGTCCCGGCGTGATCGACGAGACAAAGGCGAAGAGCGCAAGCGCGAGGAGAAGATCGTATGTCATGGCGAGAATTTGACGCGTCAATGCCCGAATGAAATTGCGTTTTTGTGCGTCAGCTGCGAAAAATTGCAACCAATGGCTAAAAATGATCGCATAAATCAGCAGATATTGCAGGAACTGTCCCGTGACGGGCGGATCAGCAACCTGGAGCTGGCTGAGCGTGTGGGCCTGTCGCCCTCGGCTTGTTTGCGGCGGGTGCAGGATCTGGAGCGCGCCGGAGTCATCACCGGCTACAAGGCCGTGCTGAACCGCGAGGCGATGGGGGTGGGCTTTGTCACCTATATCGGTGTCGGCCTGGGCGAACACACGAAGGAGGCGCAAGAGGCGTTTGAGCGCGCCATGCAGGCCGCGCCCGAAGTGGTGGAATGCCACAATATCACCGGCACCATCGAATATCTGTTGCGGGTCGAATGCGCGGATCTGCCCAGCTACAAACGGTTTCACACCGATATTCTGGGCACCTCGCCCTATGTCACGGGGATCACAACCTATGTGGTCATGGGATCGCCCAAGGATATGCGCGCCTAACCCTGTCCCAGAAGGGCCGCCATGGCGGTCTCGGGCGAGGTCAGCACCGGTACATCGCTGTCGATCAGCGCGGCCGCGCCCGCCATCGAGGCTTGCGCGAGAACCACGCAAGCGGTGCCAGGCGTGAGTGTGAGGCTTGTACTCACCCAGGTGGCGACTTGTTTGTGAAACTCTTCGGTGTCGCCGTTGGTGAAATGGTGCCAAAGGCCGGTCAGAGGCAGGGTGCGGATGTCGGGCGCGCGGCCCTGTTCCGTGAAGGCGCGTTCCAGCAGGGCGGTGGAGGGAAGGCGGGTGCTGTCCAGACAATAGACCAGCATCACCGGGCCACCGGTGCCCGCGGCCTGTTGCATCATCGGCCAGTCAATTCGCGTGGCGCCTGCTTCTTCAGCCACTGCGCCGATGGTGGTGCAGGTGCACAAGGAGGGCCCCTCTGTCGCGCGGATCGCTTCGGCAATTTCCCGACGGAGAGCGGCATCGACGCCGGTCTGGGCCCGTTCAAGCCAGTCGGTACGCACCACATGCGTCAGATCGGCCTCGGGTGCCAGGGCATCGAATGTCGCCACATGCACGTCGGCCGTGTGGAATAAGGTCAGATCTGTCATGTCGGCCCCGCGTTTCTGTCAATTAGTCGCGGAATAGGGCGCCAAAGGCAACGGGGCCGACCCAAAGAATGATCTGGGATTATTGTTTCTGCGCCATGGCCACGACCTGCGCGAACTGTTCCGGGGTCAGAACCGTGCGCCAGTGGTCCGCGCAGTTGGAGCGCATGGTCACCAGCTTGACCTCATACTCCCCGACCTTGGCTGCAAGGCTGGCGCGCTCCTCTGCCGGGGCACCGTCCAGAATGGCGGTGCGCAGGGCGGCGCGGGCTTCGATTGCCTCGGCTTCCAAGGCCTTGCGTTTGGGCGGGCTGGTCGCCAGCCAGTTCTGCAGATCAGCGCGTTGCTCTGCCGTCAGGCCAAGCGCGGAGGCATTCTGTTTGATCAGCGGTGTCAGGCGCACGATGGGCGCGGAGAGCTCGCTCCGGTTCTTGCCTTGCTGGGCGGGGAGGGCGGTCGCAGTTGCCAGAACAAGTGCTGCGGAAAGAAGGGCTTTTTTCATGTCGTCACCAGTGGTTGCCGATTCTGTCGGTTTTGTTCTGCGGCAACATTCCAGCACTGGAGGGTTCTTGAGTTGATATGCATCAAAAAAATTGAATGTGTTTGGCGAATGCGGAATAAAAATGGGGCGCCCGGATTCCGGACGCCCCATGGTCAGCTGCGTTCAAAGGTCAGCCTTTTGCGATCAGCTCTGACTGTGCGACGATCACTTCGGCCTGTTTAATCGAAGCGATGTCGACCAGGCGGCCCTTGTATACTGTGGCGCCTTCGCCGTTGGCCTTGGCCTGTTCCATGGCGGCCAGGATCTCTCGCGCTTCGGCGACGGCTTCTTCCGAGGGGGTGAAGACCTCGTTTGCCAGGGCGATCTGTTTCGGATGGATGGCCCATTTGCCGACCATGCCCAGCGTGGCCGAGCGTTTGGCCTGTGCGATATAGCCGTCGTCATCCGAGAAATCACCGAAGGGACCATCGACCGGCAGTACACCATGGGTCCGGCAAGCGGCGACGATGGCGGTCTGGGCCCAGTGCCACGGATCGGAATAGTGCCGCGTGTCGCCATGCAGCATGTAGTAGTTTTCCTGAGTGCCACCGATGCCGGTGGTCTGCATGCCCATGGAGGCGGCAAAGTCGGCGGCGCCAAGGCTCATCGCCTGCAGGCGCGGAGAGGAGGCGGCGATCTCTTCCACATGTGCGATGCCCGCAGCGGATTCGATGATCACCTCAAAG
Source organism: Phaeobacter sp. SYSU ZJ3003 (assembly GCF_041300735.1). Classification (NCBI taxonomy): domain Bacteria; kingdom Pseudomonadati; phylum Pseudomonadota; class Alphaproteobacteria; order Rhodobacterales; family Roseobacteraceae; genus Phaeobacter; species Phaeobacter sp. SYSU ZJ3003. The sequence goes on along the minus strand of NZ_PXNU01000009.1, from coordinate 130,712 downwards.
GAAATCGGTTTGGTACGGCCCTTGGCGCGCTCGATGGCGGTGACCAGCGCATCGACGGCATAGACATCGGCGGCGCAGCCGACCTTGGGGATCATGATCTGGTCCAGACGGTCGTCGGCCTGTTCCAGCAGATCGACCACGTCGCGGTACCAATAGGGCGTGTCCAGACCGTTGATGCGGACCGACATGTATTTGTTGCCCCAGTCCACGGTGTTCAGCGCCTCGATGACATTGGCGCGGGCAATGTCCTTGTCGGTGGGAGCAACGGAATCTTCCAGATCCAGATTGATCACATCCGCAGCCGAGGCGGCCATCTTGGCAAAGAGTTTGGTATTGGAGCCGGGGCCGAACAACTGGCAGCGGTTGGGACGGGCCGGGGCGGCGGGCTGGATGCGGAAGCTCATGAGGGCGCTCCTTGCTGGGAAAGGAAATTACGATTTGACTGGTCATTGTGGTATGAAATTGCGCAACCCCATGCAAGAGGGACTTTGCAGGCGCAGCATCAACTATGCTGCAATCGCAATGAATTCCCGTGTTGCCGCATAATAGTGAGCGAGTAATGCGCCATTGTCGGAATTTTCTTCGATGAAAATGTATTTTTGTAGAAGAAACTTCGATCATGTCTTTCCTGCAAATGCAAAAATGGGACCGCTTCGCAAGGCCGCTCGATTATCGTTCGCGGTGAATCACGTTTAACGGAGGCCCCGAGATGATCGAGACACCCTATCTGCTGTTCCTGGGCGATGCGCCCGATATGCTTGCGGCAAAGGTTGCCATCGGCATCCGCGACTGGCGCCCGGACCACGCGGTCGGGCAGATCTCTCTGCCGGGCTGCGGCGCCGATCTGGGACTGACCGAAATGTCGCTCGAAGAGGCCAAGGCCGCCGGTGCAAAGACGCTGGTGATCGGTGTCGCCAACCGCGGCGGGATCATCTCCCCCGCCTGGAAGGAAGTGCTGATCAAGGCGCTTGAAATGGGTTATGACATCGCGTCCGGCCTGCACAACCTGCTGCGCGACGAAGGCGATCTGGTCGCTGCTGCCCAAACTCACGGCGGCACACTGCATGACGTGCGTGTGCCTTCGGTCGGCTACCCGATTGCAAATGGCGTGAAGCGCAAAGGCAAGCGCTGTCTTGCCGTTGGCACCGACTGCTCGGTGGGCAAGATGTACACTGCGTTGGCGATGGACGCCGAGATGCAAAAACGCGGTATGAAATCCACCTTCCGCGCCACCGGCCAGACCGGCATTCTGATCACTGGCCAGGGTGTGCCGCTGGACGCTGTGATTGCCGACTTTATGGCGGGTTCCATCGAATATCTGACCCCGGACAACGATGAAGACCACTGGGACATGATCGAAGGGCAGGGCTCCCTGTTCCACATTTCCTATTCCGGTGTGACCATGGCGCTGGTGCATGGCGGTCAGCCCGATGCGCTGATCCTGTGCCACGAGCCGACCCGTGAACATATGCGCGGTCTGCCGGGCTATTCCCTGCCCAGCCTCGAAGAGTTGCGCGATACCGCGCTGCCGCTGGCGCGCAAGGGCAACCCGGATTGTCAGGTTGTCGGTATCTCGGTGAACACTCAGCACCTGAACGAGGAAGAGGCGGTTGCCTACCTTGAGGAAGTGGAAAAGCGCATGGGGCTCCCCGCGGTGGATCCCTACCGCCATGGCGCCGACCGCTTGGTAGACGCGCTCGCCGCAATCTGATTGTTATAAGGGGGCGTCTGGCAGCAGGCGCCCTTTTTATGTGAATTCAGGCGTCTGAGGTGTGCGGCCTTACCCATTCCCAGAAACCGAACAAAGACCCCGAAAGGATCGAACATGAAAGTCACCGTGACGCCGGATGTATTCAAACTGGCGCGGGCCTTTACCATCTCCCGCGGCTCGCGGACCGAGGCGAAGGTGCTGACCGTCAGGATCGAAAAGGACGGGGCTGTGGGGTGGGGCGAATGTGTGCCTTATGCCCGCTATGATGAAACGCTGGACAGCGTGACCGCCGAAATTACCGGCCTGCCCGACAGCTTTACCCGCGAAGAGCTGCAGGACCTGCTGCCTGCCGGTGCGGCTCGCAACGCGGTGGATTGCGCGCTTTGGGATCTTGAGGCGAAACTGACGGGCAAACGGGTCTGGGAACTGGCCGGACTGCCGAAACCCGGCCCCGAAATTACCGCCTATACCCTGTCGCTCGACACACCCGAGGTGATGCAGGAGCAGGCCGCCGAGAACGCCCATCGCCCGCTTTTGAAGATCAAGCTGGGCACCGCCGATGACATGCCGCGACTGGAAGCCGTGCGCGCCGGGGCACCGGACTCGGATATCATTATCGACGCCAACGAAGGCTGGAGCGCCGGGGTCTATGCCGAGCTTGCGCCGCATTTGGTGCGTCTGGGCGTGTCGCTGGTCGAACAGCCCTTGCCCGCCGGTGAAGATGACGCGCTTATTGGCATGGAGCGCCCGGTGCCGGTGTGCGCGGACGAAAGCTGCCATGACCGCGCCAGCCTGCCGAAACTCAAAGGCAAATACGATGTGGTCAACATCAAGCTGGACAAGACCGGCGGGTTGACCGAGGCGCTGAAACTGCGCGAAGCGGCGCTGGCCGAAGGTTACCGCGTGATGGTTGGCTGCATGATGGGCTCGTCGCTGGCTATGGCGCCTGCGGTGCTGTTGGCACAAGGGGCGATGGTGACGGACCTTGACGGACCGCTGCTTCTGTCCGAAGACCGCGAAACGACAATGGAATACGATGCTGCCGGTGTGCATCCGCCCAAGGCAGAACTCTGGGGCTGAGGAGATGACAATGACCCGTACTGTTTATGTGAATGGCGAATACCTGCCGGAAGACGAAGCGAAGGTCTCGATCTTCGATCGCGGCTTCCTGATGGCTGATGCGGTATACGAGGTGACCTCGGTTCTGGGCGGCAAGCTGATTGATTTCGAAGGCCACGCGGTGCGCCTGAAACGCTCGCTGGATGAGCTGGACATGCAGGAACCCTGCACCAAGGACGAACTGCTGGAGATCCACCGCAAGCTGGTGGAACTGAACGGCATCGACGAAGGGCTGGTTTATCTTCAGGTCACCCGCGGGTCCGATGGCGACCGCGATTTCGTCTTCCCCGATCCCGAGACCACCAAACCGTCGATTGTGCTGTTCACCCAGAACAAGCCGGGTCTGGCCGACAGCCCCGCCGCCAAGAAAGGCGCCAAGATCATCTCGATCGAGGACATCCGCTGGGGCCGCCGCGACATCAAGACGGTGCAGCTGCTGTACCCCTCGATGGGCAAGATGATGGCCAAGAAGGCCGGAGCCGATGACGCCTGGATGGTCGAAGACGGCTACGTGACCGAGGGCACTTCGAACAACGCCTATTTCGTCAAGGATGGTGTGATCGTCACCCGCCCGCTCTCCAATGACATCCTGCACGGCATCACCCGCAAGGCCGTGTTGCGCATGGCAGAAGAAGCGCAGCTGAAAATCGAAGAGCGTCTCTTTACCATCGACGAGGCGAAAGAGGCGGATGAGGCCTTTACCACCTCTGCCAGCGCATTCGTGATGCCGGTCGTGGAGATTGATGGCACCGCGCTGGGTGACGGCACGCCGGGCCCGATCGCCAAGCGTCTGCGCGAGATCTATCTGGATGAATCGGTGAAGGCCGCAATCTAAGCGCTGCTTCCCCGCTTGTTCACGAGAAAGGCCGCCCCGTCAGGAGCGGCCTTTTTCGTTACAGGTGAGGCACGAGGTCTTATCCAAACCGGAAGCTGGAGGCTGTGACGCCGCCAAAGATGTCCTTCTGGTGGTAGACCTGCGTTGCTGCTTCCTCTTCTGCCGCGCCAAGGGCCGTAAAGAGCGGCACAAGGTGATCCTCCTGCGCGTGGCAGGCGCGGGCATAGGGGGCCTGTTCCCAGTTGAGCAGTGCCTCGGTCCGCGCGGCGGCTGGCAGTTGCAGCGCCGCATTCAGCCATGTGTCGAACTCTTCCGAGGGCACCTTGGCCCGGGGGCCGAATTCCCGCAGATTGTGGTAGCTGAGACCGGAGCCAACGATCAGCACATCCTCGTCACGGAGGGGGGCAAGCGCGCGGCCAAGAGCGAAATGCTCTTCTGGACTGTAGCCATGGCGCATGGAGACCTGAAATAGCGGCACATCGGCCTCCGGGTACATCAGGGCCATGGGCACGAAGGTGCCATGGTCGTATCCCTGTTCCGCGTCCATCGAGACCGGCAATCCCGCCGCTGCGATCAGATCCGCAGTGTGCTGGGCCAGTTCTGGCGCGCCGGGCGCCGGGTATTGGATTTCGTAGGTCTCTGGCGGGAAGTTGTAATAGTCATAGACCATCGGCGGTTTTGCAGCACTCATCACTGCAAATGTGTCCTTTTCCCAGTGGCCGGAAATCATCAGAACCGCCGAGGGACGGCGCCCGATTTCCTGCGGCATACGGGCAAGCGCATCTGCCAGCGGTGCCAGCGCCTCCCGCATGTTCGGGATCCAGGGCCACGGTCCGCCGCCGTGGGAAATGAAATAGCTTGGCATCCTTGAACGCATCCGAACCTCCATCACACATACTGTTGGTTCAGATGTTAAGGGATCCGGGCCGCCGGGGTTATCCCCAGCAGCGAACACCCCCTGTGCGCCGATGGCGACAGGGGGGGGCAATCCGCCAGGGATCAGGCCTTGTCTGTGACGTTTTCCTTGAAGGCGACTTCGAACTCGGCCTGTTTTTCCGGGCTGGCCTCGGTCTGGTACTTGGACTTCCACTCATCCATGGTCATGCCATAGTAGATTTCGCGGGCTTCATTCTTGTCCATTTCGATGCCGCGTTCGTTTGCTGCTTCCTGATACCAGCGGCTGAGGCAGTTGCGGCAGAACCCGGCCATGTTCATCAGGTCGATGTTCTGCACATCGGTGCGGTCTTCCATCAGATGCTTTTGCAGGCGGCGGAATGCGGCGGCCTGAAGTTCGATCTCGGTTTGCTGGTCCATGGGGATCCTCCCGGTTGTCTTGCGTTCCGTAATATGTGGGTGCCACTGTCCAGAGGCAAGCTCTGCTACAGGCCCGAGTTCGCAAGGGCCCGGGGCAGGAGCTTGGCGAGTCGTTCGGCCCACTGCCGCTGTCCTGCCGCATCAGCGATTAGATCGTTGCGCAGTTCGATCAGCGTGTTAGGGCGACCATGGGCTGTGCCGTGGGTGTCGATGGCATCGCCGGGCAGGTAGCCGGTGTAGGGCTCGTTGATCCCGACACAAAGGTCAGGCTCGGCCTGCAATGTGTCGATCAGCTCCGGGGAAAACCGCTCTCCCTCGGGGAAGAGCACGCCGATTTGCCAGGGACGTGGGGGACGTCCGCGCAATTGCCGGGTGAAGGAATGCATCGAGACGATGACCGTGTCCGGGCGCGCGGCAAGGCGGCTCACTTCTGCGTGATAGGGGCGGTAGCAGGCCTCAAGCCGCGCCGCGCGCTCTGCCGCATCGGCGTGACGGTTGGCGGGAATGATGGTCCCGTCATAGAGCTTCATCAGCAGAGTTGGATCATCTTCGCCCCGGTTGGGGTCGATCACCAGACGGGAGAAATTGGAGGCCACAACCGGCGCGTCCAGCAGCTCACCCAGATGGCGGGCGACGGCATAGGCCCCCACATCATAAGCGATATGACGCTCCATATCCTCATGCGGCAGGCCAAGGTCGCCGCCGTTGATGAAGGGAGGTACGCGGTTGGTGGCATGGTCGCAGGTGATCAGCCAGCGGGCAGGGCGGTCGGCCCCGTGAACAAAGAAGGGAGTATATGTCATGCGCCTGTCATCGATTGTTGACGATACCTTTAGGGGAGTTGCGGCAAAATGGAAATTGCGCGATAAGCACCGCAAGATATGTTTGCGGTAACACCGCCTATTGCTGAGCTGACACCAGAAGGACCCACCCCATGAAACGTTCCCGCAGTGTGAAGATTGTTGCCACCCTGGGACCGGCGTCCGAAACCTATGAAACGATCCGCGCCCTGCACGAGGCCGGCGCCGACGTGTTCCGCCTGAACATGTCGCACGGGACCCATGCAGAGATCACCCAAAAGCACGAGATCATCCGCAAGGTGGAAAAGGATCTGGACAGCTCGATCGGTATTCTGGCCGACCTTCAGGGGCCCAAGTTGCGCGTGGGCGTCTTTGCAAATGGTTCCGAGGAACTGGAAGAGGGCGCGTCTTTCCGGCTGGATCTGGATCCCACCGATGGTGATGCCACGCGGGTCTGCCTGCCGCATCCCGAGATTTTTCAGGCGCTGGAGCCCGGCGCGCATCTGCTAGTGAATGATGGCAAGATCCGCCTCCGGGTGGAGCGCTGCGGCGCCGATTTTGCCGATTGCAGCGTCGTGACCGGCGGCACCATCTCCAACCGCAAGGGCGTGAACGTGCCCGATGTGGTTCTGCCCCTGGCGGCTCTGTCGGACAAGGACCGTGATGATCTGGAGTTTGCCTGCACCCTGGGTGTGGACTGGATCGCACTGTCCTTCGTGCAGAGGGCCAAGGATGTGTTTGAGGCCAAAGGCCTGGTCGATGGCCGCGCTGCGGTGCTGTCCAAGATCGAGAAACCTTCGGCTGTGGAGCAGTTCGAGGAAATCCTCGATGCCTCGGACGGGATCATGGTGGCGCGCGGCGATCTGGGCGTCGAACTGCCGGTGTCTGCCGTGCCGCCGATCCAGAAACGGCTGGTGCGCAAATGCCGCGCGGCGGCCAAACCGGTGATCGTCGCCACCCAGATGCTGGAAAGCATGATCGAAAGCCCGATGCCCACGCGCGCCGAGGTCTCGGACGTGGCGACCGCGATCTATGAGGGCACCGATGCCATCATGCTGAGCGCTGAATCCGCTGCCGGGCAGTATCCGGTCGAAGCGGTGCGAACCATGGACAACGTCGCCGCCGAGGTGGAGACCGACCCCACCTATGCGCAGATCATCGCCTCTTCGCGCTCCTCCAAGGGCAACACGATTGCGGATGCCATCGTTGCTGCCGCCCGCGAAATTGCCGAGAAGACGGATATCAAGGCGATCTGCTGCTTCACCCAGAGCGGCACAACTGCACTGCTGACCGCGCGGGAACGTCCTGGTGTTCCGATCATCGCGTTGACCCCGCTGGAAGGCACCGCCCGGCGTCTGGCGCTCAGCTGGGGCTGCCACTGCGTGGTGACCAGCGGACAGGACCGGTTCAAGGGGGCGGTGGTCAACGCAGCCCGCGCCGCCCGCGCCGGCGGGTTCGCCTCCGAGACGGATCAGATCGTCGTGACCGCAGGCGTGCCGTTCAACGTGCCCGGCACCACTAACATCCTGCGCGTCGCCCCCTGTGATGAACGTTTGATTTACAGCACCGACCCGGAATAAGCTTTCCTCCAGCCCGGCGTCGGGCTGCGGTTGGAGGGATGTTGCATGAACAGTGACCTGTTTCTGGTGCTTGGCCTTCTGCTTGCATGGCTGGCGGTACCGTCCATGTTATCGGCCTATAGCGACAAGCGGCGGCCACAGGTCTCTGTCTTCCTGCTGCTGGGCAGTGCGGGCCTGATCGCCTATGCATTTCTGACGCAGCCGGGCGGTTATCGTCTGCGCGATGTGCCAGATGCGTTTTTCAACGTGATTGGCCAGGTTTTTTAGAAGAAACCGCTTGCCCTTGTGATCCCGTTTTCGTACATGGCGGCCCTGTTCACGTGGCCGGCCAGAGTGGCATGCCGAGTCGCGTATCTACCGAACTCGCATTGAAGGAGACGGAAATGCCCAAAATGAAGACGAAATCGAGCGCCAAAAAGCGCTTCAAGGTGACCGCCACCGGTAAGGTGATGGCAGGTCAGGCCGGCAAGCGCCACGGCATGATCAAACGTCACAAGAAATTCATCCGTGATGCCCGCGGCACCACGACCCTGTCCGCCCCCGACGCCAAGATCGTCAAGGGCTTCATGCCCTACGACCGCTAAGAGGAGATTTGACACATGTCCCGCGTTAAAGGTGGTACCACAACTCACGCCCGTCACAAGAAGGTCATCAAGGCAGCCAAAGGTTACTATGGCCGCCGCAAGAATACCTTCAAGGTCGCCCGTCAGGCCGTCGACAAGGCAAACCAGTACGCAACCCGTGACCGTAAGGCGCGCAAGCGTAACTTCCGCGCCCTGTGGATCCAGCGTATCAACGCTGCCGTCCGCAGCCACGACGAATCGCTGACATACTCGCGCTTCATCAACGGTCTGAACCTGGCCGGTATCGAAGTTGACCGTAAGGTCCTGGCCGATCTGGCCGTGCACGAGCCCGAAGCCTTCGGTGCGATCGTCAAGCAGGCACAGTCCGCACTGGCAGCCTGAAGCGTTCCACGCTGAGATTTAAGAAAGCCGCCCCTCAGGGGCGGCTTTTTTGCGCTTTGGCCAAGGAAACGGATCCCTAAGCTGGGGAAGGCTGGTCCGTCGGGCCTTGCTTTCAGCGGCTGCTGTGGTAGCACGAGCCAAGCAAAATTCAGGGGACCGTCATGGACGATCTTAAGGCAAAATATCTGGGGCAGATCGCCGATGCCCACGACGAGGACGCGCTGGAGGCAATCCGCCTCGCCGCCGTCGGGAAAAAGGGCGAGGTGGCCCTGAAGATGCGGGAATTGGGCAAGATGACGCCTGAGGAGCGCCAGACCGTGGGCCCGGCGCTCAACGCACTCAAGGATGAAATCAACTCTGCGCTGGCCGCCAAGAAGGCCGCGCTGGCCGATGCCGCGCTGGACGAGCGTCTGCGCACTGAGTGGCTGGATGTGACCCTGCCCACGCGCCCGCAGCGCCGCGGCAGCCTGCACCCGATCAGCCAGGCCAGCGAAGAGCTGACTGCGATCTTTGCCGAACTTGGCTTCTCGGTCGCCGAAGGCTCGCGTGTTGAAACCGACTGGTACAACTTCGATGCGCTGAACATTCCTGGCCATCACCCGGCCCGCGCCGAGATGGATACTTTCTACATGCATCGGGCCGAAGGCGATGACCGCCCGCCGCACGTGCTGCGCACGCACACCTCGCCCGTACAGATCCAGTCGATGGAGAAGATGGGCGCCCCGCTGCGCGTCATCTGCCCGGGCGGTGTCTACCGCGCCGACTACGACCAGACCCACACGCCGATGTTCCACCAAGTCGAAGGCCTGGCGCTCGACAAGGACATCTCGATGGCGAACCTCAAGTGGGTGCTGGAGGAATTCGTCAAATCCTTCTTCGAAGTGGACGATGTGGAGCTGCGCTTCCGCGCCTCCCACTTCCCCTTCACCGAGCCTTCGGCCGAGGTGGATATCCGCTGCTCCTGGGATAATGGCCAGCTGAAGATCGGCGAGGGCGACGACTGGATGGAGATCCTTGGTTCCGGCATGGTCCACCCCAAGGTGATTGCCGCCGGTGGCATTGACCCCGAGGTCTACCAGGGCTTTGCCTTTGGCATCGGTATCGACCGTCTGGCGATGCTGAAATACGGCATCCCCGATCTGCGTGCCTTCTTTGACAGCGATCTGCGCTGGCTGCGCCATTATGGCTTCAGCTGCCTGGACGTTCCAACACTGCATGGCGGGTTGAGCCGATAACGCTTGAACCGCAGGGCCTTGGCCCTGCGACGCGCCCGACCCGCCCCATGGGCGGGCGCGTTCCGCACCCACCCCGGGCCGGGCGCGCTGCCAGAAATGGAGTGCCGGGCCGCCAGTCAACCGATTTGCCAAAAGGGCGCTGAGATATGAAATTCACTCTCTCCTGGCTGAAAGACCACCTTGATACCGATGCCTCCGTTGCGGAGATCACCGAGGCCCTGACCGACCTGGGACTGGAAGTCGAAGAGGTCTCGAACCCCGCCGACCGGCTCAAGGATTTTACCCTGGGCTATGTGAAACACGCGGAGAAGCATCCTGATGCGGATAAACTGCGTGTCTGCAAGGTGGACACCGACGAAGGTGAGATGCAGATCATCTGCGGCGCGCCAAATGCCCGGGAGGGCATCACCGTGGTGGTCTGCAAACCGGGCATGTATGTGCCGGGTCTGGATATCACCATCGGCGTTGGCAAGATCCGCGGCGTCGAATCCTTCGGCATGATGGCCTCCGAGCGGGAGCTGGAACTGTCCGATGAACACGACGGCATCATCGAGCTGCCCTCGGGTGCGGTCGGCGACCGGTTCATTGACTGGCTGGCAGAGAACGATCCGGCCAAGGTTGATCCGGTGATCGAGATCGCCATTACTCCGAACCGCCCCGATGCGCTGGGTATCTTTGGCATTGCCCGCGATCTGGCGGCGCGCGGGATCGGCACGCTGAAAACCCACGACTACGAGGCGGTCCCGGGTGACTTCGAAAGCCCGGTCAAGGTGACCATCGACGAAGACACGCTGGATGGTTGTCCGCTGTTCACTGGCCGGGTAATCAAGGGCGTCAAGAACGGCCCCAGCCCGCAGTGGCTGCAGGACCGGCTGACAGCCATCGGTCTGCGCCCGATTTCGGCGCTGGTGGATATCACCAACTTCTTCACCTTCGATCAGAACCGTCCGCTGCACGTCTTTGACGTGGCCAAGGTGCAGGGCGATCTGCGGGTGCATCGCGCCAAGGGCGGCGAGACGCTGCTGGCGCTGGATGAAAAGGAATACACCCTTGGCGCAGGCCAGATGGTGATTTCCGATGAAAATGGCCCCGAAAGCATCGCCGGTATCATGGGCGGTGAGGAGACCGGCTGTACCGACGAGACGGTTGATGTATTCCTCGAAAGTGCCTTCTGGGATCATGTGCAGATCGCGACCACAGGCCGTGCGCTCAAGATCAATTCGGACGCGCGCTATCGCTTTGAGCGTGGCGTTGACCCGGAATTCACCCTCGAAGGGCTGCACCGTGCCACTCAGATGATCCTTGATTTGTGTGGCGGCGAGCCGTCCGAAGTGGTGATCGCAGGTGATGTGCCGGATCATTCGCGCGCTTACAAGCTGGATCCGGAGCGGGTGCAGTCGCTGGTCGGTATGGACATCCCCGAAAGCGATCAGCGTCAGACCCTGACCCGCCTTGGCTTCCGGCTGGAGGGAAACCTGGCCCATGTGCCCAGCTGGCGCCCCGACGTGCAGGGTGAGGCGGATCTGGTGGAAGAGGTCGCGCGTATCGCTTCGCTGACCAAGCTGCAGGGCAAGCCGCTGGCGCGCCTGACGCCGGGTATCCCCAAGCCGGTGATGACGCCGCAGCAGCGCCGACAGCAGATGGCACGCCGCACGGCGGCCAGCCTCGGTTACAATGAAATCGTCAGCTACACCTTCATCGACAAGGCCTCGGCCACGCTGTTTGGCGGTGGCGATGATGCGACCATGCTGGCCAATCCGATTTCCTCGGAAATGTCCCATATGCGGCCGGATCTGCTGGCCGGTCTGATGCAGGCCGCCGCGCGCAATCAGGCGCGGGGCTATATGGATCTCGCCTTGTTCGAAGCTGGTCCTGTGTTCCACGGCGGCGAGCCGGGCGAGCAGCGCGAACAGATCTCGGGTCTCTTGGTCGGCCGCACTGGCCCCAAGGATGTGCATGGCGCGGCGCGCCCGGTCGATACCTTTGATGCAAAGGCCGACGTCGAGGCGGTTCTGGCCGCTATCGGCGCGCCGGCCAAGGTGCAGGTGCTGCGGGGCGGCGACGCCTGGTGGCATCCGGGCCGTCACGGCAAGATCTGCCTCGGCCCGAAAAAGGTGCTGGGCGTCTTCGGTGAGCTGCACCCCAAGGCGCTGAGCGAAATGGGCGTCAAAGGACCTGCCGTGGCCTTTACCATCTGGCCGGACGAGGTGCCGCTGCCGCGTAAATCCGGTGCCACCCGCGCGGCGCTGGACATCAGCGACCTGCAGGCGGTCGAGCGTGACTTTGCCTTTGTGCTGGATGAGAGCGTCGAGGCGCTGACCCTGGTCAATGCCGCTGCCGGTGCCGACAAGGCGCTGATCGAGGACGTGCGCGTCTTTGATGAATTCATCGGTGGCAGCCTGGGCGAGGGTAAGAAATCCCTGGCCATCACCGTACGTCTGCAGCCGACCGACAAGACGCTGAAGGAAAAGGACATCGAAGCGGTGAGCGAGAAGATCATTGCCAAGGTGAGCAAGGCCACCGGAGGCATTCTGCGGGGCTGATCTGCTGAGCGGAATGGTTGGAATTTCAGGCCGTGCCCGATCCGGGTGCGGCCTTATTTTTGGAAAAAATGCTCTGCCAGCAGATCGAACACCAGGCGGATCTTGCGGCTGGTGTGCAGCTCCCGGTGGGTGGTCAGCCAGACGGGGAACCGAATTGGCTCCATCTGCGGCAGGATCTGCTCGACCTCGGGCGTTTGCCGGGCGATGCGATCTGACATGGGGGCGATGCCAAATCCCCGTTTGACCAGTTCCCATGCGACCAGCCCGCTTTGCGATTCATAGCGAAAATTGTGCTTTGTCAGGGGGATCCCCAAGGGCGTGAGATGACCAACCATTCCTTCGGCATCGCCGAAGCTGATGAAGTCATGGCTGCTCAGATCCCGGAGGTCTTCGGGCCGCCCGGCCTTTGCCAGATATTGCGGCGCGGCATAAAAGCGGGCGGTTTCCTCGTTGATAAGACGGGCGATCAGCTCGGGCTGCTCGGGGCGCACGTGGCGGATGGCGACATCCGCCTCGCGCCGCATCAGATCGCGGATGTCGTTGGAGGCGATGATGTCGATGTGAAGATCCGGCGCCAACTGGCGCAACCGTCGCAGCACATCCGGCAGCAGGTAAGCAGAATAAACATCGCTGGCGGTAATGCGGACGGTGCCCGTGATGGATTCCGATTGTCCCAGCGCTGCAAGGGCGATCCGGTCAGCGGCCAGACCCATGGGGCGGGTATGTTCCAGAAGCTCGATCCCGGCTTGCGTCAGCTGCAGAGATTTGCCAATCCGTTCGAACAGCATCAGTCCAAGGCTTTCCTCCAGCGCAGCCACCTGACGGCTCAGCGTGGGTTGCGTTAGGTTCAGACGCCGGGCCGCCGCAGAGAGAGACCCCGTCTCGGCGGTGGCGAGAAAGGCGCGGATGTGGTTCCAGTCGAAGGCGTTTGGGGTGCTGGTCATACATTACCGTATATCGTGCCTGCATATTTCGGCAATTCCTGCATGTATGGCTTTCTCGTAGTTTCCTCGCAAAGGAGACAAAACCATGCAGACCTCAATTCAGTTCTGGGACGGAATTGCCGAAAAATATGCCCGCAGTCAGATCCGGGATCCGGCCGCTTATGACTATACGCTGGAACGCACTCAGGCCTATCTGAATCCGGGCGACCGGGTTCTGGAACTGGGCTGCGGCACCGGAACCACCGCGCTGCGCCTCAGGAAGGCGGTCGCCTGTTATACTGCCACCGATCTGGCGCCTTCCATGATCGCCATCGCGCAGCGCAAGAAGGATGAGGCAGGCTTCACCAATCTGCGGTTCGTCGTCTCTGACATCGCAAATGCACCCGTGGGACCCTTTGACGCGGTGATGGCATTCAACCTGTTCCACCTGATAGGCGATCTGGATGGCGCCTTGGCGCATATCTACCGGACCATTCGCCCTGGTGGCACCTTCATCTCGAAAACGCCCTGCCTGGCCGATAGCAAAAGCGCGGTACAGCGTTTGATGATGCGAGTCGCGATTCCGGTGATGCGGCTTGTCGGCAAGGCGCCGCCCTCGGTGGTGCATTTCCTGTCAGTGGCCGATTGGCAGGCACGGCTGGAGGCTGCGGGTTTCGAGATCATCGAGACCGGAAACTACCCGGCCGATCCGCCCAACCGGTTTCTGGTTGCACGCCGCAAGTGATCTGTTGGGGGCGGGGCTGGTCCGTTCGGGCGATCCGGTCTAAGCATGGCGGAACAGCGAATGGAGGGTGCGATGACTTTGAATGTATATCTTTCGGGTGAAATCCACACGGACTGGCGCGAGCAGATCGTGACTGGCGCGGCGGATCTGGACGTGGCTTTCAACAGCCCGGTCACTGACCACGGGGCCAGCGATGATTGCGGTGTGGCCATTTTGGGCGCCGAAGAGAACAAATACTGGCACGATCACAAAGGGGCCATGGTCAACGCGATCCGTACCCGCAAGGGGATCGAGGATGCCGATGTGGTCGTCGTGCGCTTTGGCGACAAGTACAAGCAGTGGAATGCCGCCTTTGACGCAGGCTATGCGGCGGCGCTGGGCAAATCGATCATCGTGCTGAGCCAGCCGGACCATCAGCACGCGCTGAAAGAAGTGCACGCCGCCGCGCTGGCGGTGGCTGAAGAGCCGCGGCAGGTGGTGGAAATCCTGACCTATGTGCTGACGGGCAAGCTGCCCGGGTGAGCGAGGTCATCCTTGAAACCGACCGGCTAATCCTGCGTCCGCACCGGACTGAGGATTTCCCCGATGTGGCCGCGCTTTGGGGTGATCCCGAGGTGGTGAAATACATCGGCGGCGTTCCCTCTGACCCAGAAGCCTCGTGGGCGCGGCTCTTGCGGAACATGGGGCACTGGCAGGCGATGGGCTTTGGCTATTGGGCGGTCACGGATCGCACCGATGGCCGGTTCCTGGGAGAGGTCGGGTTTTCCGACTTCAAACGGGGCATCGTTCCGCCGCTGAACGGAGTGCCCGAGGCCGGCTGGGTGCTGGCAGCCCATGCCCATGGCCGCGGCATCGCGACCGAGGCGGTGCGCTCTATCCATGACTGGGCGGATCGCTGCATGGACTGGTCGGAAACGGTCTGCCTGTTCGACCCGGAGCATCTGGTGTCACAGAACGTTGCCCGGAAACTGGGCTACGAGATGCGCGAAGAGGCGGCGGTATATCGGGGCGATCCCACCGTCGTGATGGTCCGGGGTTCCGGCAGCTGATCTGCGGCGCGGCTGCCTTCATCGGCGTCTGCGATTGGGCGCACAGGGGGCCTGGAAACAACAACGCCCCGCCAAAGGCGGGGCGCCAGGCCCAACGGGCAGAGGGTTGCAAGACCCGATAACGGGCGGGAGGCTTACCCCTCCTTTTTCTGGATTTCCACGCTGTGCGGGTAGGGGATCGAAATGCCTTCGGCGTCAAAGGCTTCCTTCACCGCCTGTGTCATGGCGAATTTCAGCTCCCAGTAATCCGATGCCTTGCACCACAGGCGCGCGGTCAGATCGACCGAGCTGTCACCAAGGTTGGTCACGCGAACCCAGGGTTCGGGATCTGCCATGACCCGTGCATCGGCGGCAGCCTGTTGCAGGATGATCGCCTTGGCCTTGTCGGCGCTGTCGCCATAATCGATGCCAAAGACCAGATCTACCCGGCGGGTGTCATGGGCCGAGAAGTTGGTGATGATCGATCCCCAAGCCTGACCATTAGGGATGATGATCTGTACGTTATCCGCAGTGGCCAGTTCGGTCACAAAAAGGTTCAGATCCTTCACCGTCCCGGCGGTGCCGCCGATGTCGACGTATTGACCCAGCTTGTAGGGGCGGAACAGGACCAGCATGAAACCGGCTGCCAGATCGCTCAGCGTGCCTTGTAGGGCCAGACCGATGGCCAGCGTGGCAGCGCCCAGCATGGCGACAAGACTGGTGGCCTCTATGCCGAAGATCCCGAGAACCGCAACCAGCACCACAGCCAGCAGCGCCCAACGGATCATGCTGGCGGCAAAATTGCCTAGCGTCGGATCGATCTGAGGGGTCTTGTTGATGCGGCGGCGCACCATGTTGCTGATCATTCCCGCTGCCACCCAGCCAAGGATAAGAACAACAAGCGCCTTGGCAGCGCTCAGTGCCAGCGGCCAGAGGGCTCCGGCCTGTTCAATCATCTCTTCCATACCAATAGGTCCTCTTTCAATCCTGTCATCCGGCGCGGACCTGCTTTGGTCGACGTCGGATTCTCCGACTCAACCTTATTGTTACTATCAAGATTGTTTGAATTGACAGGGAATTTCTTGGCCGCGTTTGCATTTAGCGACCTTGCGCCGGGCCGCCCGGCTGGTGGTGGCAGATTTCCGGAAGATAAAAATCCCCGCCAGTGCGTAGGCGCTGGCGGGGGGGGATATGGCAGGGTGATCCGTAATGATCAGTCAGGTTCGCCGACCGGAACTCAGGATTTGATCGCAAGTGCTGGGGAAACGACATCGATCCCCAGCGCCTTGCCGACGGCATAGTAGGTCAACTGGCCCGCATGGACGTTCAGCCCGTTCAGAAGATGCGGATCATCGGCGCAGGCCTGTTTCCAGCCTTTGTCCGCCAATGCCAGCAGGAAGGGGAGGGTTGCATTGCCCAGAGCCTGGGTCGAGGTGTGGGCAACGGCGCCTGGCATGTTCGCTACGCAGTAATGCATCACGCCATCGACCTCGTAGATCGGGTCGGCGTGGGTGGTGGCTTTCGAGGTTTCGAAACAGCCCCCCTGATCGATCGCGACATCGACCAGGACCGCGCCCGGTTTCATCTCGCTGAGTTGCGCGCGGGAGACCAGTTTCGGTGCCGCTGCGCCGGGCACCAGCACTGCGCCAACAACCAGATCGGCCTCGCGGACGAGTTCGGCGGTGGCGGCAGCGGTGGAATAGCGGGTGCGGAAGTCTCGGCCAAATACATCATCGAGGTATTTCAGGCGATGCAGGGAGCGGTCCAGAACGGTGACATCGCCGCCCATGCCCGAGGCGATGCGGGCCGCATGGGTGCCGACCACACCGCCGCCGATCACCACCACCTTTGCCGGAGGGACGCCGGGTACGCCGCCCATCAGGACGCCGCGGCCGCCGTTTGCCTTTTGCAGGGTCCAGGCGCCGACCTGCGGTGCCAGCCGTCCGGCCACTTCGGACATCGGCGCCAGCAGCGGCAGGCCGCCAAAGCTGTCGGTGACGGTTTCATAAGCAATCGCGGTGCAGCCTGAGGCGAGGAGGTCGCGGGTCTGTTCGGGATCGGGGGCCAGGTGCAGGTAGGTGAATAGCAACTGCCCTTCGCGCAGCATCTTGCGCTCACCGGCTTGCGGTTCCTTGACCTTGACGATCATGTCTGCGGTGGCAAAAATCTCTTCGGCCGTCTCCAGCAGCGTCGCACCGGCGGCGGCATAGTCGGCATCGGTGTATCCGGCACCGGCCCCGGCGCCGGTCTGGATGAAAACGTCATGGCCATGTGCGATGGCTTCGTGGGCCGCGTCGGGGGTCATGCCGACGCGAAATTCCTGCGGTTTGATTTCAGTCGGGCATCCGATTTTCATGTAGCTTCCTCCCTGCTATACTAAAACCCTAGATCCGTTGTTGGGAAATGTGCTGCTTTTTTGGGCGAAATAAAAAGATGCGGATCGAAGAAAATTCGAATAGATGCGGAATATGAGCAAGGTACTGCGCAATTATGTCTCTTGATTCGACGGATCGTCGTATTCTGGAGGTCCTCCAACGGCAGGGCCGTATTTCCAACGCGGATCTGAGCGAGCGGGTGAACCTTTCCGCATCTGCCTGCCATCGCCGGGTGCAGCGGCTGGAGGCTGAGGGCTATATCAAGGACTACGTCGCCCTGCTGGACGCCCGCAAGCTGAGCGTTCCGACAACCGTCTTCGTGGAGATCACCCTGCAGGGGCAGGCGGATGAACTGTTGGATGCTTTTGAACGTGCGGTGGCGCGGATCCCGGATGTGCTGGAGTGCCACCTGATGGCGGGATCGGCGGATTACATCCTGAAGGTCGTGGCCGAAAATACCGATGATTTTGCCCGCATACATCGCCAGCATCTGACACGGCTTCCGGGGGTGGCGCAGATGCAATCGAGTTTCGCGCTGCGCACGGTGTTCAAGACAACGGCGCTGCCCGTCTGAGCTTTCTCTTCGTCGCGCTCCCGCCCGTCGGCGGCTTTATGAAAAAGACCTCCTCCCGTTGGGCGTGGCAGCCCGCGGGCGCGCTGCCACGCAAGGCTGCCAAGGGGTGCGGACGCAGGCGGCGCCCCTGCGGGCGCGGGAGGGCCTCTTGCTTGGCTGTTTTGGCCGGACAGTTGTGTGCTTTGAATGCAGATCGGCGCGTAGAGGGCTTATTTGTCTTACATTTCGGTCCTGCTTCTGGTTCAACAGGAGGACGAGGGAAAGACGGGGGAGCAGATCATGCAGTTCGACTACATAATTGTGGGCGCCGGGAGTGCCGGCTGTGTTCTGGCCAAGCGGCTGAGCGAGGCGGGCAAGCAGGTGTTGCTGCTGGAGGCGGGCGGCCGTGACAATTATCACTGGGTGCATATCCCGATGGGATATCTCTACTGCATCAACAACCCGCGCACCGACTGGATGTATCGCACAGAGGCCGACCCGGGGCTGAATGGTCGGGCGCTGATCTATCCGCGCGGCAAGGTGCTGGGAGGCTGCTCGTCCATCAACGGCATGCTGTATCTGCGTGGGCAGGCAGCGGATTATGATGGTTGGCGCCAGCGCGGCCTCGCGGGCTGGGGCTGGGACGATGTGCTGCCCTATTTCAAGAAATCCGAGGATTACGTCGAAGGCCCATCCGAGATGCATGGCGCGGGCGGCGAATGGCGGGTCGAGAACCAGCGGCTGCATTGGAATGTGCTGGATGACTGGATGGAGGCCGCCGCGGCCTGGGGCCTGCCCAAAGTCACGGATTTCAACACCGGCAACAACGAAGGCGTCGGCTATTTCCGGGTCAATCAGCGTGCGGGCTGGCGGATGAACACCGCCAAGGCATTCCTGCGTACGGCGACAGGGCAGGGGCTGAAGGTGGAAACCCAGGCTCATACCCGCCGCATCCTGATCGAAGAGGGCCGCGCGACGGGCGTCGAGTATCAAAAGGGCGG
Source organism: Phaeobacter sp. SYSU ZJ3003 (assembly GCF_041300735.1). NCBI lineage: Bacteria > Pseudomonadati > Pseudomonadota > Alphaproteobacteria > Rhodobacterales > Roseobacteraceae > Phaeobacter > Phaeobacter sp. SYSU ZJ3003. Next base: position 111,985 of record NZ_PXNU01000009.1, on the reverse strand, counting down.
CGAGGTGCATGTCGCCCATGCCGCCGCCGAGGTGATCTTGTCAGCAGGGGCGATCAACAGCCCACAGATCCTGCAGCTGTCCGGGCTGGGGCCGGGCGCCTTGCTGCAGCAGCACGGGATCGAGGTTCTGCGGGACATGCCGCAGGTCGGTGCAAATCTGCAGGACCATTTGCAACTGCGCTGCGCCTGGCGGCTGGAGGGGGCGCATACGCTCAACACGCTGGCGAATTCCGTGATCGGCAAGGCCAAAATCGGTCTGGAATACGCGCTGAAACGCTCTGGTCCGATGTCGATGGCGCCAAGCCAGCTGGGCGCCTTCTCCCGCTCACGCCCGGATCTGGAAACGCCCGATCTGGAGTATCACGTGCAGCCGCTGACGCTGGAGGCGTTCGGCAAGCCTCTGCATAATTTCCCGGGGCTGACTGCCAGCGTCTGCAACCTGCGCCCCGAAAGCCGGGGCCGGGTCGAGATCGCCTCGGCCGATCCGATGGCCGCGCCGAGTATCCAGCCGAACTACCTGTCGACTGAAGGCGACCGTCAGGTGGCCGTGGCGGCGATCCGGCAGGCGCGGGCGATCATGGGGCAGGCCAAGATGCAGGCATACAGCCCCGAGGAGATCAAGCCGGGGATCGCATCGGATAGCGAGGCCGATCTGATGCAGGCGGCAGGGGATATCGGCACCACGATCTTCCACCCCACCTGCACCGTGCATATGGGCAGCGACGAACGCGCGCCGCTGGACCCCGAACTGCGCTTGCGCGGAGTATCGGGGCTGCGGGTGGTGGATGCCAGCGTGATGCCCACGATCACCAGCGGCAACACCAATGCGCCGACAATCATGATCGCGGAAAAGGCATCTGACATGATCCTTGCAGCTGCGCGCGGCTGAATTTGGCAGAAAGCCGGAAGCCGGTGCTTTTGCGCTTGCACCCGGTCGGGATTTTCGTTTGCCTTTGACCCGGGCGAATTAACGCCCTTTGTGACAGTTCCGGTCAGGCCGGACCGGAACTGCCTTTTTCAGGCCATTCGGACAGCGGGTGCTGTTGTGACATCAAACAATCACATCCGTGCGTTAGAGCGGCCGAAACAGACGAGTAACAACAAGGAGCCGCGCCGTGACCAGCGATACAACCCCTGATTCATTTGACTGGCTGGATGCCGAGCTTCAGGACACGCTGGACGAGGATTTCGAGATTGAATTTGCCGAGCCCATGCTGTCGATGGAGCTGCGCAAGATCTACCGCTCGCAGCATCCCGAAATGCTGGATCGCAAGGTCTACTTCAGAAATCTGTTGCGCCTGCAGGCGGAATTGATCCGGCTTCAGGATTGGGTGCAGCACAGCGGCGCCAAGGTGTGCATCCTGTTCGAAGGGCGCGATAGCGCTGGCAAGGGCGGTGTGATCAAGCGGATCACCCAGCGTCTGAACCCGCGTGTTGCCCGCGTCGTGGCTCTGCCCGCGCCCTCGCGCCGAGAGCAGAGTCAGTGGTATTTTCAGCGCTACGTGCCGCATCTGCCGGCTGCGGGGGAAATCGTGCTGTTTGACCGGTCCTGGTACAACCGCGCCGGGGTTGAACGGGTGATGGGCTTTGCCAGTGAGGATCAGGTCGAACAGTTCTTTCAGGACGTTCCAGAATTTGAACGGATGCTGGTGCGGTCGGGGATCATCCTGCTGAAATACTGGTTCTCGATTACGGATGAGGAACAGCAGCTGCGGTTCATGATGCGGATCCATGATCCGATGAAGCAGTGGAAGCTGTCGCCGATGGATCTGGAAAGCCGTATCCGCTGGGAGCAATACACCAAGGCCAAGGAGGATATGTTCGAACGCACCAATATCCCCGAAGCGCCCTGGTATATCGTCGAAGGCAACGACAAGAAGCGCGAGCGTCTGAACTGCATCGAGCACCTGCTGACCAAAGTGCCCTATGAAGAGGTGCCGCAGGAGAAGGTGTCGCTGCCGGACCGGGAATATAATCCCGACTATGAACGCAGGGTTCTGCCGGACGAGCTGTACGTGCCAAAGATCTACTGAGCGACCTCTGTGTAAAGAGCGAGGGCGGGTTCCCCCGCCGGTTCTGGCACAGCCTGCGGACTGCGCTACCGCCGTTGGGCCCGGCGCCGCGCCGGGGCGCGGCGTGCGCTTGTCTCAGGCTGCCTGCCTCAAGGCCGTTGTGATCTTTATTCGGGCGTGTCCGCCTGATCTGCCATATTGTCGAGAAACCGTTGCAGATACCCGGTGAAGGCGGTGAGCTCCTCGGGGGAGAAACCTTTGAGCAGGTCGCGCTGCCGCTCCAGCGCGCGCGGCAACATCTGGGCGTGCAGGGCATGCCCCGCCTCGGTCAGGAACCAGGATTTGCGCCGCTCATCTCCGCCCCGTACCTCGGCCCGGACGAGACCGGTCTTTTCCATGCGTTGCAGTGCGCGGCTGACGGCGGCCTTGTCGATACCGGTGAGGTTCGCAGCCTGACCGACGGAGCAGCCCGGATCGCGCGTCAGCATGACCAGCATGCGCCAGTCCATGACACCGATTCCGAATTCCTTTTGGTAGGCGCGCGCAGCGTTCCGGGTCAGCCGGTTGCCTGCGAATGTCACCGTGACCACCGGGTTGCGGCTGTAGTCCAGTGTCGGGGCGGCGGGGCTGTCCTCACTGCCATCCGGCAGGATAAGGAACAGATCGTCGGGTAAATCGCTCATCCAGGCAGCTTAGGTCAGGCGAGTTGACAAGACAACAGTTGCCACGCAGTCTTCCCTGAAGCTGACAATTGGGGGGAGGGGCAGTGATGGAAAGGCCAGTTTATGATATCGATCCGCAGGCGTTCTGGCGGGATCCCTATCCGGATCTGGCCCGTATGCGCGCCGAGGCGCCGGTGGTCTATGTGCCGCAGCTGGACGCGGTTCTGATCACCCGCCGTGACGATATTTTCCGGGAGGAAAAGCGGATCGAGGTGTTTTCCTCGGACCAGCCTGAGGGGCTGATGACCCAACTGATGGGGCAAAACATGATGCGCAAGGACGGCGCCGCCCATATGGGAGAGCGCAAGGCGATCTTTCCGGCGGTCTCTCCCAAGACGGTGAAACAGCATTGGCTGGCGCAGTTCCGTTCCGCGACGGCGCGGATACTTGACGACCTGGCACCCCGGGGGGCGTGCGATCTGGTGCGTGACTTCGCCATGCCAGTCTCGGCAGAGGCGCTGAAGGCAGTCACCGGTCTGACCCGCATGCGCGCCGAAGAGATGGACGCGGTGAGCCAGGGCATGATCGATGGCTGTGCCAATTATGCAGGTGATCCGGAGGTTGAGGCGCGCTGCAATGACAGCACCCGGCTGATCGACCAGCACATTACCGAGATGTGGCGGAGTGATTCTGGCGCGGATGACTATTCCCTGTTGCGGGTTCAGCAGGCTGCGGGCCTGCCGGAGGATCAGATCAGGGCCAATATCAAGCTGGCGATCTCGGGCGGGCAGAACGAGCCACGCGATGCGATCGCCGGGACCGTCTGGGCCTTGCTGCGCCATCCGGAGCAACTGGAAGATGTCCGCGTCGGCCGTGCCAGCTGGCTGCAGGCGTTCGAGGAATATGCCCGCTGGATGTCCCCCATTGGCATGTCACCGCGCCGGGTGGCGCAGCCTTATGTCCTGCACGAGGTGGCGCTGAAGCCTGAGGACCGGGTGTTTCTGATGTTCGGTTCTGGGAACCGGGACGAGCAGGTGTTTGCGCGCCCCGATGCCTTTGACATCCATCAGGATATCAGCGCGGCCATTTCATTTGGCGCCGGTCCACATTTTTGCGCCGGGGCCTGGATATCACGGGCGTTGATCGCCGAAGCGGCGCTACCGATGCTGTTTGAGCGGCTGCCGGATCTATCCCTTGCGGGGGAGGCACGGTTCGGCGGATGGGCCTTCCGCGGTCCGCTTGAAATGCCGGTGACCTGGGCCAAAGGGGACAGGAGCCGGTAAGTGCGGAGAGCGCCGGGAGGCACGCGCAGATCAGACCAATAAGGGGCTCAAGAGGAAGTCACCCGGAGGGGCAGACGCCTTGGTGCAGGGAGCAAGGCTATCGCCAGGTTTGGGGGGGAGCGATGTGCCTCCTCCGGGAAATGCCGACCGTTCCAACTTCGGCAACAGGGCCGTCCGCCTTGGGAAACGTGAGGTTTCGGTGCCCTGCTACTATTGATAGCAAGGACGGACTCTTAATACACGTATAAGTTTAACTATTTAGCCGCAGAACCGATATTCCGCCGTAAAATATGTATCTTAGAAACGACAAACCCCCGGGGCGGGCCACGGGGGTCGTCAAAAGCGTCCAGAAAAAACCGGAGGAAGATCTTAGAGGAGACCTTCGCGCTGTGCTTTCTTACGTGCCAGTTTACGGGCACGACGAATCGCTTCAGCTTTCTCGCGCGCTTTTTTCTCGGAGGGCTTCTCGAAATGTTGCTTGAGCTTCATTTCGCGGAACACGCCTTCGCGCTGCAGCTTTTTCTTCAGGGCACGGAGCGCCTGATCGACATTGTTGTCACGAACACTAACCTGCATGTGGTTTTCACCACCTTTCTAAGTTGGGTTGCAAGGATTTGCAGGAGGTGGCCGTATAGCAAAGCCGGTCTAACTTGTCTAGTACTGAGCAAAAGGGCAGATCGCGCAGCGACGCAGGCCCTTAAAGGCGCATTTGTTGACGAGGAGATGCATCATGACTGAGCAAACAGCCACAGAGCAACCGGCCGCCGACACCGGATCGATCGACGCGCTTCTGGATGCGGCGCTCATTCATGTCGCCTTTGACGGCTGGACCGAAGCCACCTTTGCTGCTGCAGTCGAGGATTGCGGCATGGACCCGGTTCTGGCACGCGCCCTGTGTCCGCGCGGGGCGGTGGATCTGGCGCTGGCCTATCACCGGCGCGGCGATGATCAGATGCTGGAACGGCTGAAGACGGCGGATCTGACGGGGTTGCGGTTCCGGGACAAGATCGCCGCCGCCGTCCGGTTCCGCCTTGAAGCCTCCGACGACAAGGAAGCGGTGCGCCGGGGCGTGACGCTGTTCTCGCTGCCGGTCTATGCCGCCGACGGGGCCAAGGCGATATGGGGCACGGTGGATGCGATCTGGACCGCGCTGGGCGATACCTCCGAGGACATCAACTGGTACAGCAAACGGGCCACGTTGTCCGGGGTTTATTCCTCGACCGTTTTGTTCTGGCTGGGGGACGACAGCCCGGGCCATCAGGCCACATGGGACTTTCTGGATCGGCGCATCGACAACGTGATGCAGTTCGAAAAGCTGAAGGCCGATTTGCAGAAGAATCTTTTGCTGAAGCCCCTTCTGGCCGGCCCGTCCTGGCTGGCGGATCAGATCCGGCGCCCGTCGACACCCACGGATCTGCCAGGCCGTAGGACTGGCCGCTGATCAAACGCCACGTCCATTCGCCGTTTCAGTACATCCGGGCGCAATGCAAACCACCTGCCGGGGTTTGTGCCCCGCACCCAAGGTGATATTCAAAGCGTTAAAACGCACCACGCAAGGGAAAGGATCTTTGCATGACGGAGACATTGCCGGAAACGATGCGCGCGATTGAAATCTCGCAACCCGGAGGCCCCGAGGTTCTGACGCTGACAGACCGGCCCGTTCCGCAGCCGGGCCATGGCCAGCTGCTGCTGAAGGTCGCCTATGCGGGCGTCAACCGGCCGGACGCGTTGCAGCGTGCGGGGGCCTATGATCCGCCTGCCGGTGCCAGCGATCTGCCGGGGCTGGAAGCCTCGGGCGAGGTGGTCGCCATCGGTGCGGGCGTCACCGAATACGCCGTGGGGGACAAGGTCTGTGGCTTGCTGCCCGGCGGCGGCTATGCCGAATACGTGGTCACACCGGCCGCCCATTGTTTGCCCATTCCCAAGGGCATGTCGCTGAAACGCGCGGCCTGCCTGCCGGAAACCTGTTTCACGGTCTGGTCAAACGTCTTTACCCGGGGAGGGCTGAAGGCGGGCGAACGTTTTCTGGTGCACGGCGGCTCCTCCGGAATCGGAACGACAGCGATTCAGCTGGCCTCGGCCTTGGGCGCGCGGGTGTTCACCACCGCCGGGTCCGATGCCAAATGTCAGGCCTGTCTCGATCTGGGGGCCGAGCGTGCGATCAATTACCGCGACGAGGATTTCGTGAAAGTTCTTCGCGCTGAGGGCGGCGCCGATCTCATCCTCGACATGGTGGGCGGCGACTATATTCCCCGCAATATCCGGGCGCTGGCCGATGATGGCCGTCTGGTACATATCGCCTTTCTTTCAGGCCCCAAGGCCGAGCTGAACTTTGCCCAGATCATGGCGCGCCGCCTGACGGTGACGGGATCGACCCTGCGCCCGCAGAGCGATCTGGCCAAGGCCCGCATTGCGCAGGATCTGGCCGAGGCGGTCTGGCCGCTGGTCGAAGCAGGCAAGATGGCGCCGGTGATGGACAGCGAATTTGCGCTGGAGGAGGCAGCAGCCGCACACGCGCGGATGGAAAGTTCCGGCCATATTGGCAAGATCGTTCTGAAGGTGGGCTAAGGCCGCTTACCTGCACGCAAGAAGGGCCGACAGTTGCGTCGGCCCTTTTTCTGTGTGCTTCGCTCTATTTCACCGCGCGCCGGTACAGATGCCAGGTAGCGTGCCCCAGCACCGGCACCACGATGATCAACCCGGCCAGGAACGGGATCGCAGCGATTACCAGCATGCTGCCGACGATCACGCCCCAGGTAATGCAAATCACCGGGTTCTTGCGCAGCACGTTGATTGAGGTGGCCACCGCCACCGGCAGGCCCACGTGGCGGTCCAGCAGCAGCGGGAAAGAGACCAGGCTCATCGCCAGCGCGGCAAAGGCAAAGACGGCCCCTAACGCGCCGCCTGCAATTGCCATGATCCAGCCTTCGCGGGTGGTCACTACGGCGGTGGCGAAGCCGAGCATCGAGGTCGGCGGCTCTGGTCCCAGGGTGCGGATATAGATCATGTCCGCAGCGACCAGCCAGATGATGAACAGTGCTGCCAGATAAAAACCCAGCACCAGAATGGCGCCGAAGGCAGGCGAGCGGATAACGCCAAAGGCATCCATCCAGCGCGGCTTAAACCCGGCTTCGCGGCGCGAGGACATTTCATACAGCCCGACCGCCGCAACAGGCCCGAGGATCGCAAACCCCATGATCATTGGCACGATCAGTGGCAGCAGGTTCATCGACAGGCTCATCACGATCAACGCGAGGCCAATCACCGGGTAGAACAGCACCAGGAACATCGCATCGCTGCGGCAGGCGGCAAAATCTTCAAGACCTGCGGCCAGTGAATGGATGAGGTCGTCCATCGAAAGCCTGCGCGCCTGAGGCAGCTCCGTGACGTCGCTGCTGCCCATTTCTCCCACCGTCTTGCCGAAATGCTGTCCGGTGGTTTCTGCCCCCTGCAAGAGCCAACTGAGCGGATTACCGATTGTCTTTGCCATGCGCTTGTTCCTCCTCTTCCTCCTCGCGGATTTAAATGGAAGTGCCGTTTAGGCAGGGCCGTGCGCGGCACGTGGAACAATACTAGCACAAAATCGGCCAAAATGCGCTGCACAAGCCAATCAATGTCGCGTGAGGGAAAGCTGCCCAGTGGCGCCTGCCTCCTCTTTTCGCGGTCAAGCCGCCTGTCGGGCAGTGGGGCAGGGGGAGTTTGAGGAGATGGTGGAGGAAGCCAGGCCTCCATTAGGTTCAGCGCACCGGGGCGAATAGTGCATCCTTCAGAGTGCAGTCGCGGATCACGTCCGGGCCGCAGGGCACAGGATCAAGGCTGCGCGATAGGCAGATGCGGGCCTCTTGGATGTGACCATCGCGGCAGGTGATGGTCAGGCTGTCCCGGCTCAGCTGTGGATTTTCCTTCAGAAAGGCTTCCTCGACCAGCGATGCGGGCAGTTTCACCAGTTTGTCCAGCTTGCGGAAGATGGCCGGACGGGTGATCTGTCCATAAGCCTCGCGCGAGAGGGAAAAATACTGCGCGGGGGACAGGCCGGAACAGCTGCCGTGTTTCTTCCATTGATGCCAAGCCAGGCCCGGAGACCCCATGATATCGGCCATCTCGGCGGTCTGGCGGCGGCTTGGCGGGGCCTCGGCGGTGTTGCAGAAATCCGGCCAGCCCCGGTGATACTGCGGCCACAGCCCATGCAGGGTCCAGCCGTGATCATGGCGGCTGTCGCATTGATCCGATCCCCTGGCATCGCCTTCGATGGCGCACCAGTTCGGTGACCAGCTGAGGCTGAGGACGTAGTAATCGAATTCGCCCGCGACCTCCCGCGACCGGTCGCTGTCGGCGTAACCGGGCAGCGACGCCAGCCCGGAAATCACGGTTGCAATTGCCAGCAAGAACCTGCGCATCGCCTCTTTCCTTATGAAAACAAGGCGACTATATAGGACTGAAGTTCCCCGACAACGGAAACCCGCCCCAGACCTCGGGGCAGCCTAATTCAGGCGACGGGAAAGATGTACGTAGATGTTCGTGGGGCAAACGTGTTTTAAGGAGATAAGCGCATGGCAAAACCGTTGATGACCAAAGCGACCGCCGTGTGGCTGGTGGACAATACCACGATCAGCTTCAAGCAGATCGCCGATTTCGTTGGCATGCACGAGCTGGAGATCCAGGGCATTGCCGACGGTGACGTCGCCGCCGGCGTCAAAGGCTTTGATCCGGTTGCAAACAACCAGCTGACGCAGGATGAGATCGACAAGGCCGAGGCCAATCCGCTGCACAAGCTGAAGCTCAAGTTCAACCCGGCCGCTGCTGGCGAGGAAAAACGCCGCGGACCGCGCTACACGCCGCTGTCCAAGCGTCAGGACCGTCCGAACTCGATCCTGTGGCTGGTGAAGTTCCACCCGGAACTCTCCGATGGTCAGATCGCCAAACTGGTAGGCACCACCAAGCCGACGATCCAGTCGATCCGCGAGCGGACCCACTGGAACATTGCCAACATGCAGCCGATCGACCCGGTTGCGCTGGGCCTTTGCAAACAGTCCGAACTGGACTCTGCCGTGCAAAAAGCCGCCGCAAAACGGGCTGCCGAAGGCGGCGTGATGAGCGACGACGAACGCCGCAAGCTGGTGTCGACCGAGCAATCGCTGGAGATGGATGCCGAGCCGAAGATCCCCTCGGCCATCGAAGGGCTGGAAACCTTCACTCTGGGTGGTGGCTCTGCCGAAAGCACCCCGTCCGAAGAGCCGCTGCCCGATGCGGACAGCTTCTTCAACCTGCCCTCGGGCGGTGACGAGGACGACGAGGACGAAGACGGGACCGATCCCCGCTTCTGAAGCGCTGAGACACCAGGGCCAAGACGGTCCAGCGAATAGGAAAGCCACGCCCGGATCCGGGCGTGGTTTTTTCTTTGTGGCGGCCCTACCAGGCGTCGGCGTAGCGGGGGCCGGGGGTCGCGGGGCCTGCGCTTTCCAGTGCACGGTGCAGCGCGGCGCGGGTCTCTGCCGGGTCGATGACCGCGTCGAATTCCAAGAGGCTGGCTGCATTCAGTGCCTTTCCGCGCTCATACAGGGCATCGACGAGGCGTTGATATTCCGCTTCCCGCTCTGCCGGGTCTTCGATGGCGGCCAGATGATCGCGGTGGCCTAGCCTGACCGCGCCTTCCAGCCCCATGGCGCCGACCTCTCCGGTGGGCCAGGCACAGCAGAAATGCGGACGGTCCAGCCCGCCGCCCGCCATCGCCATCGCGCCCAGACCATAGGCCTTGCGCAGGATCAGCGTCACCAGCGGCTGGCTGAAATGAGCTCCGGCCAGAAACAGCCGCGAGATATGCGCCACCTGTCCGGTTTTCTCGACCTCGGGGCCCACCATGAAGCCCGGCGTGTCGCATAGGGTGATGACCGGCAGGCCCCAGGCATCACACAGCTGCAGAAAACGCGCGCCCTTGTCACCGGCCTCGGCATCGATGGCGCCGCCAAGGTGCAGCGGGTTGTTCGCCAGCAGCCCCACCGCGCGACCTCTGATCCGGGCAAAGCCGGTGATCATGCCCGCGCCAAACCCGTGGCGCAGCTCCTGATACGTGTCACTGTCGGCCAGCCCGTCGATGGCTGCGCGCATGTCATAGGCACGGGTGCGGTCCACGGGCACGACATTGCGCAGGTCCGGGGTTTCCTCTGGGGCGTCGGCGGGTGGTGTCTGTGCGGCCTCAAGGCCTAGTAGCCGTTTCGCAGCCTCTACGGCCTCGGCTTCGTCTTCGGTCAGAATGTCGATCAGCCCGGTGTCTACCTGCACGTCGCTGGGGCCGATCTCCTTCGGGGCGACGACACCCAGCCCGCCGCCTTCGATCATCGCCGGGCCGCCCATTCCGATCCAGCTGTTCTTAGTCGCGATCCGTAGGTCGCAGACCCCGTAAAGGGCCGCGTTCCCGGCGAAACAATAGCCCGACACGATGCCGATTTTCGGCCCTTTGTAGGCGGCGAAATGGCGGAAGGAGGTGACGTTCAACCAAGCGGCCATGATCAGGGCGGTGTCGCCGTCGTTGGGTCTCCCGCCGCCGCCTTCGGCAAAGAGGACGATGGGCAGCCGGTCGCGGCTGGCGACCTCGATCAGGCGGTCCATCTTGCGGTGGTGGTTGAAACCCTGTGTGCCTGCCAGAACCATGTAATCTACCGCCATGGCAGCCACCGTACGCCCAGAAACCGTGCCGATTCCGCAGATGATACCGTCGCCCTGCGTGCGCGCCTGCAGATCGGGCAGCGCCCGCTTGCCGCGTTGGGCCGCCACAGCAAGGGCGCCATATTCGGTGAAACTGCCTGCATCGAACAGATCGTTGATGTTCTCCCTTGCGGTGCGGCCTCCCAGCGCGTGACGTTTGGCGACGGCCTCGGGGCGGGCGGCATCGTCCAGCAGCGCCATGCGGGCCGCATATTCCTCCAGATCAGGACGGGCGGTATCGTCGGTTGCAACCTCCTCAACGGACACGCTGCCGGGTTCCAAAGTGATCAGCGTTTCACCGCCCTGCAGCTCTTGTCCGGCGGTCACGTGAACGGCAGTGACAATCCCGCTCTGCTCGGCGCGGATTTCATGGCGCATTTTCATCAGTTCGGTGGCCAGCAACACCGTGCCTGCGGCCACTTCCTGACCCGGTGCGACATGGACTTCGGCGACGATTGCGGCGCTTTCGGCCTTTATGAGTGTCACCAGTACCCCTCCCTGATCGCTGATGTTGTTCTCAGTCAAGCGTTCGCCGGGGGCGGCTGTCAATTTGACCGTGGGGTCACTTTGCGGGATCAGGGCTGGGGCGGGACACAGAAGGTTGTTATCTACCCGCGACTTGGGGGTTTTCGTGCCGACCTCTTGCGGCTAGCGTTGCGCAAAATCGACTGGAGAGATCATCATGAGCCAATATGCAGGAATGACGCAGACCGAAACCGGTGCAGGGGTGCTGTGCGATCTGCGCAGCGACACGGTCACCCGCCCCGACGACGCGATGCGTCAGGCGATGGCGGCGGCCGAGGTGGGCGATGATGTCTATGGCGAGGACCCGCAGGTCAACCAGCTGGAGGCCACCCTGGCCGAGCGTCTGGGCAAGGAAGCGGGCCTGTTCCTGCCCACCGGCACCCAGAGCAACCTGACCGCGCTCCTGTCTCATTGCGGCCGCGGAGAGGAAATCATCACCGGCCGCGACTACCACGTATTCAAATACGAGGCGGCCGGCGCTTCGGTGCTGGGCGGCAGCGCGCTCTACCCGCTGGAGGTGCAGCCCGGCGGTGGACTTGATCCCGCAGCGATCGCGGCAGCGGTCAAACCGGATGATTCCCATATGCCGATCAGCCGCCTGCTGTCCTTGGAGAACACCCACAACGGACAGGCCATTTCGCTGGAGGACATGCGCGCGATGACCGATGCGGGCCGGGCTGCGGGGCTGTCGCTGCATCTGGACGGGGCGCGTTTTTTCAACGCCATCACCGAGCTGGGCTGCTCTGCACCGCATCTGGCGGTGCTGTTCGATACCGTGTCGATCTGCCTGTCCAAGGGTTTGGGCACGCCTGCGGGATCGGTTCTGGTCGGTCCGTCCGATCTGATTGCCCGCGCCCGGCGCTGGCGCAAGATGCTGGGCGGCGGCATGCGCCAGTCCGGGGTGCTGGCTGCGGCAGGTCTGATGGCGCTGGAGCAGAACGTCGACCGTCTGGCAGAGGATCATGCCCGGGCCGCTACGCTGGCAGATGCCTTGCGCGCTCTGGGCGCGGGAGAAGTCACGCAAGCCACGAACATGGTGTTCTTCACCCCGGCAGAGGTGCAGAACGCAGCCCTGCAGGCGCATCTGGCCAAGGCGGGCGTGGTGATTGGGGCAGGGGACAGCGGCCCGATCCGGCTGGTGCTGCACAAGGATGTCACCGATGAGGGCCTCAACGGCGCGATTGCCGCGTTCCAGGCCTTCTTCAGCTAAGGCGTTTCGCGACGGGTTATCCGTTGCACAAACGGGATCAGGGCAAATGCGATTTGCCCTGCCAACCCGATCGCCCCGGCAGCGGTGGCCCAATGGCCGAAGTAGCTGCTGGGGGCTGCGCCCATCAGTGTGGTGGCGAGTACATATTCTGCGACCATCAGCAGCCCGAAGGCCCAGATCCCCATCCACAGGCGCGCGGCGGCAGGATACAGATCCTTGCGATTCCGGGTCAGGTGCCGGGCGATCAGCCAGCTGAGGGTCAGCATGATGGGCAGTTCAAGGCAGACCGCCCAGAGTTCATCCATCAGGGGCAGCAGCACAAAGATCCGCAGGCTGCCCAGAACAAATCCGCAGAAGAACACGGCCGCAAAATAAAATATGGCGGCTCTCAGAATCGGGCGGTGCAGGGCGGTTGGCATGGCTGTCCTTCCCCTTTTGCCGTCAGAGTTCCTTACGGGCCTTCAGCGCGGCGCTGATGGTACCGTCGTCGAGGTAATCCAGCTCGCCGCCGATGGGTACACCTTGCGCGAGCGAGGTAAGTTTCACCTGGCCGCTCAGTTGGTCGGCGATGTAATGGGCCGTGGTCTGCCCGTCGATGGTGGCATTCAGCGCCAAGATCACCTCGCTCACTGCCTCGCTGCCGACCCGGTCGACCAATCGGGGAATGCGCAGATCCTCGGGGCCGATGGCATCCAGCGCCGAGAGGGTGCCGCCCAGCACGTGATAGCGTCCCTTGAAAACGCCTGCGCGCTCCATCGCCCAGAGATCCGAGACGCTTTCGACGACGCAGATCTCGCCATTGGCGCGGGCCTCACTGTCGCAGATCTCGCAGATGTCCTCGGTCCCCACGTTGCCGCAGTTGAGGCATTCGCGGGCGGTGGTGGCGACGCGGGTCATCATGTCCGACAGCGGTGTCAGCAAAAGCGCGCGTTTGCGGATCAGGTGCAGCACCGCCCGCCGGGCTGAACGCGGCCCCATACCGGGCAGTTTTGCCATCAGATCGATGAGGGTTTCGATGTCGCTGGTAGAGCGGTCTTGCATGGAGGCGGCCTTTGGAGTGTCAGCCCATATAGACGCATCACGGCGGGCAATGGCAAGGGGGAGAGGCGACGGATGTTCAGGGTTTGTCTGGGCAGCGCCTGCGCGCCAGGTTGGGCAAAGGGCGTATGCCCGTGAGACATGAAAAAGGCGGCCAAGGCCGCCTTTTCGGAACTTTTCAGTTGCGCCTCCGGATCAGAAGGGCAGCTTGATATCCTTGGGCAGGCCCATGCTTTCCGTGAGGTTGGTCATCTCTTCCTGCGCTTTTTCGGCTGCCTTGGACTGTGCGTCCTTGATGGCGGCCAGGATCAGGTCCTCGACCATTTCCTTGTCATCGCCGTTGAAGATGGACGGGTCGATATCCAGCGCCTTGAGGTCGCCCTTGGCCGAGGCGGTGGCTTTTACCAGGCCCGCGCCTGCTTCGCCGGTGACCATGACGTTGTGCAGGTCTTCCTGCATCTGCGCCATCTTGGTTTGCAGTTCCTGTGCCGATTTCATCATCTTGGCCATATCGCCAAGACCGCCGAGACCTTTGAGCATGGTGTTTCTCCTAAGTGCGGGGGCGCAGGGCGCCGTAAGTCATCCCCGCACATATCGCAATTGCAAGCGCGATGAACAAGTGGGAGGAGGCGGTGCAGTCTTCGATTATACCCAAGGCACTCTTATCATCAAAGAAAAGCTCATGATTATCGACGGCAATTGCGGCCGCGAGCATGCCCCAAAGAAAGCCTGCGATTGCAATGGAGGCGCGCTTTCTGCTGTACAGCGCGAATCCGGCAAGAGCGAAGAGGGCCAAGACAGCAGGCTTGGCCGACATCCGCCAAAGCACATCCCACGCGCTGTCGGATAGATCGCCGGTAGCAAAGCAGGTTTTGGCGTAAGCGGTTGTCGGCAGGGTGAACAAGAGGACCGTCAGGCCAGTCGCTACCCGTCTTCGAACGGATCCCATTCGTCTTCCACCTCGGGCAGGGCTTCGGCCTCGACCTCGGCGGCCATTTCCTCGGCGGTACGGATGCGGGTGATCCGGGCCTTGGGGAAACTGTCGATCACCGCCTGTACCAGTGGGTGTTCGCTGGCCTTGGTGCGCAATGCGTTTTCGGCGGCATCGCGGATTTCGGCGATCGTCGGGGCCTCGCCGTCGGGAGCGATGGTGACGACCCAGCGGCTGCCGGTCCAGTTTTGCAAGGCGGTGCCTAGGCGCGCAGCAAGGTCTCGGGGCGCATTCGCATGCGGTGTGAATTCGATCCGGCCCGGCTGGTAAGCGACGAGGCGCACGCCTGTTTCCACCTCGACCAGCAGTTTCACATCACGGTTGGTGCGGATCAGTTCCACCACATGCTCGAAACTCGGGTAGCGGGCGAGGGCCTTTTCTGCGGCCGGTGCCAGCGCAGTGGCTTGTCCCTGCCCTTGGCTGTGCGACATGGTCATGCCGCCGGACGGTCCACCGCCCGGTGCGCCTTGCGGCGGAGCAGAGGTGATAGCCGATGCCCCGCCCGCGGCAGGCGCGCCCATGCTTTGCATGGGCATTCCGCCACCACCGCCGGGCGGCGGGGGCGGCATATCCTGCAGCTTGCGGATCAGCTCTTCGGGGCTGGGCAGGTCGGCCACATGGGTGAGGCGGATCACCGCCATCTCGGCAGCCATCATCGCGTTGGGGGCGGCGGCGACCTCTTCCAGCGCCTTGAGCAGCATTTGCCACATGCGGGTCAGCACCCGCATCGGCAGCGCTTCGGCCATCTGTTGACCGCGGGCGCGCTCATCCGGGCTGATGGTCGGATCCTCTGCCGCGTCTGGCGTAATCTTTACCACCGACACCCAATGGGTGATTTCGGCCAGATCGCGCAGAACAGCCAGCGGATCGGCGCCTTCGGCATATTGCGAGGAGAGCTCGCTGAGCGCCGCAGCCGCATCGCCGCGCAGGATCATATCCATCAGATCCAGCACCCGGCCCCGGTCGGCAAGGCCCAGCATGGCGCGCACTTGATCGGCGGTGGTCTCGCCCGCGCCGTGGGAAATCGCCTGATCCAGCAGCGAGGTTGCATCGCGGGCCGAACCTTCGGCAGCGCGGGTGATGAGGGCGAGCGCATCCTCGGCGATCTGGGCGTTTTCGGCGGTGGCGATCTTGCGCAGGAGGGCGATCATCACCTCGGGCTCAATCCGGCGCAGATCAAACCGCTGGCAGCGCGACAGGACCGTCACCGGAACCTTGCGGATCTCAGTGGTGGCGAAGATGAACTTCACATGGGCGGGGGGTTCCTCCAGCGTTTTCAGCAGCGCGTTGAACGCGCTGGTCGACAGCATGTGAACCTCGTCAATGATGTAAATCTTATAGCGGGCCGAGGCCGCGCGGTATTGCACCGAATCGATGATTTCGCGGATGTCGCCGACGCCGGTGCGGCTGGCGGCGTCCATCTCCATCACGTCCACGTGGCGGCCTTCCATTATCGCGAGGCAATGCTCGCACTGACCGCAGGGTTCGGTGGTGGGGCCGCCGTTGCCATCGGTGCCGATACAGTTCATCCCCTTGGCAATGATCCGGGCGGTGGTGGTCTTACCCGTGCCGCGAATACCGGTCATGATGAAAGCCTGAGCAATCCGGTTCGCGGCAAAGGCGTTTTTCAGCGTACGCACCATGGCGTCTTGGCCAACCAGATCCGCAAAGGTTTCGGGCCGGTACTTGCGGGCGAGGACCTGATACTGGCCGGACGGCTGCTCCGCGTGCTGAACCTCAGCGGTTAGGGTTTCAGGATCGGATGTTGGAGTGTCGCTCATGCTGTCTCGTGCCGGATTCGGAATGGGATTGGGACCGCCTCATAGGGTAGGGAAGCCCGCGGGCTTCGTCCACCGCTGTTGACCGCCCGGCAGGGCAGGTGGCAGAGTTTTTCCCTGTATGTGGTGGAGAGTGTGTGATGACTGGGATGAGTTCCGACGGGGCGGGTGCGCAGGCCCGGCAGCCCTTTACGATCTACGCGGTGTCCGCCGCCAATGGCATTCTTGCTATCTGTCCGCTGCCCGGCGCCGGTGGCGACTACAAGGGGGACCTTGAACTGATCCACGACTGGCAGCCCGGTCTGGTCATTTCGATGACCACCGAAGCCGAGCATGTCTCCGTCGGGGCCGCGACGCTGGGGGTTGATCTGCAGAGCATGGGAAGCCGCTGGGTGCATCTGCCGGTGGCGGATTTTGGTGTGCCCGGCCCAGAAGTGAACGAGGCCTGGCCCGGGGTCAGCGCCTCGGCGCGCCAGGCGCTGACCGGTGGCGGCCGCGTTCTAGTGCATTGCCGGGGCGGCTGCGGGCGCTCCGGCATGGTGGTGCTGCGCCTGTTGATCGAATGCGGTGTTGCGCCAGAGGCGGCGCTGAACCGGCTGCGCATGTCTCGCCCCTGCGCGGTCGAGACCGAGGCACAGATGGCCTGGGCCCGCAGCCGCTGAGCCAGAGGCAGCCCGCCGGAGCGGACCCGACTGTCATCCCGCTTTCTTCTTCACGGGGCGCGGCATTCACCGAATAAAACCGACGCCCCTCCTGTTGTTTGCTGGGTCTGCCGCTACGCCGCGCTGAGCGGGATGGCTTCTCCGAAGGAGCAGGGGCGATGTGGCAGGTGATCTGCGGGCTGCGCTTGTGCATCGCTGGACAGCAGCGCGTCGGCAAAACGGTCCAGACCGCTGCGCTCTGCTGCGGTGTCCACTTCGCAGAACACCCGGATCCTGTCGTGCGAGGCAAAAAAGCGCGCCGGGCAATGGCGGGTGCAGCCATCGAGCAGGCTGTCGCCGGTGATTTCAAAATCCTCTTCGGTCATATCCCGCGCGGTATCGAGCGCCCCGCACAGGGCCACCA
Organism: Phaeobacter sp. SYSU ZJ3003; assembly: GCF_041300735.1. Lineage (NCBI taxonomy): Bacteria > Pseudomonadati > Pseudomonadota > Alphaproteobacteria > Rhodobacterales > Roseobacteraceae > Phaeobacter > Phaeobacter sp. SYSU ZJ3003. The sequence goes on along the minus strand of NZ_PXNU01000009.1, from coordinate 94,719 downwards.
GCATCCGTTCCAGTGCCGGGCAGCTTGCCCCGGTGTGTTGACAGGTTGTTGCCGCAAGTTCATGCGTTTTTGTCGTCCAGATCATCGCGCCCTCCGCGCTGAGGCAGGGGCAGAAAGAGGGGGAGAGACATGTGGCCGGATGCTTGTCGGCCAGAACGGGCCGCGCAACAGGAGCCATCTCACCCGCTCCGGACACCCCGCCCGGTTTCGAGTTGTGCGATGGCAGGTCTCCTGACTTGCGGGTCTGGGCTTCTCCGGTCCTTCCCGGCCGCAGGCTGTCGCCTTGCGCCCAGTGGATCTTCCGGGGTCGCTCTCCGCCTACAGTTGCGGGGGCAGTCGTGGAATTGTTCTGGCCGAGAGAGGCCGGATCGCACCACGTTCCCTTTTCATCCCGGACCCGCCAAAGGCGGATCGCGGAAACCATCTGTGAAATGGGTAGCGGGTCGAAGGGCGAGTCGTCAATTCGCTTGTGTGAAACCCGGAGAAATCCGCACCAACGACTGCAAGCCAGGTAAGCTTTCTGATTTGTGCAGGCGGATGCGGTGCCCTCAGGCCGTGCGGTTCAACCGTTCTTCGGTCAGCCGGGCGAAATCTGCCGCGCGCGCTTTGAATTTTTTATTGAGCGAACCGCGCGCCAGTTTGAAGGATTGCAGCAGCAACCGCCCCGACAGGGTCTTGGCCGTCAGGTTGAGTGAAATTGTTACACGGGTGCGCCGCGGCGACAACGCCATCAGTTCGATCTCGGTTTCGCCGTTCAGCCCGCTGCTGTCGCCGGACAGCAGAATGCGGGTGACGGGATCATAGGATTTGAGAGCAATGCGCAGCTCGCGCGCCTTGCCGCGAAAGTTGAATTTGGCATCCCAGGCGAGGCCGTTTTCAGGCGTGCTGATATCGCCGATCCGTTGCACGTCGATGCCGCGCCGGATGGCCGAGCGTTCAAAGCTTTCAAAGTCCGACAGGGCTTCAAACACGTCGGCGATCGGTGAATCGATATCTTCTTTACTCGTGAAATCCATGACTCTGACGCCTGCTTGCCTGTTTTGATTGATCAATTCTCAGCGTGGCCGCGATATTCCCTTTAATCCAGCGTATCCGCAAGCCAGTTCTGCAACAGAAAATGTGCAATTGCTCCTTTTCGGGCAGGCTTCAGGATCGGGTGCTCTCCGGCAAAGGCGGTCATCATGTCCTGCTTGCTGACCCAGATCGCGTCCTCGATTTCATGTGGGTCGATGGTCAGCTCGCGATCCAGCGCGATCCCGCGGCAGCCGAACATCAGCGACATGGGAAAGGGCCAGGGCTGGCTGGACAGGTATTCCACCTCTCCGACCTTCACGCCGGATTCTTCCAGAACTTCACGCCGCACGGCGGCCTCCAGCGTTTCGCCGGGTTCAACGAAACCGGCCAGCAGGGAGTACATACCTTCCGGCCAGCCGGGAGAGCGGCCCATCAGGACCTCGTCCCCATGGGTAATCAGCATGATCACAACCGGATCGGTGCGGGGAAAATGGCTCGCCTTGCAGCTGGGGCAATTTCTTTGCCAGCCTGCCTGAACCATATCACTGGGGTGGCCACAGCGGGCACAGAACCCATGCGAGCCATGCCAGGAAAACAGCGCCTTGGCGGTGGCGGCCAGCTCGGCCTCCAGCGGGGTCAGCCGGGTCATCACCCTGCGCAGCTCGGCGAAAGCATAACCGGAGGGCAGGTCCGGGTGCTGCTGCTCCGTTACATCGGCAAAACTGGCCAGCGCCATCTCGTCCAGCGCATCGGGCTGCCAACTGCTGATATCACAGGCGAAGGCCGGGCTTTGATCCGGCAGGAGGCCGAGAAACAGAGCGGCGTCGCGGCACTCTGCTGCCATCGGATGCGTGGTGGAGATCCAGGCAAGCGCGTCCGGTCCGCGCTCTGGATTTGACCGCTGGCACAGGGGTTTGCCGCGCCACATCATCAGCACCTGTGCATTCTGTGCCCCCCAGGCAGCGTCTAGTGCTTCGGCATCCGCACGCAGATGCGCGCTGCGGTCCAGGCCACCCTTGCCGCCAAATGTCACCTCTTCGGCCCGTTTCATATCGTTGTCCTTCTTTTGGCAGGGGATCCGGCGTTAAGGCCCGATTTCCTGCATTGATGGCGGCAAAACCGCGCAATGACCAGCCTGTTCGGGTAGCGCGGTCGATGCATTTTTATGGTTGTCAGCGGATGTTTAACGCCGGGTCACCGGTCTGCCGCTGGATATTGGCGTTAGACCGGTCAAATTTTCGGCATCAGCGCCACAATCGTTAACATCCTCAAAAATGGTGACTTTGCAAATCAAGGAAACGCTGTTTCAAAGGGTTAACGCGTTCGTGTCAGAACGTGAGAAAAAACGAAGATCGGAAGACGCCGTGCAGGCTGCGGGTAGAGCAATATGACAGGACCGGATCAATCCTTGCCATTGGGGAAGGGGGTGCTGCGCTTGTTGGCAACCACCGATCTGCACAGCAATCTGCTCAGCTACGACTATTATGCCGACCGGCCGGACCCCAGCATCGGCCTGTCCCGCGTCGCGTCCCTGATCGCAGAGGCGCGGCAAGAGGTCCGGGAGGCAGGGGGCACGGTGCTGCTCTTGGACAATGGTGATGGGCTGCAAGGGGCGCCGATTGGTGAGATTTCCTCTGACGACCCGATCGTGCCGCATCCGCTGATGCAGGCCTTCAAAGTGTTGCAATACGATGCCATCGGGCTTGGAAATCACGACTTCAACTTCGGTCTGGAGACGCTTGAGCAGGTGCTGGAGCAGGCACCCTGTCCGGTGATTTGCTCGAATATGACGGCCGTGGAGGAGGGACGGAAGCTACCTTTCGCCCGCACCACCATTCTGGAGCGGGAGGTGCCTGCCTGCGCTGGTGCGCCGCCGCTGCGGATCGGGATCTTGTCGGTGCTGCCGCCGCAGACGGTAACATGGGATGCGCATCTTCTGGAAGGTCAGGTCGTGGTTGCGGACATGGTGCAGGCGGCTGCCGCCGCTGCCAGCGCGCTGCGGCGGGAAGGATGCGATATCGTGATCGCATTGGCGCATACTGGTGTCGGAGGGCTGGAGCGGGTGCCGGGCATGGAGAATGCCTTGCTTCCCATCGCGGCCACGGCGGGAATCGATGCGGTGATCGGCGGGCACACCCACAAGACCCTTCCAGATCCCGAGCACAGTTTCACCAAGCCGGTGGTCATGCCGGGTGCGCATGGATCACACTTGGGGCAGATCGATCTGCAGGTGTCGCACGGCCCGGAGGGGTGGCGGCTGGAGAATTGGGACGCCCGCCTCAAACCCATCTGCAGAAGGGCAGAGAAGGGCGATCTGATGTCTCTGGTCGAGGAGGACGCTGAACTGACCCGCGCGCTTGGCCCCGCGCATGATTCAACGCGCGAACGGATGCGTCAGCCAGTTGGCTTCAGTGACGTGCCTTTGCACTCCTTCTTTACTTTCTTTGGGCCCGATCTTGGGTTGGAACTTGCAGCAGCAGCGCAGGCGGCAGCGGTCAGGCCGCTGCTGGAAGGCACTGAGGTTGGCAAACTGCCGCTCTTGTCTGCGGCGGCGCCAGGCAAATTCGGTGGCCGTTCCGGACCGGGGCATTATACCGACATCGGACGCGGCGATCTGTGTATGCGCAACGTCGCTGATCTTCACATCTTCCCGAATGAGCTGAGGCTGGTTGTTGCGACCGGCGCGCAAGTGCTGGACTGGTTGGAAATGTCTGCGGGTGTGTTCAAACAAGTCCGCCCAGGCAGTACCGAACAGGAACTGGTTGATCCTAGCCGTGCCGGGCATAATTTCGACGTTCTTTTTGGCCTGCAATACGAAATAGATCTCTCGGCACCGCCGCGGTTTTCCTCCTCTGGCGTGCGGATCAACCCGGCGGCAGGGCGCATTCGACGTCTTCGCGTGCATGGGCGGCCCGTGGCCCCTGCGCAGCGTTTTGCCGTTGTGGTCAACAGTTACAGGGTCAGCGGTGGTGGTAATTTCCAGATGGTCAAAGACGCCGAGAGCATCCCGCTGCCGCCGGTGCGAATCCGGGATGTGATCCGGGACTACGTTGCGGGCCGCCTGCCTGAGGATCCACTGGCGCAGGAAGAGTATCCGTGGCGGTTTGCCGAGCTCAACAACGCCGAGGCTGCCGCCTATACCAGCCCGGAGGCGGTGCAGTATCTGGATGAATTGCCGGAGGGGCAGGTGCGCAACTGCGGCATGACACCAAAAGGCTTTCTGAAACTGATGCTTGCCCTCTGAACTGCGGAGCGGTGGATCGGGGAGGCCCCCTTGTCATTGCTGCGGCAGCCGCCTATATCGGGATTCGAGAGGTTGGCGCGGGCAAGCGCCTCGCCAACCTGGTCAGGTCCGGAAGGAAGCAGCCACAACGAGCCCCGCTTGGGTCGATGTCCAACCTCTCACCTTTCCCTAAAATACAGGTCCAGCCCGCCGAAAGGCGTGGGCTGCCTTAATGCCCGCAGAATTACAGGTTAGTAGCGGCCATTGTCAGCGGGATAGACGCCCAGGATCTCGACGTTGGTGGTAAAATAGGCCAGCTCGTCCATCGCCAGCTGCACGTTCTCATCCTCGGGATGGCCTTCGATATCGGCATAGAACTGAGTCGCCGTGAAGGAGCCGTCCACCATGTAGCTTTCCAGCTTGGTCATGTTGATTCCATTGGTGGCAAAGCCACCCATCGCCTTGTAAAGCGCGGCGGGGATGTTGCGCACCTGGAACACGAAGCTGGTGATCATGCCATGGGCACCGCGACGGCTGTAATCTGGCTCGCGTGACATGATTAGGAACCGCGTGGTGTTGTCGCCGTTGTCTTCGATATGGCGGGCCAGCACATCCAGACCGTAGATCTCTCCGGCCAGCTCGCTGGCGAGGGCGGCAACGTGTTTGTCGCCTGCCTCCGCCACATCGCGGGCGGCCCGTGCGTTGTCGGGGCTGACCCGGCCGGTGATGTCATGTTTACGCAGGAACTGTCCGCATTGCGGTAGAAGAACCAGATGCGATTTCGCCTCGCGGATATCTTCCAGCCGGGCACCCGGAACGCCCAGAAGATTGATATGCACCCGCACAAATGCCTCATCAACAATATGCAAGCCGCTGTGCGGCAGCAGACGGTGGATATCGGCCACCCGGCCATAGGTCGAATTTTCCACCGGCAGCATGGCGAGGTCCGCCTGACCGCTTGTCACTGCTGCGATCGTGTCCTCGAAATTGCGGCAGGGTAGCACTTCCATGTCGTGCCGCGCGTTGCGGCAGGCTTCGTGGCTGTAAGAGCCAAGCTCCCCCTGAATGGCGATTTTTCCGGTCATGAGTGCGACTTTCCTGCAAAACTTGGACAATCGGGCGTTTCGTCGCGCTGTCTACACCTTGCCACTTGAGAGGGGAAGCCTTAGACACCCTCCCAGACAGCTGAAATGGACTCGCGATCATGTTTGACACGATGACCCTTACCAAAGCGACTGCAGGCTTCTGCGGCGCGTTCCTCGTGTTCCTCCTGGGCAAATGGGCCGCAGAGGAACTGTATCATGTGGAGGCCCATGGCGAGGCTTCTTACGTGATTGAAGTGGCAGAGGCAGGTGGTGCAGAAGAAGAAGTGGAAGAAGTCAGCTTTGAAGAGCTGATGGCCTCCGCTGACGTTGGCAAAGGCGCCAAAGTCTTCAAGAAATGCTCCGCGTGCCACAAGCTTGAGGCTGGCGCCAATGCGACCGGTCCTTATCTCTACGGTGTGGTTGACCGTCCCAAGGCAAGCGCCGAAGGATTTGGTTACTCCGGTGCCCTGTCCGGTATGGAAGGCGCATGGACCGCTGAGAACCTCAATGAATTCCTGATCAAACCGTCCGACTACGCACCGGGCACCACGATGAGCTTCTCTGGCCTGAAAAAGGTCAAGGACCGCGTGAACCTGATCGCTTATCTGGACAGCCTCGACGACTAAACCGTCGCTCCGGCTGGTACAGAACCGGATTTGAGTTTTGAAAGGCCGCTGATCCTCAGCGGCCTTTCGCTTTTTGTGGGGCCTGTCGGAGAATATGTGCCGCAAAAGGATGGGAAATTGCCCTGGCCCAACCCGAAAGTGACCGCATCACAACTTGAATGTTGCGCCTGCCTGCCATTAGCTTGAAATACGGTAGAAATCCGGATCGCTTGAACACCGGACAGCGGAGGTTAAGGCAGATGAGATCACAACAGATGACAGCCCGAACGCAGACCATGCGCGGGGGGCTGCCAGCGCAGCTTGGTTTTCTGATGCAGAGCGTGCTGGTGCTGGGCGCGACGATGCTGGCACTGGTTGCCGTGCTGGCAGGAACGGCCCGCGCCGAAGAGACAATCATCAAAAGCCATGGGTTCGCGGAATTCGGTGAACTGAAATACCCCGAAGGATTCGCGCATTTCGACTATGTGAACCCGGAGGCGCCCAAGGGCGGGGAGCTGTCCTTTTCCGCCGTCGGTACCTTTGACAGCATGAACCCCTTTACCCGCAAGGGGCGGGGCGGGGCGCTGTCCTCCTACCATCTGGAAAGCCTGTTGATCGAATCCTATGACGAACCGGGCTCCTATTACGGGCTGATTGCGGAAAGTCTGGAATACCCCGAAAGCCAGGATTGGGTGATCTTCAACCTGCGCCCCGAAGCGCGGTTTTCGGATGGATCGCCTGTGACCGCCGATGACGTGGTCTTTTCCCATAACATCCTGCTGGATCAGGGGCTGCAATCCTATGCCGAGGCAGTGCGCAAACGCATCCCCAAGGCCGAGGCGCTTGGCCCGCACCGGGTCAAATTCTACTTCTCACCCGATTTCCCGCGCCGCGCGATGATTTCGCAGGTCGCAGGCACGCCCGTCTTCTCCAAGGCCTGGTTCGAAGCCGATCCCGAAAACCGCCGTCTTGATGAGCCGCGTCTGGATCCGGGAATCGGGTCGGGGCCATATGTTCTCGACAGCTTCGACATCAATCAGCGTATCGTCTACCGCCGCAATCCAGATTACTGGGGCGCCGATCTCAATGTGAATGTTGGCCGCCACAACTACGACAGTATCCGGATCGAGTATTTCGGCGATGCCATCGCCGCCATGGAAGGGTTCAAGGCCGGTGTTTACACCCTGCGCCCCGAGAACAGTTCCAAAAGCTGGGCGACCGCCTATGAGTTTGACGCGGTTGCGCGCGGGGATGTTATCAAGGACGAAATTCCCGACGGTAACGTGCCTGCCGCGAATGGGTTCGTGATGAACCTGCTGCGTCCCGTGTTCCAGGACATCCGCGTGCGCGAAGCGGTGCAACTGGCCTTCAACTTCGAATGGACCAACGAAAGCTTGCAATACGGGTTGTTCCGGCACCGCTCCTCTTTCTGGCAGGACAGTGCGCTGGAGGCCAAGGGCCTGCCGGAAGGGCGCGAAAAAGAAGTGCTCGAGGCGCTGGGCGACCAGATCGACCCCACCATCCTGACCACTGAACCGGTGATGGCGCATGCTTCGAAACCGGGGCGTCCATCGGACCGCCGCAATCTGCGCCGGGCGATGAAACTTTTGGATGAGGCAGGCTGGGCCGTTGGCGATGACGGGGTGCGCCGCAATGCGGCGGGCGAGGTCATGCAGATCGAGTTCCTGCTCGACAGCCCGACGCTGGAGCGCATCGTGCAGCCATTCGTCGCCAACCTCATCACCATGGGGATCGATGCCAAGCTGAACCGGGTGGATTTCGCGCAATACACCAGTCGCCGCCGGGAAAAGGATTTCGATATGGTGAGCTTTGCCTATCCGAAGTCGCTGGAACCTTCGACGGGTCTTTATCAGCAATTCGGATCGGAGGCGCATCAATATTCGGTCTTCAATCCCGCAGGGCTGGCCGATCCGGCGGTGGACGCGCTGATCGACAATATCGTCGAGGCCACCACCGAGGAAGAACTCCACGCCAGCGCCCGCGCGCTGGACCGGGTGCTGCGGGCTAAACGGTTCATGGTTCCCACTTGGTATCTGGACGTGAACTGGATCGCCTACTGGAGCATGTATGAATACCCCGAGAACCTGCCGCCCTATGCGCCGGGCACGATGGATCTGTGGTGGGTGAACGCCGAAAAGGAGGCCGCGCTCAAGGCCTCTGGCGCGTTGCGGTAGGCCCGTCCCATGGCAGCCTATATTCTGCGGCGTTTCCTGCTGGTGATCCCGACTCTGTTCGGGATCATGGTGATCAACTTTGCCCTGGTGCAATTTGTGCCGGGCGGGCCGGTGGAACAGATCATTGCCCAGATGCAGGGCAGTGGTGATGTGTTCGAAGGCTTTGCCGGTGGTGGCGGCGATGCGGGGGCCACGGAAACCCTTGGATCGAATGACAACTATGCGGGTCGTCAGGGCCTGCCACCCGAGCTGATCGAAGAGTTGAACGCGCAATTCGGTCTAGACAAGCCGCCATTGGAGCGGTTCATCCAGATGATCGGCAACTATCTTCGGTTCGATTTCGGCGAAAGTTACTTCCGCAAGATCGATGTCACCGAACTGGTGATGGAGAAAATGCCGGTGTCGATTTCGCTGGGCCTGTGGTCGACCTTGATCGCCTATATGATCTCGATCCCGATGGGCATCCGCAAGGCGCTGAGCGACGGGTCGCGTTTCGATACTTGGACCAGTGGCATAATTATCGCGGCCTATGCGATCCCCTCGTTCCTGTTCGCGATCCTATTGCTGGTGCTTTTTGCCGGTGGCTCTTATTGGCAGATCTTTCCGCTGCGGGGGCTGACCTCGGACAACTGGGAGGAGCTGAGCCTGCTGGCCAAGATTGGGGATTACTTCTGGCACATCGCGCTGCCGGTCATCGCCTCCACCATCGGGGCTTTTGCGACGCTGACGCTGCTGACCAAGAACTCCTTCCTGGACGAGATCAAGAAACAATACGTGATGACCGCCCGGGCCAAGGGGCTGAGCGAACGACGGGTTCTGTATGGTCATGTGTTCCGCAACGCGATGCTGATCGTGATCGCGGGCTTTCCGGCGGTGTTCATCGGCGTCTTCTTCTCGGGCAGCCTGATCATCGAAACGATCTTCTCGCTCGACGGGCTGGGGCGTCTCGGGTTTGAGGCCGCCGTGGCGCGTGATTATCCGGTGATCTTTGGCACGCTGTTCATCTTTGGCCTGATGAGCCTCGTGGTGGGGATCGTGTCGGACATCATGTATGTGCTGGTCGACCCACGCATCGATTTCGAAAAGAGAGAGGGCTGAGCCATGGCATTGTCCCCACTCAACCAGCGCCGCTGGAACAATTTCCGCCGCAACAAGCGGGCTTTCTGGTCGTTCTGGATCTTTTCGGTGCTGTTCGTGCTGTCGTTGTTTGCCGAGTTCATCGCCAACGACAAACCGATTCTGGTCAGTTATCGCGGCGAATTGCACATGCCGATCTTCAAGTTCTATCCCGAAACCGCCTTTGGCGGCGATTTCAGGACCGAGGCGGTGTACAAGGACCCCGAGGTCGAATGCCTGATCCGCTCGGGCGGCAATCTGGACTGTTTTGATGACCCTGAAGGGATCATGGAACAGATCGCGGCTGGCACCTTCGCAGGGGAAGATTTCCACGAAGGCTGGACCATCTGGCCGCCGATTCCCTACAGCTTTAACACCACGGTGGATCGGCCCGGTGCGGCGCCGCTGCCGCCGAACGGGCAGAACCTCTTGGGCACCGATGATACCAAGCGGGACGTGCTGGCGCGGGTCATCCACGGCTTCCGCCTGTCCATCGTCTTTACCCTGATCGTGACAGGTGCGGCGACCGTTCTCGGCATCGCGGCAGGCGCCGTGCAGGGCTATTTTGGCGGCTGGCTGGATCTTCTGTTCCAGCGGTTCATCGAAATCTGGAGCTCGACCCCGACGCTTTATGTGATCATCATCATGTTCGCGATCCTGGGGCGCAGTTTCTGGCTGCTGGTCTTCCTGATGATCCTCTTTGGCTGGACCGCGCTGGTCGGGGTGGTGCGCGCCGAATTCCTGCGCGCCCGCAATCTGGAGTACGTGCGCGCGGCCAAGGCGCTGGGTGTTGGCAACATGACCATCATGTTCCGTCATATGCTGCCGAATGCCATGGTGGCGACCCTGACGATGATGCCTTTCATCGTGACCGGCACTATCTCCTCGCTGGCGGGGCTCGATTTCCTCGGCTTCGGCCTGCCGTCCTCGGCGCCTTCGCTGGGGGAGTTGACCCTGCAGGCGAAACAGAACCTTGAAGCGCCCTGGCTGGCCTTCACCGCCTTCTTCACCTTCGCCATCATGCTGTCGCTTCTTGTCTTTATCTTTGAAGGCATCCGCGACGCCTTCGACCCAAGAAAGACCTTCTCATGACTGCGATACTGGAGGTGAAAGGTCTGCGTGTCTCTTTCCGCCAAGACGGCAAGGAGACCGAAGCGGTCAAAGGCGTGTCCTTTGAGGTGGGGCGTGGCGAAACGGTGGCGCTGGTGGGGGAATCCGGCTCTGGCAAATCCGTGTCGGCTCTGTCGACGGTGTCGCTTCTGGGGGACAGTGCCACGGTGAAGGGATCGGTGCTCTACAACGGCAAGGAGATGGTCGGCGCCGACGAAAAGCACCTGATGAAGCTGCGTGGCAACGACATCAGCTTTATCTTTCAGGAGCCGATGACCTCGCTTAATCCGCTGCATACCATTGAAAAGCAACTGTCAGAATCGCTGGCCCTGCATCAGGGGTTGGTCGGGCAGGCGGCGCGGGACCGCATTCTGGAACTGCTGATCAAGGTCGGCATCCGCGATCCGGAAGCTCGTCTTGGCGCCTATCCGCACGAGCTGTCCGGTGGGCAGCGGCAGCGGGTGATGATCGCCATGGCGCTGGCCAACAAGCCCGAGATCCTGATCGCGGATGAGCCGACCACTGCGCTGGATGTCACTATTCAGGCCCAGATTCTCGAACTTCTGGCCGAGCTGAAGGAAAGCGAAGGCATGGGGTTGTTGTTCATCACCCATGATCTGGCCATCGTGCGGCGCATTGCCGACCGGGTTTGCGTGATGAAAGACGGCGAGATCGTCGAAAGCGGTCCTGCCGAGGACATTTTTGCGAACCCGCAGCATCCCTATACGCAGAAATTGCTGGCGGCCGAGCCCTCCGGGCAACCTGCTGCCGTGCCCGAAGGCGCCGAGGAATTGGTCCGAACCTCGGATCTCAAGGTCTGGTTCCCGATCCAGAAGGGGCTGTTGAAGCGCACCGTTGGGCATGTGAAGGCGGTCAATCCGACCTCCATTTCCGTCCGGGCAGGGGAAACCCTTGGCATTGTCGGGGAAAGCGGCTCTGGCAAGACGACCCTCGCACTGGCCATCATGCGGCTGATTGCGTCGGAGGGTGAGGTGCGATTCCGCGGCGATGACCTGCGACAATGGTCAACGCGGGATCTGCGGCGCCTGCGCAAGGACATGCAGATCGTGTTTCAGGATCCCTTCGGCTCTCTCAGCCCGCGGATGACCTGCGCACAGATCATTTCCGAAGGTCTGGCAATCCATAAGGTCGATCAGCATCGCGACACCCGCGAGTTGGTGGCTGAGGTGATGGTGGAGGTGGGCCTAGACCCGGCGGCGATGGACCGCTACCCGCACGAGTTTTCGGGCGGACAGCGGCAACGCATCGCCATTGCCCGTGCCATGGTGCTGCGGCCGCGGCTGGTGGTGCTGGATGAGCCGACATCGGCGCTGGACATGACGGTTCAGGTGCAGATCGTCGACCTGCTGCGCGATTTGCAGACGCGCTATGGGCTGGCTTATCTGTTCATTTCCCACGATCTGAACGTCGTGCGCGCCATGTCGCACAAGATGATCGTGATGAAGCAGGGCGACGTGGTGGAGGCCGGGCAGGCAGACGCGCTGTTTGACACCCCCCAAGAGGAATACACCCGCCAGCTTCTTGCGGCGACGCGATGACCAGCTGAACGCTCCCAGCGGCAGGCAGCGCGGCCTTTTGAGGTCCCGGCGCGATATCAAACGGGATATCAGATCGCGGAGCTGTGCCCGGCCTGGTTCACCTCATAGGCGTCCAGACTACGGGCGATCATCCGGGTTAGGGGTCTCGCACGCTCCGGGATCGACAGCCCTTCCTGTGACAGCTCCACCATGTTCGGAAATGCACGGGCTGTATCTTCCAGCAACTCCCGCAGCCGCTGCGTGGAAATGGAGAATTTGCCCAGGATTTCTTCGGCGCTGATCCTGAAATCGCACATCAGCGATTCGATCATGCGACCCCGCAACTTGTCTTCTCCCTGAAAGACATGTCCGCGCGCGGTTGCAAACTGACCCGTCGCTATCGCCTTTGCGTGGTCCGCGGTGCCGGGGGCGTTCTGGGCGTAGCCCTGCGGGAAGCGCGAGATTGCCGAGGCGCCGATGCCGATCAGAACGTCGGCGGGATCCTCGGTATAGCCCTGGAAATTCCGTTTGAGCCGCCCAGAGGTCTGAGCCTTGACCAGACTGTCGTCCGGCCGGGCAAAATGGTCGATGCCAATTTCGCGGTAGCCGTCCCACAGGAACAGGCGCCGGGCGGTATCAAAAAGATCCAGCCGATTTTCGGGCGTCGGCAGGGTATCCGTAGGAATCATGGTCTGGCGCCGCGCCATCCAGGGCACATGCGCATATCCAAACAGGGCGACCCGATCCGGTGAGAGGGACAACAGTTTCTGCGCGCTGTCGGTGATCCGCTCCGGCGTCTGATGTGGCAGCCCGAACAGGATGTCAGCATTGATACTGTGGATCCCCCGCGCGCGCAGCATTTCGAAGGTTTCATGCGTCAACTCATAGCTTTGCAGCCGCCCGATTGCGTTCTGGATGGTGGCGTCGAAATCCTGCACTCCGATCGAGGCCCGGTTCATGCCTGCCTCGGCCAGGGCATCCAGCCGCGCCGCGTCGCATTCGTTTGGATCAATCTCGACCGAAAATTTGGTGCCAGGAGCCCATGGCGCCAGATCGGCCTGCGCGGCGGCCAGCTCACGAATCATATCGGCTGATAGCAGCGTCGGTGTGCCACCGCCCCAATGCAGCCGGGACAGGCTGACACCTTCGGGGAGGTGCGATTTCAGCAGCGCGATTTCGGCCTTGAGCGTGTCGAGATAGGCCCTGACCGGTGCGTCCGACTGGGTTCCCTGTGTGCGGCAGGCGCAGAACCAGCACAGCCTGCGGCAGAAAGGCACATGCACATAAAGCGAGATCTGACTGCCGGGCGCGATATCCCTTAGCCAGCCTGAGAAAACACTGGCATTTACGCCGCCTGCAAAGTGCGGCGCCGTGGGGTAGCTGGTATAGCGCGGCACTTTAGCATCGAATAATCCGAGGCTTGCCAATTGTGATTTCTGTTTCATCGGACTATCGTAAATCGTGTACGAGTAACTAGACTTTGACCCAGATCAAGCGGGACACGCCATGACAGCCCCCACGATTTCATCTTTCAACTGTGGTGATTGCCCGATCAGGCATCGCGCGGTCTGTGCGCGCTGCGATTCGGATGAATTGGAAGAGTTGGATGCCATCAAGTATTACCGGACCTATGAGGCGGGGCGCCCGATTATCTGGTCTGGCGACTCGATGAATTTTGTCGGTTCGGTGGTTTCCGGCATCGCGACCCTGACCCAGACAATGGAAGATGGTCGTACCCAGATGGTCGGTCTTCTCCTGCCCAGCGATTTTGTCGGACGCCCCGGGCGCGATGGCGCGGCCTATAACGTGGTCGCCACAACCGAAGTGGTGATGTGCTGTTTCCGCAAGAAACCCTTTGAAGAACTGATGGCGCGTACGCCACATATCGCGCACCGCCTGCTTGAAATGACGCTGGATGAACTGGACGCCGCGCGGGAATGGATGCTGGTACTGGGCCGCAAGACCGCCCGGGAAAAGATCGCCAGCCTGCTATCGATCATTGCCCGCCGGGATGCGTCTCTGACTCCCGCAGGCGCGAAGGATCGGATGGTGTTTGATCTGCCGCTCACGCGGGAGGCAATGGCAGACTACCTTGGTCTGACCCTAGAAACCGTCAGCCGCCAGATGTCGGCACTGAAAAAGGACGGCGTGATCGAGCTCGAAGGCAAGCGGCACGTGACCGTGCCCGACATGGGGCGCCTGCTGGAAGAAGCGGGCGACGATAGTGACGGTGGTTTCCTCGGCTGAGATCCACGCTGTGCGCAATCAACGCGTGCATATTGGACAGGGGCGAAACAGGTGCAGATCTGTCCGTCCCTTTTTCGTGTCAGCTTTGCAAGATCTCTTCTCCAGCGCTGCTTTTCAGCCACTCCGCCACCTGATTGACTGCAGCTGCCGAGCCCCGGCCGGGCAGGCGCCACAGGCGCAGGGCATCCGGCAGTGTAACCTTGGTGGCAAAGGGCGCAATCAGCCGTCCTGATTGCAGCAAAGGCGCCAGAAGGGCAGCATGGCCGATCAGCACCCCGGCACCGTTCAGGGTTTCCTCTACCGCGAGGGCATAGAGCGAATAGACTGGTCCGCGTGGCGTCACCTTCTCACTGATATCCACTGCAGCCAGCCAATGCATCCAGTCCCGGTCCCATGTGGTGTCAGTCAGGCAGGGCACATTTCGCAGATCCTCGGGCCGCGAAAGCTGTGCGGCCAGATTGGGGGCGCAGACTGGAAATATGACATCTCGTTCCACTGGCTGCCCCTGCGACGGGTCGAAGAACAGGCACAGATCATAAGGCGTGCGTTTCAGGTTGGGCGGTGTTTCCAGCGCGGTGACCGAAATGGCAACCTCGGGCATGGCCTGCCGCAGGGCGGGCAAACGTGGGGACAACCAGAACTGCGCGACCGAGGGCAGGGTGGCGATATGCACCACCGAAGGCGCGGCCTCATCCCGCAGGGTTTGCACCGCCCTGGCCAGCTGATCAAAGGCGGCGGTAAATTCGGGTAGGGCGCGCGCGCCCGGCGCGGTCAGCTCCACTGCCTTGGCCCGGCGATGAAACAGCGGCGCCCCAAGCGCATCTTCCAGCGTCTTGATATGCGCCGACACCGCCCCTGGCGTGACGCCAAGCTCCTGCGCTGCGGCGGCAAAACTACCGAGCCGGGCAGCAGCCTCGAAGGCGCGCAAGGCGGTCAGGGGCAGGGATCTGGGACGGGGCGGAGAGACGCTCATGAAATAAGGCCTAGTTTTTCTAACCCTAATTTTTCGCAAAACTGGTTTGCGCACAAGGGGGCACGGCGGCTTCACTGAGGCAACGCAATAGATCCGCAACAGGGATGATCCACATGACTGATCCGGCAAAACAACGCCTTGCACAGCGCCCCTGGGTGCCAGCGGCCTGCGAGGCTCATGTGCAGGAGATTGCACAGCAGACTGCCGCTGCAACGACCGAGAGGCTGTCAGGGCGGATCGATGCGCTGATCCGGCGCAATGCGGAAATCCACGATGAAGAGTGTTTCAACCTCAACCCGGCCACCAACGTGATGAACCCGGCTGCCGAGGCGGTGTTGTCATCCGGGCTCGGCAGTCGGCCGTCGCTGGGCTATCCGGGCGACAAATATGAAATGGGGCTGGAGGCCATTGAGGAGATCGAGGTGATCGCCGCCGAATTGGCCGCCGAGGTGTTTCAGGCGGCCTATGCCGAGGTTCGGGTCGGCTCCGGTGCGCTCGCCAATCTCTATGGTTTCATGGCTCTGACGCAGCCGGGGGACAGTATCATCGCGCCGCCCGCCACCGTGGGTGGACATGTGACGCACCATGATGCGGGCTGTGCGGGGCTTTACGGGTTGAAAACACATCCGGCGCCAGTGCACGCGGATGGCTACACCGTGGATCTGGATGGCTTGCGCCGTATGGCGCATGAGGTGCAGCCAAGCCTGATCACCATTGGCGGCAGTCTGAACCTCTTTCCGCACCCGGTGGCAGAGGTCCGCGCCATCGCAGATGAGGTCGGCGCCAAGGTGCTGTTCGACGCGGCGCATCAATGCGGCATCATCGCGGGCGGCGCCTGGGCCAATCCACTGCAGGAGGGCGCCCATCTGATGACGATGAGCACCTACAAAAGCCTTGGCGGACCGGCCGGGGGGCTGATTGTCAGCAATGACGCGGCGGTTGCCGAGCGGCTTGATGCCATCGCCTTTCCGGGGATGACGGCCAATTTTGACGCGGCCAAGACGGCGGCGCTGGCGGTCAGCCTGCTGGACTGGGTCGATTATGGCGCCGCCTATGCCAAGGCGATGATCGACCTGGCGCAGGCGCTGGCGGATGAATTGGAAAAGCTTGGATTGCCGGTGTTCAAGGGCGCAGGAAAGGCAACCCAATCGCATCAGTTCGCGATCGAGGCCGCTGGATTCGGTGGTGGGCAGGCAGCATCCAAAACCCTGCGGAAAGCCGGGTTCCTGGCCTGTGGGATCGGCCTGCCAATTGCCGAGGTACCGGGTGACATGAACGGTCTGCGCATCGGAACGCCCGAATTGGTGCGCCGGGGTGTCACGCCTGCGGATGCGCCGGAACTGGCGGCGCTGATCGCGCAGGGGCTGACCGGGAACGATCCCGCAGCCGTGGCACCGCGCACCCGCGCGATGCGGGCACGGTTCCAGGGCATGTATTACGTGCGGGCGTGACCTCGCAGGGCTTCGCAGCTAAGCTGCCTGAAACAGGGGAGAAATCATATGCACTTCGAAAGTCTGATCGGAATGCTGATCATCGGCGCCTTGGCAGGGTGGCTGTCGGGCAAGATCATGCAGGGACGCGGGTTTGGCGTCATTGGCAATATCATCGTGGGGATTGTCGGCGCCTTTCTGGCGGGGGCAATCTTCCCAGCTCTTGGCTTTGCCGTTGGTGGCGGGGTGCTGGCCTCGGTGATCCACGCCACCATCGGCGCGGTGATTCTATTGTTTGTCATAGGGTTGATCCGAAAAGCACGCTGAGCCAGTCCTGCGACAGAATGTAAAAAAGGCGCCCCTGATCGGGCGCCTTTTGTTTGCGTCGTTTCTTTGCCAGCCACGAGTGGCCAGTCGGTGAAATCAGTGGGCCATAAAGACTGGAACGGTCGCTTTTTCCAGCATGTTGCGGGTCGCGCCGCCCAGAATCGCCTCGCGGAAACGGGAGTGGCCGTAGGCGCCCATCACGATCATATCCGCACCGGTATCGGTGGCATGACGGTTCAGGATGTCCGAGACCCGTGGCATCGTCTTGCTGAGCACGTCGATTTCGCATTTTACGCCATGGCGCGAGAGCATCTGCGCCAGCATCCCGCCGGGATCGGACCGTTCCGGGCTGTGCTGCGGCGGGTCGATGACGACGATGCGGGCCACCTCGGCGCCTTCGAGGAAGGGCAGCGCCTTGCGGATCGCGGTCATAGCCTCGATGCTTTCGTTCCAAGCCAGCAGCACGGTTTTCGGCTGGGTGATCGGCTCGGCGTCATCGGGCACCACCAGAACCGGAGTGCGGCCTTCAAACAGGGCCGCTTCAACCACGGGCTCTGCCTCTACGCCGATGCCTTCGCCGTAGGGTTTGCCGAGCACCACCAGATCCGAGAAACGCGCATGATGCGCCACGTGGCGGCCCAGATCGGCCACCGGCGCGATGGCGATATCGGTCGAAAAGGGCGTGCCGCTACGCTCCATGACCTCTGCGGCGTGGGTTTGGACCTCTGCTGCTTCTTCCTGTGCCCGTACCATGGCTTCCTGGATGATCATGGCATTGGCACCGGCGTAGTAGTACCCCGTTTGGGTCCGGTCCACGCCAAGGCACAGAACCTCGGTATGGCCGGAAAAATGCTCTGCCAGAGCGGCGGCCTGAGCCAGCGGAGCTGCGGCGGTGTTCTGGTCAGTCAGAACGGATAAGAAGGTTTTGTAGGTCATTGTCATCCCTTGGTGGAAATAGCGCAAAATCCCCAGAAGGGACCGCGTTTCAATGGCTGTGCCATAAATGATGTGTCACACTTGTTTGGCAATTGTCTTGATGCAGATCAATGCATGGAAGCGGCGCGTTCTGCATCACAAACTCGGTCTAAAAAGGTCCCGCGTGGCGGAAGAATCGCGCGGTACATGTTAAAGGGACGCAAGATGTCTAATTATCTCAAGCTGATAGCGCTTGGTCTGGTCACGCTCTTTGCGATGATCGGGATCAACTATGCGCGCGATCTGGCTTACCAGGTGCACGCGATCATCGTGATGCTCGTGGCTGGTGGGCTTTTCCTCTACACACTTCGCAAGACGGATGAGCCGGTACCGGCCACCGGCAATCTGGAGCACGAATATTTCGATAGCGTCGTGCGCTACGGGGTCATTGCCACCGCCTTTTGGGGCGTTGTTGGTTTTCTGGCGGGCACGTTCATTGCCTTCCAGCTGGCCTTTCCGGTTCTGAACTTCGACTGGGCGCAGGGCTTTGCCAACTTTGGCCGTCTGCGTCCTCTGCACACCTCGGCGGTGATCTTCGCCTTCGGGGGCAACGCGCTTCTGGCAACCTCGTTCTACGTCGTTCAGCGCACCTCCGCGGCGCGGCTTTGGGGCGGCAACTTGGCGTGGTTCGTGTTCTGGGGCTATCAGCTGTTCATCGTTCTGGCCGCGACCGGCTATGTTCTGGGCGGGACCCAGTCCAAGGAATACGCCGAGCCGGAATGGTATGTTGACCTGTGGCTGACCATCGTATGGGTCGCCTATCTTGCTGTCTTCCTCGGCACGCTGATCAAGCGGAAAGAGCCGCATATCTACGTCGCCAACTGGTTCTACCTGGCCTTTATCGTGACCGTCGCGATGCTGCACGTGGTCAACAACCTGACCATCCCGGTCTCCATCTGGGGATCCAAATCGGTCATCGTCTGGCCCGGCGTGCAGGATGCCATGGTGCAGTGGTGGTATGGCCACAACGCGGTGGGCTTCTTCCTGACCGCTGGCTTCCTCGGCATGATGTACTATTTCATTCCGAAACAGGCCGAACGTCCCGTGTTCAGCTACAAACTGTCGATCATCCACTTCTGGGCGCTGATCTTCATCTACATCTGGGCTGGTCCGCACCACCTGCACTACACCGCGCTGCCTGACTGGGCCTCGACCCTTGGCATGGTGTTCTCGATCGTGCTGTGGATGCCGTCCTGGGGTGGTATGATCAACGGTCTGATGACCCTGTCGGGTGCCTGGGACAAGCTGCGCACCGACCCCGTCATCCGCATGATGGTGATCTCGGTCGGCTTCTACGGCATGTCCACCTTCGAAGGTCCGATGATGTCGATCCGCGCCGTGAACTCGCTGTCGCACTACACCGACTGGACCATCGGTCACGTACACTCCGGCGCTCTTGGCTGGAATGGCATGATCACCTTCGGTGCCCTGTACTTCCTGGTGCCGGTTCTGTGGAAACGTGAGCGTCTCTACTCGCTGCAGATGGTGTCCTGGCACTTCTGGCTCGCCACCATCGGTATCGTTCTCTATGCCGCCTCCATGTGGGTGACCGGCATCATGGAAGGCCTGATGTGGCGCGAAGTGGATGCGAATGGCTTCCTGGTGAACTCCTTTGCCGACACCGTGGCTGCAAAGCTTCCGATGTATGTGGTGCGCGGTCTGGGCGGGGTCATGTACCTCACCGGTGCGATCATCATGTGCTACAACCTCATCATGACCGTCCGTCGGGCGCCGGCTAAAGAAGCCAGCCTG
This sequence comes from Phaeobacter sp. SYSU ZJ3003, assembly GCF_041300735.1. Classification (NCBI taxonomy): domain Bacteria; kingdom Pseudomonadati; phylum Pseudomonadota; class Alphaproteobacteria; order Rhodobacterales; family Roseobacteraceae; genus Phaeobacter; species Phaeobacter sp. SYSU ZJ3003. The sequence continues at coordinate 75,129 of NZ_PXNU01000009.1, read as the reverse complement.
TCGGTCTCGGTCCCGGCTGAATAAGGAGGGCCGGACAATGGCAATTCTCGACAAACATAAAATCCTCGAGACCAACGCGACCCTCCTTCTGGTGTGCAGCTTCCTGGTTGTGACCATCGGTGGTCTGGTGCAGATCGCACCGCTGTTCTGGCTGGAAAACACCATCGAAGAGGTGGAGGGCATGCGTCCCTACACCCCGCTGGAGATGGCCGGGCGTGAGGTCTACATCCGCGAAGGCTGCTATGTGTGCCACAGCCAGATGATCCGCCCCATGCGGGACGAGGTCGAACGCTATGGTCACTACTCGCTGGCGGCGGAATCGATGTACGATCACCCGTTCCAGTGGGGGTCCAAGCGGACCGGGCCGGATCTGGCCCGTGTCGGTGGCCGCTACTCGGATGAGTGGCACGTGGACCACCTGCGCAATCCGCAGTCGGTGGTGCCGGAATCGGTGATGCCCAAATATGGCTTCCTTGAGCGGACCATGCTGGACGGCAAATACATCGGTGACATCATGGCCACCAATGCGATCCTGGGCGTGCCCTACACCGACGAGATGGTCGAAGCCGCGCAAGCCGACTTCATGGCGCAAGCGGATCCCGACAGCGATTACGACGGCCTGATGGAGCGTTATGGCGAAGACATCAATGTGCGTAACTTTGATGGCCAGCCGGGTGTTTCCGAAGCGGATGCTCTGATCGCCTATCTGCAGATGCTGGGGACTTTGGTCGACTTCTCGACCTTCACCCCGGATGCAAGCCGCTAAGCGGGAGGGACAGATGGAAGAATACACACTCCTGCGGCAGTTCGCAGACAGCTGGATGCTGTTGATGCTGTTCGCTTTCTTCATCGGGGTCGTTGTCTGGGTGTTCCGCCCAGGCAGCAACCGGGTCTACCGCGACACGGCAGATATCCCCTTCCGGCATGACGACAAACCCGCCCCAGCAAAGGGTAAAGCCAAGGAGGCGCGGACATGAGTAAGAAACCACAAAAGTTCGATAGCGATTCGAAGACAACCGGCCATCAATGGGACGGGATCGAAGAGTTCGACAATCCGATGCCGCGTTGGTGGCTCTACACCTTCTACCTCTGCATCATTTGGGGCATTGGTTACACCATCGCCTATCCGGCATGGCCGATGATCAACTCGGCCACGGCCGGGGTGCTGGGCTGGTCGACCCGTGCGGATGTGGCCAGTGAAATCGCGGCCGTGGAAGAGGCAAACGCCCCGACCAATGCCAAGCTGGTCGAAACCGACCTGACCGAGATTTCGGCGGACCCGGATCTGAATGCCTATGCGGTGTCGGCTGGCTCCGCCGTGTTCAAGACCTGGTGTGCCCAGTGTCACGGATCTGGCGCTGCAGGTGCCAAGGGTTATCCCAACCTGCTGGACGACGACTGGCTTTGGGGTGGTTCGGTGGAAGACATCCACGCGACTGTGGCCCACGGCATCCGCAACGAGGACAGCGACGATGCGCGCTACTCCGCGATGCCTGCCTTTGGCCGGGATGAGCTGCTCGAAGCCGAAGAGATCGATCAGGTCGTGAACTACGTTATGTCCCTTTCGGGCGAAGCGCAGGATGCCTCCAAAGTCGAAGCAGGCGCTGTTGTTTTTGAAGACAACTGTTCGTCCTGCCACATGGAAGACGGCACCGGTGATCGCGCTCAGGGCGCTCCGAACCTGGCCGATGCGATCTGGCTCTATGGTGGCGATTACGACACGCTGACGGAGACCGTGACCAATGCGCGTTACGGTGTGATGCCGGCCTGGAACCTCCGCCTCAGCGAGGCCGAGATCCGCGCGGTTACCGCCTATGTGCACCAGCTGGGTGGCGGCGAATAAGACCGGGTTCCACAGCAAATATCGGAACACGTAAAAGGGCTGCCCAACGGGTGGCCCTTTTCATTTTGCCCTTGCCCGGGCTGCTTGGTTCTGCCGGTTCAGGGGCCTGCCCTGTGGGGGGCGACCGTGCGCCCGGTCTGGCTGCTCAGCATGATCGCCGCAAGGATCAGGGCGCACGCGATGGCCTGCGCCAGAGAGATCCGCTCTCCAAAGGCGATGACACCCACCGCGAACATGGTTGGCAGTTCGATGCTGCCAATGACAGCGGTGCGCGTGGCGCCGATCATCGGGCTGCAGACGGAATAGACCAACTGCGGCACCAGTGCCGTGCCAAGGCTGATCCCCAGCAACAAAAGCCAGCCTTCGCCGCCGTTGGGGACCATTGCAGCTGCATCCGTCGTCATCACCAGCGGCAAGAGGCCCAGAACGGATCCTAACGAAACCGCCGCGATCCGGGCCAAAGGCGGAAGAACGGTCAGCCGGTAGACTAGCACGGTGATGCCAAATCCAAACCCCAAGGGCGCCGCCAGAGAAATCGCCAAGGCGGGCAGCGCGGCAGCAGGGACCGCACCCGGGCCGCTGGCGATTGTCGCGGCAACCACGATCAGACCGGCGGCCCAGACGGCGCGCAGGGGCGGTCTGTCACGAAACAGCACCCAGGCGATCAGCAGCGTGAACACCGGGTAGGTCATGTAAAGAACCCCGACCACGGAGACCGGCGCGCTGCGCAGGGCGCTGACATATCCAATCCAGCCAAGCCCCATCAGTGCCCCGGCCGCCATCCCCCACAGGATTGCGCGGGCTTTGTCCCGGTGCAGGAACAGCAGCGGCGAGAGGACCACGGCCGCCAGGGTGAAACGGTAAAAGGCGATGATGTGGGGCGGCATGCCCTGTTCGGTCAGGCTGCGGGCAAAGAACGGCAGCGCGCCGAAGCAGAGCGAAGCAAACAGCACGCCCGCGCTGGCTAGAACAAGCGATGGCGCGGCAGGAAGCGGGCTGGAAGAGCGATCTGACATCCAAAGCCGATAGCACCGGTTTGGAATTCCGGCAAGAATTCCACGGCGACCTGCGGCGGGCCCAGTCAGAGCTGCGCAGCCGGGCGGCAGTTTCTGTCCAATTTGGCGCCTTTAGTTTGCGTGACTTGATCCGTGTCAAATCGCGTTGGGCTGTCGCGTGCTTATATCGTTTCAAAGAGAAACAGGCCCTGCAGGGCGATAGGCATCAGGGTGATGCTTTCCTGCCGGGTCCTTCGCATCCCGCCGGTACCGACGTGCTGGTTAGGCGGGTACAGGCGTCGGCTTTTCGATCTGTTCGCGCGTTTCCTGAAAAGCCGACGCTTTTTCTTCCTAGATTTTCTGCGGGTCGATGCAGCGGGTGCGCCGCGCTGGTTGGCTGATGCGCCGTGTAAGCCAGGCTTTGATCCGGCCAAGGCGGCTCCGTGGCTGGGGCAGCGGTTTGACGGGTGGCATATCCCGCAGGGGGGCGCAGTCGAGGCGGGTCGCGGTGAATACGGTGCGTGCGTAGATGTCGGTCAGCATTTCGATGCCTCCTGAGTTTGAACATGTCCGGTACTGTTGCGCCAAAACGCTTTTCATGCGACTCAGGAAAAAAGTCACTATGTAAGTCAGGATTACATATGGAGTGGTTTAGCCTGCCGCCTCTGGCTGCGCTCAGAGCCTTTTCTGCCTTTGCCGAAACGTCGAATGTGGTGAAGGCAGGGGCGGCGCTGAATGTCAGCCACGCTGCCATTAGCCAACAGCTCAGGGCGCTGGAACGCCATATGGGCGTGGCGCTTCTGGACCGCAGTGGCCGGGCGCTGCGGCTGACGCGCGAGGGGGAGCATCTGGCGCGCGGACTGCAACTGGGGTTCAGTGCGATTCAGACAGCGGTTCAGGACCTGACCGTTTCTGGCGCGCAGCGGCCGTTACATGTCAGTTGCACGCCGATGTTTGCCGCCCAGTGGCTTATGCCGCGCCTTGCAGAGTTTCGCGCCCTGCATCCGGAGGTGGATATGGTTCTGGACCCAAGTGGCGAATTGGTCGAACTGACGCCGGGCGGGATCGACATTGCGCTGCGTTATGGTTCTGGCGATTGGTCCGGGTTGGCGGCTGAGATGTTGCTACAATCGCCGATGTCCGTGGTTGCGGCGCCGGATCTACTTGATGGGCGCAGCGTGTCTTCGCCGCAGGACCTACTCGATTTTCCCTGGCTTGAGGAATTGGGAACCACGGAGGCGGCCAAATGGCTTGTCTCCCGTGGTGTCGTCGACGCCCTACGTGGCCCCCGGGTCCGGCTGCCTGGAAATCTGCTGATGGAGGCGGTGCGCGGCGGTCAGGGCGCGGCGGTCAGCGTGCGCGCCTTTGTCGAAGAGGACATTAGGGCAGGGCGGCTGGTGGACCTGTTCACAGAGGACGACACGCGCGGTTATCACATCGTGACTCGGCCCGGCGTGTTGCGGTCGCAGGCCCGCAAATTCATCGCCTGGCTCAGGAAGCACCGGCAGGTTCCGAATGCTGTGGCGGAGGATGACACCGGCGATAACTGACGGGCGGGACAACACAATTTTGTGAAGCTGCGCCCGTGAGCCCGCCGATCCCGGTTGCGCGCCTATGATCCCTTGGTCACAGAGACGTTTGCAGATGCGGAGACGTGCAAAAAGGTCGCGTTGCGCATCCATATAAGGTCGCTGACAACCGTTTCAGACGTGTGTCGTCAACCTATCACGGTAGTTGGTGGCCGGTTTTTTTGACGTGATCAAAGGGTGGCAGGACGCTGGCAAAGATATTTGTCCGATATCCTTTTTGATCCACGTCAAAGCTGTGCTGCGCCGCATCTGTGAGAACGCAAGACAAAGAGCAAATTCAGTGGAGTGAGTCCGTGAGCGATTCCGATCCCGCCCCAAGCCTTTATGCCGCCAGGGAGCCGATTTTCCCAAGGCGCGTATCGGGCATGTTCCGCAATCTCAAATGGTATCTGATGGCCGTGATGCTGGGCATCTACTACATCACGCCGTGGATCCGTTGGGACCGGGGGCCGTCGTTGCCCGATCAGGCGGTGCTGCTGGATCTTGCCAATCGCCGCTTCTATTTCTTCTGGATCGAAATCTGGCCGCATGAATTCTATTTCGTGGCCGGTCTTCTGATCATGGCGGGGCTGGGCCTCTTCCTGTTCACCTCGGCGCTGGGCCGGGTCTGGTGTGGCTATGCCTGCCCGCAAACTGTCTGGACCGACCTGTTCATTCTTGTGGAACGCTGGATCGAGGGTGACAGGAACGCCCGCCTGCGTCTGCACCGTCAGAAAAAGATGGATTTCCGCAAGGCGCGGCTGCGTGTCACCAAATGGGCGGCTTGGTTCCTGATCGGTCTGGCAACCGGCGGTGCCTGGATCTTCTATTTCTCCGATGCCCCGACACTGCTGCACGATCTGGTGACGCTGCAGGCGCACCCCATCGCCTATACCACCATGTTGGTGCTGACCCTGACCACCTTCTTCTTTGGTGGCTTTGCGCGCGAACAGATCTGCATCTACGCCTGCCCCTGGCCGCGTATTCAGGCGGCGATGATGGATGAGGACACGCTGACCGTCGGCTATCGTGAGTGGCGGGGTGAGCCGCGCGGCAAGCATCGCAAATCTGCCGAGTCGCAGGAAATGGGCGATTGCATCGACTGCATGGCCTGCGTCAACGTCTGTCCGATGGGTATCGACATCCGGGATGGCCAGCAACTGGAGTGCATCACCTGCGCCCTGTGCATCGACGCCTGTGACGATGTCATGGCCAAGATCGGCAAGCCGCGGGGCCTCATCGACTATATGGCGCTGTCGGACGAGGCAAACGAACGCGCTGGTCAGCCACCGCGCAGCGTCTGGAAACATATCCTGCGTCCGCGCACGATCATGTATACCTCGCTCTGGGCTGTTGTTGGCTTTGCGCTGGTGTTTGCTCTGTTCATCCGCCCGGATATCGATCTGACCGTCGCACCGGTCCGCAACCCGACCTTCGTTACCCTGTCGGATGGCTCCGTCCGCAACACCTATGATGTGCGCCTGCGCAACAAGCATGGGGAGCCGCGCCAGTTCGAGCTGTCGATCAAGGGTGAGCCGGAAATGCGGATCCAGCTGGAAGGCACGCCCTATGCCTCGGTTCAGGTGCCTGCCGACACCGCCTTCCTGCAACGGGTTTATATTGTTACCCCTAAGGGAGCGCCTGCGTCCGGAGCCGAGTCGACCCCGGTCCGGATCTGGGTCGAAGACCTCAACAGCGGCGAGCGTGCCTACAAGGATACGACCTTCAACGGGAAAGGAAACTGAACCATGTCGGCAGACAAACCCCAGCGTGAGTTCACTGGTCGCCATGCGCTGATGGTGTTTGGCGGCGCTTTCACGGTCATCATTGGCGTCAATATTGCGCTGGCGGTCAATGCCGTGAAAACCTTTCCTGGTCTGGAGGTGAAGAACTCCTACACCGCCAGCCAGGAGTTCGATGCCCGTCGCACCGCCCAAGAGGCGCTGGGCTGGTCGGTCTATGCCTCGGCTCAGGACGGTCAGGTAAAGCTTGAGATCACCGACCGGAATGGCAACCCGGTCGAAGTGGCCAAGCTGACGGCCACTTTGGGCCGGGCAACCCACGTGAAGGACGACCAGAACCCTGACTTCCAGTTCAACGGCCAGGCCTATGTCGCGCCTGCCAAACTGGGCGCTGGGAACTGGAATATCCGGATGGTGGCGCGGGCCCAGAACGGCACTGAGTTCACTCAGAGGGTCATCCTGCACGTGGCAAAAGGGTAACGCAGATGACGGCTCCGATGCGTCCTCAGATGGCAGTGTGCCCGGGCTGCGTTGCGGCGCCGTCTGGAGCTGTGGAACAGGCTCCGACAGACGCACGGCTGGCCTTGTCCCTGCCGTCAATCCACTGTCAGGGCTGCATTTCCGCGGTCGAGCGCGGGCTGAACGCCCATCCGGGCGTAAAATCGGCGCGGGTCAACCTGACCCTGAAACGGGCTCTGATCGAAGCGGAGCCAGATGTTCACGCCGCCGATCTGATCCCGGTGCTCGAAAATCTGGGGTATGAGGCGCATGAGCTGGATGTGACCGCCCTTGCGGCAACCCAGAACGATACCGCAGGCCGGGATCTACTGATGCGGCTGGCGGTTGCGGGCTTTGCCTCGATGAACGTCATGCTGCTGTCGATCTCTGTCTGGTCCGGAGCTTCGGACGCGACGCGGGACATGTTCCACTGGATTTCGGCGGCGATCACATTTCCGGCGATCATTTTCTCGGCGCAGCCTTTCTTCAAGAACGCCTGGAGCGCACTGAAGGTTGGGCGCCTCAATATGGATGTGCCCATTGTTCTCGCTCTGGTTCTGGCGCTGGTAACCTCGCTTTGGGAAACCTCGCTGTCGGGGGAACATGCCTATTTTGATGCAGCGCTGACGCTGACCTTTTTCCTGTTGGCAGGCCGTTATCTGGACTATCGCACCCGTGCCGTGGCGCGGTCGGCAGCACAGGAGCTTGCGGCGCTTGAGGTGCCTCGTGCGATCCGTCTGCTGGACGGTCAGGAATATGAGGTCCCTGTCGCCGATCTGGCCATCGGCGATCTGATCTTGGTGCGTCCCGGCGGGCGTATGCCGGTGGACGGGGAAGTGACCGACGGGCATTCGGAACTGGACCGGTCCCTGCTGACCGGGGAAACGCTGCCAGTCTTTGCCGGTCCCGGCACCGGGGTTTCGGCGGGCGAGGTGAACCTGACCGGGCCGCTGACCATTCGTGCAACGGCGGTGGGGGAGGATACCTCTCTGCATCGCATGGCCGATCTGGTGGCGATCGCTGAATCGGGCCGCTCGCGTTATACATCGCTGGCCGACAAGGCCGCCAAGCTCTATGCGCCCGGGGTGCACATCCTGTCGGCGCTCGCCTTTGTGGGCTGGTATCTTTACACCTTTGATGTGCGCACGGCGCTCAACATCGCTGCGGCGGTTCTGATCATCACCTGTCCCTGTGCGCTGGGCCTTGCGGTGCCTGCGGTGACCACCGCAGCCTCGGGACGGCTGTTCAAGAAGGGCATGCTGATCAAGCATTCCACTGCGTTGGAACGGCTTGCAGGCGTGGATACCGTTGTCTTTGACAAGACCGGGACCCTGACGGCTGGCACACCCCAGTTGGTCAATCTGGACGAGATGGCGAAATCCGATTTGGAAATCGCGCTGGCGCTTGCCGCGCCCTCAGCGCATCCGCTTTCGGTGGCGCTGGCACGTGCCGCGCGGGAGGCCGGGATCACTCCGGCGGAGGTTTCTGAGCTGAAAGAGGTGCCGGGCTACGGCACTGAAGGCATTTTCCAAGGCCGCCGCGTGCGGTTGGGCCGGGCGGCTTGGGTTGGCGCCGCGCAGGGCAGCCAGACGGCCGCCTGGCTTGATACTGGCGATGGCAATCCGCGCGGTTTCCTGTTCACTGATGCGCTGCGTCCCGGCGCGGCCGAAGCGGTGCGTGCGCTGCAGACGGCGGGTAAGGACGTGTTGCTGATTTCGGGCGATACCACCGGCGCGGTGGAGGCGCTGGCGAAGCGGCTTGGCATCGAAAAATGGGTGGCCGAGGCGCTGCCGGAGGATAAGGCTGGGCGCATCCGCATGCTTGCAGGGCAGGGGCGCAAGGTGCTGATGGTCGGGGACGGTCTGAACGACACTGCGGCCCTCGCGGCAGCGCATGTGTCGATCTCGCCAGCCTCGGCGCTGGATGCGGCGCGGGTGGCCTCGGATATCGTGCTATTGGGGCAAGATCTGGAACCCATCGCCGATGCCTGCACCGTGGCGCAAAAGGCGATCCGCCGGATCCGCGAGAATTTCCGCCTTGCCACCCTTTACAACGTGATCGCGGTGCCTTTGGCTGTGGCGGGGCTGGCAACGCCCCTGATCGCGGCGCTGGCGATGTCCAGCTCTTCGATCACCGTATCGCTGAACGCGTTGCGCCTGAAATCCTGAGCTGAGAAAGTCCGCAAGATGAGCGTCCTGTCCTATTTGATCCCAATTTCGCTGATCCTAGGCGGCGCGGCGCTTGTTGCCTTTATCTACACCGTGCGGTCGAACCAGTATGACGATCCCGAAGGCGATGCTCGGCGCATCCTGAGCGATGAATGGGATGATCACCCGAAACCCTGACCCTTGGCGCTGTGCAAGATCACACAAAAGAAAAGGCCCCGTCGTCCGGGGCCTTTGTCGTTTCTGGTGGTCTGGTGCCTTGTCCCTTGCATGGGGCAAGGGGGTCAGGAGGCAGGTCCCAATGTATCGCAGGTCACGTTGCGGGCCTGTAGGCGCCGACAAGCCAGTTCCGCGCTTTCCTTGCTCATGCCAAGGAAGTTGGCCTCAAACCCCAATCTGGATTTGGACACCTTGCGCAGCGAGCCGTTGAGCGTTTCCATTTCCGACAGGGCCGTGCGCAGAAGGACCTTTTCCGCTTCATACCGGTTGGTGTAGCGGCCCACGTTGATACCCCAGTAGCGCCCCCCGGAGGTCGAAAGGCGGGTGACAACAACCGGTTCCGGCTCGGCGGCGGTCTCTGTCTTTGCCAATCTGGCCGGGCGGGCGACGGGGCGCAGGCCTTTGAAGAAGGTCTTCACAGCCGCGCCAACGGTCGGTTTTTCGGCAGAGGCGGGAACCACTTTGGCTTCGGTGATTGCGGCTTCGACGCTGGCCTGCAGGATCTCGGGGTCGAGCTTGGGCGTCGATGCCACGGTATCCGCAGCGGTTTCTTCTGTGGCCTGGCTGGCGTCGGCGACCAGCACCGGCGCTGTATCTTCGGCAGGCTCAGTTGCGGGGCGCAGGCGCGGACGCAGGCTGGTCTGGACCCGGCCGCTGACGCGGATGGTCTTGCCTGCGGCGCCACCAGCCACCTGGATGTTCTGGTTGCCCACATAGGCGGGCATCGCCGGTTTGCGCAGTTTTGCGTGCGCCGGGGCACGGCGGAAGCCGAGGTCCAACAGCTCTGCGACCTTGGCGTTGCGCGAGGTCGAGGATTTACCGCCGAACACTGTAGCGATCACTCGCTCGTTGCCGCGCTTGGCCGAAGCCACGAGGTTGAAACCGGCGGCGCGGGTATAGCCCGTCTTGATCCCGTCAGCGCCCTTGTAGGCCGCCAGAAGGCGGCGGTTTGTGTTGGGCACGACGCGCACGCCGGCGTCGGTGGAGGTGCGCGAAAACAGGTTATAATACTCGGGGTAGTCATAAAGCATGTGACGTCCCAGGGTGGTCATGTCCCGGGCGGTGGACATATGGCCGCTTTCGGTCAGACCGTGGGCGTTCTTGAAGGTCGTGCGGGACATGCCAAGCGCCTTTGCCGTGCGGGTCATGCGGCGGGCAAAGGCGGCTTCGGATCCGGCCAGGGTTTCGCCGATGGCGGTCGCGGCGTCATTGGCTGATTTCACTGCGGCGGCACGGATCAGATATCGAAATGCGATGCGCTGCCCCGAGCGAAGTCCGAGCTTGGAGGGCGGCTCGGAGGCAGCGTTGCTGCTGATGCGAACCTTGGTATCCAGCGATATTTCACCGTTCCGGACTGCTTCAAACGCGATGTAGAGCGTCATCATCTTGGTGAGGGAAGCCGGGTGCAGGCGTGTGTCGGCGTTGCGCGAGTGCAGCACCTCGCCGGTCCGGGCATCCACGACCATTGCCGCATAGGGGGCGGCGGTTGCCTGGGTAGGCGGAAGGCCCACCAACGCGACTGTTAGAACAACACCCAAGGCCCAAGCCATCTGCTGGGCGAATGCCCGCAGGGCGTGGGTCAGCGGAATACACCTGACCTGCACGATATCTGCCATTTTCTGCCTCTCGCCGCCGGTTTTCCGGCTGACTGTTCTACTTCTTTAACAAAACGGTAGCATGTGATGGCGCTGGAATAAACCATTTCCGTGACCGGTTCTGCGGCTGCGGCAGGTACATATGCCGACATGTTGTAGCGGCTTTGAGTGCGTTGCCTAGATGTGCGTTTGGTTAAAAAGTGTTGACCAAAAAGGTGGAAAATTGGGCGTCTGGCCCGCTTTGTACCGCTGAAAAATCAGTCTAGGCGATGCGTTTCGGCAACAGATTTTTGGCGCGTCGAGCTGTGCGGCTTGCGGGTTGAGTTCTATCCGATTTCCCGGATCAGATCCTGAAGGCAGCCAAGGTCCGAAATCTCGTGATACCGGGGGTGCCCCTCAGGTGCCTCGGCGTGCTCGACCTCCCAGATCAGCCCGTGCGGCACATAGGTGCCCCAGCCTCCGGCCTTGATCATCGGTACCACGTCCGAGCGCATGGAGTTTCCTACCATCATTGCCTGTGCCGCGCCGGTCCCGTGCCGCTCGAAGATATCGTGGTAGATAGGGGCGGTTTTTTCCGAAACGATTTCGACCCCATCGAACAGATCGCCCAACCCCGATTGTGCCAGCTTGCGCTCCTGATCCAGAAGGTCACCTTTTGTAATCAACACGATACGGTAGTCACCAGCCAGTTTCTCCACGGCCTCTTGGGCGTGGGGCAGCAGCTCGATCGGATAGGATAGCATCATCTGTCCGGCGACGATCAGCTCTTTGATGACGCTGGCCGGGACCTGTGATTCGGTGACATCTATGGCGGTTTCGATCATCGACAGGGTGAAGCCCTTCACGCCGTAGCCATAGCGTCCGAGGTTGCGCTTTTCCGCCTCCAGCAGTCGCGCGGCTAGCGCATCGGGACCCATGTCCTGCGGCGTATGATCCTGCAACAACTCGGCAAAACGCTCTTGCGTGACACGAAAAAATCGCTCGTTGTGCCAGAGGGTGTCATCGGCATCAAAACCGATTGTCGTCAAATTGCGTGTCACTGAGGCCATACACTCTCTTTTCCTGCGCGGTCAAAACGCTATATATGCGATGAAACCAATCCAAGCACGACCGGAATAGAGACGCTATGCTGCTTCAGCCAGTGATGATGACGGACAACTCGGACGACGACAGCGATCTTGGTGTCCTGACCAAGACCCGGCCGAAAACCCAGCGACCGCCGCGCTACAAGGTTCTGCTGCTCAACGATGACTACACCCCGATGGAATTCGTGGTCATGGTGCTGGAACGGTTCTTTGGCATGACACACGCGCAGGCGTTTGAAATCATGCTGACCGTGCACAAAAAAGGTCTGGCCGTGGTTGGTGTTTTCAGCCACGAGATCGCCGAGACAAAGGTCGCGCAGGTGATGGATTTTGCCCGTCGCCATCAGCATCCGCTGCAATGCACCATGGAAAAAGAAGACTAAAGAGGTCCCGCTATGTCCGTTCGCCTGTCGCTCGCTCTTGAGACGGGCGGCTTTGCGGTGCCTGCAGAGGGCCGTATCGCCGTTTTCCACCCGCGCGCGGAGCACGATCTGTCGTGCCTGCCAAAGGATCAGCTGGTGCTGATCCAGCCGATGCGCGGTGAATACGATGCCTTTGCCGCGCAAGGGTACGATTGTCGCCCCGAATTGCCGGATGACATGCGGTTTGCCGCTGCCGTGGTGTTCCTGTCCCGCGCCAAGGCGCAGTCGCGGATGGCGGTGGCGCAGGCTTCGGCCCTGACGGACGGTTCGGTGCTGGTAGATGGGGCCAAGACGGACGGAATCGATTCCATCCTGAAGGAACTGCGCAAACGCATGTCCCCGTCCGAACCGGTGTCCAAGGCGCATGGCAAGGTCTTTTGGTTCGATGGCGGCGGCGATGCGCTCACTGACTGGTTGCCACCCGCAGACGGCGTTGACGTGGAGGGCTTCGTGACTGTGCCGGGGGTGTTTTCCGCTGACGGAATCGATCCGGCCTCGAAACTACTGGTCGACGCCCTGCCTGCAAAACTTGGCCGTGCCGTTGCTGATCTCGGCGCAGGCTGGGGGTATCTGTCCCGCCAGATGCTGAGCCATCCCGAAATCGAAGAGCTGCATCTGGTCGAAGCCAATCATGACGCGCTGTCCTGCGCGCGGCGCAACGTTGCCGATGAACGGGCGCAGTTCCACTGGGCCGATGTACGCAATTGGAAGGCGCCGGGGCAGATGAACGCGGTGGTGATGAACCCGCCGTTTCACAGTGGTCGCAGCGCCGAGCCGGAGCTGGGGAAGGCCTTCATTTCCCGCGCTGCCGAGATGCTGACCGCCTCGGGGCATCTGTGGATGGTTGCAAACCGGCATCTGCCCTATGAGATAACCCTGTCAGAGCGGTTTGCCGCAGTCGAGGAAGCCGCAGGCGACAACCGGTTCAAGGTCTTGCACGCCAGCCGCCCCAAGCGGCAGCGGCGTTAGGGCGGTAAGGTCACCCCGTATTGCAGGTTTTCAAACCGAATGGTCCGGTCTAGGCTCCGGCTCAGTTTTCACTACGCGACGCAACATTCTGGAGTGCCCGAATGTCCTTTTCGATTTCCGGCAAGACTGCCATCGTGACCGGCGCCTCAAGCGGGATTGGTCTGGCCATTGGCAAGCAGTTCGCGGATGCCGGTGCCAACGTCATGTTTGCCGATACCAACGAGGCGGCCCTGATCGCCGAACTGGGAGAGCAGGCCGACGAAAGCAACATCCGCTACTTCGCCGGTGATCTGCGCGAAAGGCTGACCATCGCCAATCTGTTGTCGGCGACCATCGATGCCTTCGAAGACGTGGATATCCTCGTTAACGGCGCCCGTCAGGTGGTGCCGAGTGATCCGCTGGACCCGAAGGACGAGTCGTTGGAACTGCTCCTGACCGAGAACCTGTTGCCGACCCTGCGTCTATCGCAGCAGGCGGCGCGGCGGATGATCAAGCAGGGCGAGGGGCGCGAGGCGGGCGCTGCGCGCGGGGCCATCATCAACCTGTCGTCGATCGCGGCGCGGCGCACCCACCCCGATCTGATGGCCTATTCCGTGGCTTCGGCGGCGCTGGATCAGCTGACCCGGTCGCTCTCTGTCTCTTATGCGCCGCACGGGGTCCGGGTGAATTCCATTGCCTTTGGCTCGGTGATGAGCGCGTCGCTCAGGGGCACGCTCAAGGACAACCGCGCCTATCGTCAGGATATCGAAGATCACACACCGCTGGGCCGCATCGCCGCACCGACTGAGCTGACCGAAACGGCGCAGTTCCTTGCCTCGGACGCGGCCAGTTTCATGACGGGCCAGATCGTGACGGTCGATGGTGGTCGCACGCTGCTGGATTCCGTTGCCGCTCCTGTTCACTGATGAATGCCGGGACCTGCCTGCGCTCACGCAGCGCGGCGTCCCACAAGTACCGAAAGACGCTCTGAGATGACTGCTGAAATGAAAGACGAAAAAGCCCGCGCCGCCGCCTGGTTCCGCACCCTGCGCGATGAAATCGTCGCGGCCTTCGAGGCGCTTGAGGCGAGCCATGACACCGGCCCCTTCTCTGATCAGGCGCCGGGCCGGTTCGAGGTGAGCGAGACAAAGCGCACCGCGGATGATGGATCGGACGCGGGCGGCGGGCTGATGAGCGTGATGCGGGGCGGCCGTGTCTTTGAAAAGGTCGGCGTTAATATTTCCGAAGTCTACGGCACGCTGGGCGAGCGGGCGCAGAACGCCATGGCGGCGCGCAAGGGCATTCCGGGCATGAAGGATGATCCGCGGTTCTGGGCCTCGGGCATTTCGCTGGTTGCGCATATGCAGAACCCGCATGTGCCTGCGGTTCACATGAACACCCGCATGTTCTGGACCCCGCATGCCTGGTGGTTTGGCGGCGGCTCGGACCTCAACCCTTGCATCGAGTATGCCGAGGATACCGCCCATTTTCACGCGCAGCAGAAACAGCATCTCGACCCGCATGGCACCGATCTCTATCCGCGTCTGAAGGAATGGGCGGATGAGTATTTCTACATCCCGCACCGCCACCGGGCGCGCGGGGTGGGCGGCATCTTCATGGATGATCGTTGCACCGGTGACTGGGAGGCGGATTTCGCTCTGACCCAGGACATTGGCCGCGCCTTCCTGCCAGCCTATCTGCCGCTGGTGGAAAGACGCCGGGTTCAGCCCTTTGATGACAAGGACAAGGAGGCGCAGCTGGTGCATCGTGGCCTCTATGCCGAGTATAATCTGGTCTATGACCGGGGGACCAAATTTGGTCTGGAAACCGGGCATGATGCCAATGCGGTTTTGATGAGCCTGCCGCCGCTGGCCAAATGGGTCTGAGTGGCGCAGCAAACTGGCTCCGGGCATATCGGTTTCTGCGAAAATATCCGAGGATGTAGTCCGCGCGGGCCAGAGACGGGGCAAAAGACTGTGTTTGTGTGCGGAGGGATGATGCGGTTCTTTTTGATGTCGGCCCTTTGCCTTGTGACACTGGCTGCTTGCGGCACCCGGCCCGAGCCGGAGCGCCCGGCGCCGACCCAGCTTCCGTCCGATGCACAGCTGGCCCGGCTGGTGACCTATCCCCGGTTCGAGGACAGCGATCCGCATTCATGGGAGGGACGCACGCCCTACTCCTATGCCATTCACGGAATTGATGTGTCGCGCTGGCAGGGCGACATCGACTGGGACACGGCCAAGGCGGCAGGCGTCTCCTTTGCCTATCTCAAGGCGACCGAGGGCGGGGATCTGCTGGATCCGAAGTTCGGCGACAACTGGCGCGGCGCTGCACGGGCAGGGATGCCGCGCGGGGCCTATCACTATTTCTACTTCTGTCGCCCGGCGCGGGAGCAGGCGCGGTGGTTCATCCGCAACGTGCCGCGTGATGCAAAGGCGCTGCCCCATGTTCTGGATATGGAGTGGAGCCACCACTCAAAGACCTGCAGGCATCGCCCCGATGGTGCGCATATCCGCTCTGAGGCGCGTAAGTTTCTGGATATTCTGGAGGCTCACTATGGTCGCCGCCCGGTCATCTACACCACGGTGGATTTCTTTGCCGAAACCGGCATCGGTCGGCTGCGCGGCACGGAGTTCTGGCTGCGTTCTGTCGCCGGGCATCCGCGCCAGACCTATCCCAGCGCCTTCTGGCGGCTCTGGCAATACACCGGCACCGGGCGGGTGCCGGGGATCGATGGCGACGTGGACCTCAATGTGTTCCACGACAGTCCTGAAAGCTGGTTGCGCTGGTCCGGCCAGCTGGAACAGTAGGGCGCAGGATCAGGCCCGCCGCCAGCCTGCCTCGGCCAAGGCCTGACCATACCCTTTCGCGATGCGCATCTGCTCCCCCAGCCCCTTTTTCAGCAACAGGGCGTGCATGCGTCTGAGCTGCCAGCAGGGAACGTGCATCACCATGTGATGCTCCAGATGGTAGTTCACCCAATAGGGCGCCACCAGAAGCCGGGCGAGCGGACCTGCACGGGTGGTGCGCACGTTCTGAAGCGGGTTTTCCGATTGCTCGGTGGCGCCATGTTCGGCGATATTGCGCACCCGCAGCACGAACTGGAACCAAGTGAGATAGGGCAGCAGCCAGAAGGCAAGCCCCCACCACCAGTCGCCAATCAGACTGATGAGCAGGGCAATGCCGAAAAATACCGGCAGTGCCCCCCAAAGGCGCGGCGCCTTGAAGCTTTGGGCGAAATCGGAGTTCGCTGCCTTGATCGCGTCGTCATCTCCGGCCAGCTGCAGGGACATGGCGATCTGGCCCAGAAGCTGTTTGATGCCGGTCTGACCAGTCAGATCGCGGGTGAACTTGCGCCGCAGCGAGGCGCGGGAGGTGGGGAATTTCGACGACAGGACCAGATCGGGGTCCTTGTCCGTCTGGGTGAACCGGTGATGGGTCAGATGGTAATGCCGATAGGCGCCCAGATCCGCCAGAATGGGGCGACCGCAGAGCCAGTCCCCGGCAAGCTCATTCCAGCGGCGGGTCTTGAACAGCGCGTTATGGGCGGCCTCGTGCATCAGGATCGCCAGACCCAGCTGGCGCGAGCCGATCACCATCACGGCGAGCACAAAGGTCAGAACATTGGGCCAGAGCGCGAAGAGCGCGATCGCCAGGGCGATCGTGCCCCAGCAGTGCAGTAGCAGCCACAGTCCCATAGGATCCGATCGTTCCGCCAAAGGGCGAATTTCGTCAGAGCTGAGATATGTTTTTCCCGGTGTCATGCGTGTAGTCCTCCCAGTCCGCAGGCTTCCAGCAGAAGCGCAAACAGGTCAAGAAAACCGTGGCGTCAGGTCCGGGGCGGGGCGGTCAGCCGCGCCAGTCGAAGAAACCTTCCCCGGCCTGCTCCAGCAGTTTTGCCGCCATGTCACGGCCCAGCTCCGGTCCGTCCTCGATCGCGCAGGTTTGCGCGTCCTGAAGGGCTTCGGAGCCATCGGGGCGCAGCACTTCGCCGCGCAGGCGCAGGGTGGTGCCGTCAAGCTCCGCAAGACCCGCGATGGGCGTTTCGCAAGACCCGTCCAGAGCCGCCAGAAAGGCGCGCTCGGCCGCAAGGCGCTGTGCGGTCTCTGTATCATGGATGGCCGCAAGCATATCGCCCGCGCGGCTGTCATCTGCGCGCCGTTCGATGCCAATGGCGCCCTGCGCCACGGCGGGCAGCATGTCGTCCGTGTCGATGCCGGTTGCGGGCACGTTCTCCATCGCCAGACGGTTCAACCCGGCCATCGCCAGGAAGGTGCATTCGGCCACGCCGTCGTCGAGTTTCTTCAGGCGGGTCTGCACGTTGCCGCGGAACTCCACCACTTTCAGATCGGGGCGGCGGTTCAGCAATTGCGCGCGGCGGCGCAGCGAGGAGGTGCCCACGACAGAGCCCGGCGCCAGTTCGGTGATCGAGGACAGGCTCGGGGAGATGAAAGCATCGCGCACGTCTTCGCGCGGCAGGTAGCAATCCAGCACCAGACCCACAGGCTGCGCCACTGGCATGTCCTTCATCGAATGCACCGCGATGTCGATGGCGCCGGTCAGCATCGCTTCTTCGATTTCCTTGGTGAACAGGCCCTTGTTGCCGATCTCCTTCAGCGGGCGGTCCGCTGCGATCAGCGCCTGATTGTCACCGGTGGTTTTGATGACGACGATCTCGAAGGCCTCCTGCGGCAGCTCGAACGCGGCGGCCAGACGGTCGCGCGTCTCATGGGCTTGAGCCAGGGCCAGCGGCGAGCCACGGGTGCCGATCTTCAGGGGCGAAGCGGGGGAGGGCAGGTTCTGTGTCATGTCAGAACCTTTATTCGCGACATTATGCCGTGACAAGCATCGGCCTCACCACCCTTGACAATTTGCCGCTCAGCCTAGACCTCAGTACCCAAGAGAGAAGCGAGGAATCCCATGGCCGAACAGAAGAAACTGCTGCGCGCATTGGCAGGCGAAAAACAGCATGTGCCGCCGATCTGGATGATGCGTCAGGCGGGCCGCTATCTGCCGGAATACCGTGCGACGCGGGCTCAGGCCGGGGATTTCCTGTCGCTGTGCTACAATTCCGAACTGGCAGCCGAGGTCACCCTGCAACCGATCCGCCGCTATGGGTTCGATGCGGCGATCCTGTTTGCCGATATCCTGTTGGTGCCGCAGGCGCTGGGCGCGGATCTGTGGTTCGTCACCGGCGAAGGGCCGCGCCTGTCGACCATCACCACCGATGCGGATTTTGCCAAGCTTGGCCCGGTCAGCGACATCCACGAGACGCTGAACCCGATCTACGACACCTTGCGCATTTTGAAACAGGAATTGCCCAGCGAGACGGCTCTGATTGGGTTTGCCGGGGCGCCCTGGACCGTTGCGACCTATATGATCGCGGGACGCGGCACGCCGGATCAGGGACCGGCCCATGCGCTGAAGGCCGAAAACCGGGCCCTGTTCGAGGCGCTTCTGGCGCGCATCACCGAGGCCACCATCGATTACCTGTCGAAACAGATCGAGGCGGGCGCCGAAGTGGTGAAGATCTTCGACAGCTGGGCGGGATCCCTTAAGGGCGAGGATTTCCAGAAGTATGCGCTGGAACCCTGCCGCCAGATCACAGCAGCGCTGAAAGAGCGTCATCCCGGCATCCCGGTCATCGGTTTCCCGCGTGAGGCGGGCGATAAGTATATCGGTTTTGCCAAGGCAACAGGTGTCGATTGCGTAGCGGTGGATAATTCGGTGACCCCGGAATGGGTCGCTGAACATGTGCAGATTGACGGCTGCGTGCAGGGTAACCTGGCTTCGCGCCATATGGTGACCGGTGGTCAGGATCTGATCGATGACACCCGCCGCATCGTCAACGCCCTGCGCGGCGGCCCGCATATCTTCAACCTTGGCCACGGGATCACCCCGGACGCCGACCCGGACAATGTGCAGCTGATGATCGATACGGTTCGCGAAGCCTGATCGTGCGTCGCGTTCTGCCAATCAATATGTGAGCGAGAGTAATGGATTACAGCAAACAAGGCGGCCAGAAACCCGGCCGCAACGAACCCCGCCACAGCGAGCATAACGCCAAGGGCACCGACAAGAACCCCTACAGCAAGCGCGAAACCAAGGCAGAGTTGCTGGCCCGCATGAAGAAGGCCGCAGCCGCCCAGAAGGACGGCTGAGCCAGCGCTTTAGCCCTTATTCTGTCAGAGTGCGGGCGATCAGTTCTTTCATGATCTCGTTCGACCCGCCATAGATTTTCTGCACGCGGGCATCGGCGTACATATTGGCGATTGGGTACTCCAGCATGTAGCCATAGCCGCCGTGCAGTTGCAGGCATTCGTCCACCACATCGCATTGCATCTGCGTCACCCACCATTTCGCCATTGACGCGGTGGCGGCGTCCAGCTCTCCGCGCAGGTGCTTGGCGACGCAGTCATCCAGGAATACCCGGGCGATATGGGCGATGGTTTTCGCCTCGGCCAGTTTGAACCGGGTGTTCTGCATTTCGATCAGCGCCTGACCAAAGGCGCGCCGCTCCGAGGTATAGGCGATGGTGTCTTCCAGCGCTTTTTCGATCACAGCGGCGGCGCCAAGCGCGATCACCAGCCGTTCCTGCGGCAGGGCCTTCATCAGCTGGTAAAACCCTTTGCCTTCGACCCCGCCGAGCAGGTTCTCGGGCGGCACGCGCACATCGTCAAAGAACAATTCTGAGGTGTCCTGGCTCTTGAGGCCCAGCTTTTCGAGGTTGCGACCCCGTGCAAAGCCTTCGGCGCCCTCGGTTTCCACCACTAGAAGCGAGATCCCCTTGGCGCCCTGCGTGGTATCGGTTTTGCAGACAACGATGATCAGATCCGCCTGCTGACCATTGGTGATGAAGGTTTTGGAGCCGTTCAGCACGTAATCGTTGCCGTCGCGCAGGGCGTTTGTCTTGATGTTCTGCAGGTCCGACCCGGTGCCGGGTTCGGTCATGGCGATGGCGCAGACCATTTCGCCGCTGGCCATCTTGGGCAGCCACCGCTGTTTCTGATCTTCGGTGCCATAATCAAGGATATATCCCGCGCAGATCTGGCTATGGACGGAATTGCCAAAGCCGGAAAACCCGGCGGCGCGGAACTGTTCGGTGGTGATTACCGCCTCGTGCCGGAAATCGCCGCCCATGCCGCCGTATTCCTCGGGGACCGATGCGCAGAGGAGGCCGAATTCCCCGGCCTTGTTCCAGAACTCCCGGTCGATATGGCCCTGCTTCTGCCAGCGTTCCTCGTGCGGGGTCATCTCGGCGGTGAAAAAACTGCGGCAGCTGTCCTGCAGCATCGCCAGTTCGTCCGTCATCCAGGGGGAGCTATGCGCGGTCATCGGATCAGTCCTTCTTTCGGCCCAGTTCGGTCAGAATTTCGGTCGCGTGCTGCCCCCGTGCTGGGCTTTCGGGCGCTGTCCAGTCGCCCGCATCAGAGAACCGCGGGGCGGGGGCGGCCTGAAGCGCGCCATGTGCCTCGACCCAGGTGCCGCGGGCGTTCATAGGATGGGTCAGCGCCTCGCCGGGGCTGAGAACAGGCGCGACGCAGGCATCGGTGCCCTCAAAAATACCTGCCCAGTGATCGCGGGGCTGGCTGGCAAAGATACCGGCCAGACGCCCGGTCAGCGCGGGCCAGAGTGATTTGTCAAACTGACGCTGGAATTCGGTATCCTCCGCAAGATCCAGCAATGACAGGAACTGGGCATAGAATTTCGGTTCCAGGCATTGCACCGACATGAAGCCGCCATCGGCGCAGGCGTAGGTGCGGCTCCAGTGCGGGCCATCAAGCAGATTCTGCCCGCGCGCATCGCCAAAGTTCCCGGCCTGACGGATGCTCATCAACAGGTTCATCATATGGGCCGAGCCGTCATAGATCGCCGCATCGACGACGCAGCCTTCGCCGCTGGTGCGGGCGCGCAGGATACCGGCGAGCATACCCGCCACCAGATACATGGCACCACCACCGATGTCGCCGACCAGCGTGGCCGGTGTCAGCGGCGCATCGCCGGGATTTGATCCATACCAAAGCGCGCCGGACAGGGAGATGTAGTTGAGGTCATGCCCTGCCGCATGGGACAGGGTACTGTCCTGTCCCCAGCCGGTCATGCGGCCAAAGACAAGGGCCGGGTTCACCGCATGGCAGGCCTCGGGGCCGATGCCGAGCTTTTCCATCACACCAGGGCGGAAACCTTCGATCAACCCGTCGGCGGTTTCCACCAGCGCCATGAAGGTCTTGATGTCTTCGGAATCCTTCAGGTCCAGCTCAATCGAGCGCTTGCCGCGGTCCAGTACAGAACGCTCCGGCATGCCCGGGGTGACGCCGCCGCCCTTGCGGTGGATGCAGATCACATCGGCGCCCATATCGGCCAGTGTCATCGCGGCGAATGGGCCGGGGCCAAGGCCTTCGACCTCGATGATGCGGGTACCTTCCAGCATTTATGTCGTCTCCCGTAGTAACTCCCGCCCCGGTGTGGGGCGGGCCTGTGCGCTGTTTCAGAGTGTGGCGTGGGTCAGGTGCCGGACAGGCCACCGCCCACGATCAGGGTCTGGCCCGAGACGTAGTTGCTTTCGGGGATGCAGAAGAGGTAGACGCCGCCCGCCGCCTCTTCCGGCGTGCCCGCACGGCCCACGGGGATCATCATCTCCATGCCCTGCACCAGTTTCTTGGGGATCCCGATGCCGATCTTGTTGCCCTCGACCTCGATCGATTTCTTTTCGTCCGTGGCCTCTGTCAGGCGGGTGGAGATCATGCCAAAGGCCACCGCGTTGACGTTTACCTTGAAGCGGCCCCATTCCTTGGCCATCGTCTTGGTCAGGCCGATGACGCCGGATTTCGCGGCGGAATAGTTCGCCTGTCCGGGATTGCCACCGGTGCCCGAAATCGACGAGATATTTACCACCTTGCGGAAGACCTCGCGCCCCTCGGCAGCCTCGGCTGCTGCGGCTTGCGTGATAAAGGGCGACGCCGCGCGCAGGATCTGGAAGGGCGCCTTCAGATGCACGTCGATCATGGCATCGAACTGTTCGTCGCTCATCTTGCCGATGAAGCTGTCCCAAGTGTAGCCGGCATTGTTGACGATGATGTCGATGCTGCCGAACTTGTCGATCCCGGCCTGGATAAAATCATCGGCAAAGCCTGCCGCCGTGACTGATCCGGGAATGGCCAGCGCCTTGCGGCCCATCGCTTCGATCTCGGCAACGACGGCGTTTGCGGGTTCCGCGTCCAGATCGTTCAGCACCACATTGGCGCCGTCCTCGGCCAGTTTCAGCGCGATGGAACGGCCGATACCGCGTCCGGCGCCAGTGACATAGGCGGTCTTGCCTGCAAGTTTGCTCATCTCTTCAGTGTCCTTTGTCGTTATGGCAGCTCAATCAGGGCGGTCCCGGCCAGTTTGACCTCACCGTTCTGATCGGCAGCCTCAATCTCAAGCGCCACCAGATTGCCGTCGCGTTTTTCCACCACCTTGCCGGTGCAGGTGATCACCGCGTGAATCTGGGTGATCGATACAAACCGGGTGGTGACTTCGCGCAAGGCCGATTGCGGTACCCAACCCGTCAACAGGCGGCCCAGATAGGCCATATTCAGCATGCCGTGGGCAAAGACGTCCGGCATGCCTGCGCGTTTCGCGAAATCGATGTCGATGTGGATCGGGTTGTGATCGCCCGAGGCGCCGGCGAACAGCGCCAGCGTGGTGCGGGTGATCTCCTTGGTGGTGAGGGGCGGCAGCTGATCGCCCACCTCGATCTCTGCATAGGTTGGCATGGTCATTGCGGATGCCTCACGATCACTGTGCGGGTCATGCTGCCTGCGTTTTCACCCAGCTGGTTGGTCGCCGTGGTCTTCAGATGCACGAATTCCATGGCGCCGCCCTTCTTGGCGTAGATATCGGTGACCTCGCTCACCAGCGTCACGGTGTCCCCGGCACAGATCGGCGCGCCATAGGTGAAGGCCTGCTCGCCATGCAGGACCTTGGCAATGTCGATATTCAAGAGCGTGATGAAGTAGAACGAATCTTCGCGGTCCAGATCCAGCGAGAACAGGTATGTGGGCGGCGCCAGAACGCCGCGATAGCCTACCGCCTGCGCCACATCCCTGTCGAAATAGATACGGTCGCTTTGGCCGGTGGCGCGGGCAAAATCCCGCAGCCGCCCCTGTTCCACCGTCACCTCGAAAGGTTCAGTGACATGGCCGATGTATGAGGTGTCGATCATCGCTGCCTCACTGCGCCTGATACATGGTGACGACACAGGCGCCGCCAAGACCAAGATTGTGCTGCAGCGCGGTGCGGGCACCCTTCACCTGCGTGCTGCCTGCGGTGCCGCGCAGCTGGCGGGTCAGCTCGTAACATTGCGCAAGGCCGGTCGCGCCAAGGGGATGTCCCTTGGACAAAAGCCCGCCCGAGGGGTTGGTCACATATTTACCGCCATAGGTGTTGTCGCCATCGGCGATGAATTTGGATGCGCCGCCTTCGGGGCAGAGGCCCAGACCTTCGTAGGTGATCATCTCGTTATGGGCGAAACAGTCATGCAGTTCGACCACATCGACGTCTTCAATGCCGATGCCGGTCTGCTCCTGCACCTGTTTAGAGGCCGCGGCGGTCATGTCATAGCCCACCACCTTCATCATGTCGTGGGCGTCAAAGGTGCTGGCGTAATCGGTTGTCATCGCCTGACCCACGATGCGCACATTGCTGTTCAGCCCGTGCTTCTTGGCGTAGGCCTCGCTGACCACCACTGCGGCCGCCGCGCCACAGGTGGGCGGGCAGGCCATGAGGCGGGTCATCACGCCTTCCCAGATGGTGGGGCTTTCCAGCACATCCTCGGGCGACAGCTCATTTCGAAACAGGGCCAGCGGGTTGTTCACCGCATGGCGGCTCGCCTTGGCGCGGATGCGCGCGAGGTCCAGCATGGTGGAGCCGTATTTCTCCATGTGCGACTTGCCCGCACCGCCGAAATAGCGCAGCGCCAGCGGGATCTCGGGCTGGCCGACCAGATCGTCGGTTTCCGCGTCAAAGGCATCAAACGGGCTGGGCCGGTCATCCCAGTGCGAGGTCAGTGCGCCGGGTTTCATATGTTCAAAGCCAAGCGCCAGCGCCACATCGACAACACCCGATTCCACCGCCTGACGCGCCATGAACAGGGCGGTCGATCCGGTCGAGCAGTTGTTGTTGACGTTCATCACCGGAATTCCGGTCATGCCAACCTTGTAGAGCGCCGCCTGGCCACAGGTGCTGTCCCCATAGACATAGCCCGCATAGGCCTGCTGCACGGCGTCATAGGGCAGGCCCGCATCCTGCAGCGCATCGCGCACGGCGGCAGCGCCCATTTCGGTATAGGGTTCATTCTGGCCGGGTTTGGCGAATTTGGTCATACCCACCCCGGCAACCATCACATGTGCAGACATTGGCTCTCTCCCTTGCGCGAGTCGGAATTACACTTCCGGGTTACTTTCGGTTCGGGCTGGGCAAACTGTCAAGAAGAGTGTAACTCATGAGTGTAATTACCGGGCGTCAATAGGTCAGACCTTGTATGGGGCAGGCCGGGGGAAGAGCGACGATGGGCAATAAAACCTGGACGAAAACGGCAGACAGCCGCAGTGCGCAGCGCGAGATCAAGCGCCGCGCAGTGCTGATGGCCGGTGCGCGGCTGTTTAACGATCAGGGTTATGAGCAGACCTCGCTTGAGGATATCGCTGCCGCGCTCAACATCACCAAGCGCACGATCTACTATTATGTGCAAAGCAAGGAGGACATCCTGTTCGGTTGCCACCAGCTGAGCCTGGAATTCCTGGGCGAGGTGATGGAGATCAGCCGCGATGACAGTCTGCCAGTGGCAGAGCGGATTTCGCGACTGATCCGCGGCTATTGCGAGTGGGTGTCCACCGATCTTGGCGCCAGCCTGGCCATGGTGCGGGCGCACAGCCTGTCGCCCGAGCGGCGCGAGGCCCTGCACGAGGGTAAGGCGCGGGTGGATTTTCAGCTGCGGATGCTGATTGAGAAGGGTATTCGCGAAGGCGTCATCCGCCATTGTGATCCGCGTCTTGTGGCGGCCGGGGTGTTTGGCGCGCTGAACTGGATCCCTTTCTGGAACCGCACTGACCGGCCGGTTCCCCACGAAGAAATTGCCGAACAGTATCTTGCAATGATCCTGAATGGTTTGCTGCCAGGCGCCGGGGGCAGCAAGCGCTGATCGGTGTCAGGCGCTGTCGCCCAATTGTTTGCGAAAGGCGCGCGGCGGCATGCCGGTGCCCTTGGTGAAGACGCGGCTGAAATGGGCGGGATCGCTGAACCCAAGATCATAGGCGATCTGCGCCGCGCTGAGCGACGTATAGAGCAGCATCCGCCGGGCT
Organism: Phaeobacter sp. SYSU ZJ3003; assembly: GCF_041300735.1. Taxonomy (NCBI): domain Bacteria; kingdom Pseudomonadati; phylum Pseudomonadota; class Alphaproteobacteria; order Rhodobacterales; family Roseobacteraceae; genus Phaeobacter; species Phaeobacter sp. SYSU ZJ3003. Next base: position 49,705 of record NZ_PXNU01000009.1, on the reverse strand, counting down.
TCGCGCAGCATGCGTTCATTCACCAGATGCGATGCGGACTGGCCCGTGACCTGATGCACGATCCGGTTCAGATGGGTCGGGGAGACGGCGAGATCGCGTGCATACTCCGCCAGCGGGCGGCGGCTGCGGAAATGTTGCTCCACGAGGGTTTCAAAGCGGGAAAAGATCGGGTTGCCACCATTCTGACGGTCGCCGCCCTCAGCAGTGTGAATATGGCGGGCGACAAGGGCGGTGAGAGTTCCGGCGAGCGAACGCAGCAGCTGAGCGCGGGCAAAATTCTGGCCGTGGTATTCCTGATAAAGCGTTTCGGCCATGCTGCGCAGGTCGGGCGGCAGCGGCAAAACGCAGGCATGATCCAGCGGGCCGCGCACGCCTTCGCCGCTGCGGATGCAATGATCAACAAGGTCTGAGGGCAGGGTGACAACCCAGCCGCTGGTCTCTGGTTCGAACGTGTAACCGTGAACAACCCCGCGCGGGATATTGACGAAACAGGGGGCGGGCAGGCTATGGGCGTCGCCGTCCAGATCCACCACGCCGCCGCCACTGGTCATGAACAGGACCTGATGCAGCCGGGCGTGCCGGTGCGGTGACAGCTGCCAATCATGCTGCTCGGAGCGGGAGCGGATCGTCTCCACATGCAGCACGTCCGCCAGTTCATCGGTTTCCCCGAACAGGTTGTAGCTGCGGATCTGAAGAGCGCTGGTCATGTGCGAAATGTACAAGAACTTGCGCGCATGGTCCATTCGCAAAACCCGGACCCCGCGTCATATTGCCCGTCACCATGAAACGGAGACGCGCTTATGACCGTGCAGAAAACCCAAGTCGCAATCATCGGAGGCGGTCCTTCGGGCCTGCTGTTGTCGCAGCTGTTGCACCGCAAGGGGATCGATAGCATCGTACTGGAACGGCAATCCCGCGACTATGTGTTGGGCCGGATCCGGGCAGGTGTGCTGGAGCATGGTTTCGTCAATCTGATGCGCGAGGCAGGCTGCGGAGAGCGCATGGATGCCGAAGGCGAGGTGCACGAAGGTTTCTATATCGCCCACCAGGGGCGCAGCGATCGTATCGATTTGGAAAAATACGCAGATGGCGCCACGGTCATGGTCTATGGCCAGACCGAGGTGACGCGCGATCTATACGCCGCCCGCGATGCCATGGATGGGGCCGTCATTCACGAGGCCGCCAATGTGCAGCCGCATGATCTGAAGTCCGAAAGCCCCTATGTCACCTACGAAAAAGACGGATCCGAGCACCGAATTGACTGCGATTTCATCGTCGGCGCCGACGGGTTCCACGGGGTCAGCCGCAAATCTATTCCCGGCGATGTGCTGAAGGAATACGAAAAGGTCTATCCCTTTGGCTGGCTGGGAATCCTGTCGGAAACCAAACCCGTCTCGCCCGAGCTGATCTATGCCCGTCACGAGCGCGGCTTTGCGCTTTGCTCGATGCGCAGCCAGGTGCTGAGCCGCTATTACATTCAGGTGCCGCTGACGGACAAGCCCGAGGACTGGTCGGATGATGCTTTCTGGGAAGAGCTGAAGCGTCGCCTGCCTGAGGATGTGGCCGCTGGTCTGGAAACCGGCCCGTCGATCGAGAAATCCATCGCGCCGCTGCGCAGTTTCGTGGCCGAGCCGATGCGCTATGGCAATCTGTTCCTGGCCGGGGATGCGGCGCATATCGTGCCGCCCACCGGGGCCAAGGGGCTGAATTCGGCGGCGTCGGATATCTACTATCTCTACCATGGCTTTATGGATCACTACCTCAATGGCGACAGCGCCGGGCTGGATGGCTACTCGGAAAAGGCACTGGCCCGCGTCTGGAAGGCAGAGCGGTTCAGCTGGTGGATGACCAACCTGCTGCATCTCTTCCCGGATGCGCAGGAAGTGGATCAGCGCCTGCAGTGTACCGATCTCGATTACCTGTTCTCTTCGGATGCGGCGCAGGCTTCGCTCGCCGAAAATTATGTGGGTCTGCCCTACTGACGTCGCGTTCGCACGGCTAGGTCTTAGCCTCCGGGCGTGCTTTCCTCCCTCAGGAAATGAGGGAGGAAGAGATGACGACAGTTGCCTATGAAAAAGACGGTCGGATCGCGCGCATCACGCTGAATCGGCCGGAGGCCATGAACGCCATCGACGACCAGATGCCGCGGGATCTTGCGGCGGCCGTCTCGCGCGCAGATGCGGATCCGGGCGTGCATGTGATGGTGCTCTCCGGCGCGGGAGAGGCGTTTTGCGCAGGTTACGATCTGACCTTTTATGCTGAGGGCAACGGGTCGGGTGAGGCCACCCAGCCGATGCCATGGGACCCCATCAAGGACTACCGGTTCATGTGGGAAAACACCCAGCATTTTATGTCGATGTGGCGTGCGGTGAAGCCTGTGGTCTGCAAGGTGCACGGTTTTGCCGTGGCGGGCGGATCGGATATCGCGCTGTGCGCGGATATGACGATCATGGCCGAGGATGCGCAGATCGGATACATGCCCGCCCGCGTCTGGGGCTGCCCGACCACGGCCATGTGGGTCTATCGCCTTGGCGCCGAGCGGGCCAAGCGGATGCTGTTCACCGGTGACAAGATTTCGGGGCGCGAGGCAGCGGATATGGGGCTGGTCCTCAAGGCGGTGCCAGCAGAGCAGCTGGACGATGCGGTAGAGGAGATGGCGGCCCGCATGGCCACGGTTCCGATCAACCAACTGGCCATGCAGAAGATGGTGATCAATCAGGCGATCGAGCAGACCGGTTTGATGCAGACCCAACGGCTGGCGACGGTATTCGACGGTATCACCCGCCATTCGCCGGAAGGCATCGCCTTCAAGGAACGTTCTGAGGAAAAGGGGTGGAAACAGGCGGTCCGGGAACGCGACGAAGGCACATACGACTGGACCCGGCAGGAGGAAATCCCGAAGGGCAACCGGTAACGGCCGGGCGCCATGCCCTCGGGGGGGCACGGCGCGGCGGCGCAATAGAGTGTGGTTTGGCGTCAGCCGGGCTGCATGGCCGGTGCGGGCGCCGTCCACGCCGCAGTCAGGCGGCGACGGGCGATTTGAGGCGCTTCGGCAAGATCCAGCATCGCCACCGCGAAATCCGCATAGGTGATCTGCGACTGGCCTTCTGCGTCGGTGACCAGCGTATCGGTGCCAAATTCATAGTGGCCGGTCCGTGGCCCCGGCAACAGCATCGCGGGCGGGCGCAGGCAGGTCCAGGTGGCAGAGGTGTCCTGTTCCAGAAGGGAATCCTGATCGGCGCAGGCCTGCGCGATGGGGCGCACCGCGTCCGGCAGGAAATCGGGGGCGCTCAGAACCGTGTGGCCGCTGCCATCTGCCAGTTTCAGCAGCGCCGCGCCGCCAGTGATCAGCGCGGGACTCCCCGCTGATGCAGCCGCGTTCAGCGCGGCGCGGGTTAGGGGAACCAGGTCACCCTCGTGCCCTGCAGCGGGGCGCAGGGCGCTGATTACCAGATCATGTCCGGCTGCGGCATCCGCTGCCGCGTCGGGGTTGCCGAGAAGGTCGAGCGACAGGGCGTCGACGCTGGAGGGCAGGCTGCCAAGGCGGCCGGTATCCCGCGCTACGGCTGTGATGTGGTGGCCGCGGCTCACGGCTTCGCGCAGGGTCGCGCTTCCGACATCGCCGGTGGCGCCGAAAAGAATGATTTTCATAAGTGAACTCCTTTTGTCTCGCCGTCGAGATACTTTGTGGGAATCTCGACGTCAAGATAAGTGTCGTCCAAAGCAGTCCGCTCTCTTTGCACAGGTGCTGTGCAGAGTATCAGTCGATGGGCTTGGCCGGGTCGCGGTAGCGCATCAGAACCGTCCGGTGGTTCAACTCCTGTCCGGTGTGTCGGTCGGTCACCACCGGATCGATCTCCTCGCCGCCGTCCCTGAGGATAAAGGAGAGGGGAGAGGGGGCCTCACTGGGAAGATTGCTGCGCGCCCAGTCCTGCAAGGCGAGCATCACCGGGGCAAAGGCCTTGCCCGATTCGGTTAGTCGGTATTCGTGACGCAGGGGGCGTTCCTGATAGGGGCGGCGCTCCAGAAGGCCCATCGCTTCAAGCCGTTTCAGCCGTTCGGCGAGCAGATGCCGGGTGATCCCGAGGCTTTTCTGGAAGTCGTCGAACCGGCGCACACCCAGGAAACATTCCCGCAAAATCAAAAGGGTCCAGCGGTCACCCACCACCCCCATCGCCCGTGCCACCGGGCAGGCGGCCTCTTTCATGTCATGCCATTTCATGAGGCAGTTCTAGCATGGATTGACAAGGTTCTCAAATGGAACTGATAATGAGTTCCAAATAAGAACTAACTATTGCGGCAGCCACGCAGGCCTCGTGAAATCCCGGGCTGCAGCCGCCGCGCGCCGACATCAGGAGGACCAGCCATGGTCAGTGTCACATCGAATGCAACGCCCAAACGCCGCCCGCCGCCCGCCCTGGCGATGCTCCAGCGGGCATCGGGCATGTTGGAGGCTATTTCTCCGGCAGCAGCTTCTTTGCTGCTGGCGACGCTGTTTACCCGGCCAAGACGGCAAAAGTTGCCGAAACGGGAACGGGACTGGCTGCTGGCAGCGGCTGCGCGGCCCCTGAGGCTGCAATCGGGGGTCGAGATTCCACTTTATGAATGGCGCGCGACGCCGCGCGGACGTGGGGTCCTGGACGAGGCGCCGCTGCCGACCATCCTATTGGTGCATGGCATGTCGGGCCGGGCCGGGCAGCTGGGCGGTTTCGCTGGGCCACTGGTCAAGGCGGGGTTCCGGGTTGTGGCCTTTGATGCGCCCGGCCATGGGGCGGCCCCCGGGCGTCGCAGTTCGTTGCCGGAAATGCTGTGGGTAACCGAGGAGGTCGCGGCGCATCTGGGGCCGTTGACCGGGATTATCGCCCACTCCAATGGCGCGGCAGCCACGGTGGCCGCACTGTCGCGGGGCCTCCGGGTGCGACGGGTTGCGCTATTGGCGCCGCCGACGGATCTGGAGGCCTATCTGGGCAAGATCGCTCGGCTTCTGGGCTTTGGGCCGAAGGTGGCAAAAGGCGCGCAGACCCTGCTGGAAAAACGTTATGGTCTTCCATTCGATGCGCTGCGCGGCACCGATCTTGCCCGTGGGTTGGCGCAACCGTCCCTGATCGTGCATGACAATGCGGACCGTGTGGTGCCGGCTTCGGAAGGGCGTGCCTTGGCGGACAGCTGGCCGGGGGCGCGGTTGCATGTGACCGCGGGGCTGGGACATGGCAAGATCCTGCGGGATGACAGTGTGATCGCCCGGGTTGTCGAACATCTGACACCTGAGGTCGCGTCGGTCGAAGAGGAGTGATCAGGGGGTGCCCTTTGCACCCGCGTGACGCTTCCGTCTTGGCAGACGGCAGGGTGGCGGCTAGGTCTGTAAGGGATAAGAGACTGCCGACACCCGGCCATAACGGAGGACCCGCCATGCAGATGAGTGATCAGAAGGAAATTGCCGCCCCGCCGACCGAGGTCTACGCCGCGCTGCTGAACCCCGAGGTGCTGAAAGCCTGCGTGCCTGGCGCCACCGAGGTAACCGGCTCCCCGGAGGAAGGCTTCGAGGCTTCTGTTACCCAGAAGGTCGGGCCGGTCAAGGCGACCTTTAAGGGGCAGGTGACCCTGTCGGATCTGGTTCCGGGCGAAAAGCTGACCATCGCCGGTGAAGGCAAGGGTGGCGCGGCCGGATTTGCCAAGGGCGGCGCAAAGGTGAGCCTGGAACCCTCTGATGGCGGCACCATGCTGAGCTATGAGGTCGAGGCCAAGGTAGGCGGCAAGCTGGCGCAACTGGGCAGCCGGATCATCGACGGCTTTGCCAAGAAGATGGCCGATCAGTTCTTCGTCAACCTGCAGACCCATCTGGCGCCCGAAGCGGAAAACGCTGGGGAAGACGGCGCCGAGGATGGCGGCGAAGAGGGTGAAGGCAAAAAAGGCTGGTTCAAGAAAATGACGGGCGGCTGATCGGCGCCTGACCGTAGCAGCCGTAGCCTTTCTCTCTGCGCTGGCGCACATGCAACTGCGCGCCTGACCACTGGTGGCTGGATCAGTGGCTGGATAGCCTGCGCTCAACGAAAATATGGGGAGAGGCCATGTCAGCGATCCTGTCTATACGCGATCTGCGCAAGACCTACGAAGGTGGGTTCGAGGCGCTGAAAGGGGCCTCTCTGGAGATTGAAGAGGGCGAAATCCTTGCCTTGCTCGGGCCGAATGGCGCGGGCAAGACAACCTTGATTTCAACCGTCTGCGGTATCACCACGCCCACATCAGGCAGTGTCACCGTCGCCGGGCATGATATCCTGCAAGAGTTCCGCGCGGCGCGGCGGCTGATCGGGCTGGTGCCGCAGGAAATCAATCTGGAACCGTTTGAAACGGTCTGGAATGCGGTGCGGTTTTCACGCGGCCTGTTCGGCAAGCCCAAGAATGACGCGCTGCTTGAAGAGATCCTGAAGAAACTGTCCCTCTGGGACAAGCGCAAGAGCCAGATCAAGGAATTGTCCGGCGGCATGAAACGCCGGGTGCTGATCGCCAAGGCGCTAAGCCACGAGCCGCGCGTGCTGTTCCTGGATGAGCCCACCGCCGGTGTCGATGTGGAACTGCGCAAGGACATGTGGGAGGTGGTGCGCGAGCTGAAGGCCGATGGCGTCACCATTATCCTGACCACCCATTACATCGAAGAGGCCGAAGCCATTGCCGACCGGATCGGGGTGATCACCAAGGGGCAGATCCTGCTGGTGCAGGAGAAGGCTGATCTGATGGCGCAGATGGGCCGCAAGCAGCTGGAAGTGCAGCTGACATCGCCGATCACCGAAGTGCCCGAGGCGTTGGCAGCACATGGGCTGGAACTGGGCGCGGACGGGCGGTCACTCATCTACAGCTACGACACAAGGGGTGAGCGGACCGGCATCACCGCGCTGCTCAACGATGTGGCTGCGGCCGGGCTGGTGCTGTCAGATGTGGTGACACGCCAATCCAGCCTTGAAGATATCTTTGTCGGTCTTGTCGCGGGAGAAGAGTTATGAACTGGACGGCGGTTGCATCAATATATCGCTTTGAAATGGCGCGTTTCTTTCGCACGCTGATGCAAAGCTTCCTGTCGCCGGTCCTGTCGACCTCGCTTTACTTCGTGGTCTTTGGCGCCGCCATCGGCAGCCGGATCGATCAGGTCGAAGGCATCGCCTATGGCGCCTTCATCGTGCCCGGGCTGATCATGCTGAGCGTGATCACGCAGAGCATTTCGAATGCCTCCTTCGGGATCTACTTTCCCAAATTCATCGGCACGGTGTACGAGCTGTTGTCGGCGCCGATCAATTTCCTTGAGATCGTCCTCGGCTATGTCGGGGCGGCCGCGACCAAGGCGCTGTTCATCGGGGTGGTGATCCTGTGCACCGCGTCGCTGTTCGTGGATCTGACCATCGCGCATCCCCTTGCCATGGTGCTGTTCCTGCTGCTGACTTGCCTCAGCTTTGCGCTGTTGGGCTTCATCATCGGGATCTGGGCGAAGAATTTTGAACAGCTGCAACTGGTGCCGCTGCTGATCGTGACGCCGCTGGTGTTTCTGGGCGGATCTTTCTACTCGATCTCGATGTTGCCGCCGCTCTGGCAGAAAATCACCATGTTCAATCCGGTGGTCTATCTGATCTCGGGCTTCCGCTGGTCCTTCTTTGGCACCGCAGATGTTCCGGTGGGGACCAGTCTCTTGGCCATCGGCGGTTTTACCTGCCTGTGCCTTGCGGTGATCTGGTGGATTTTCAAAACCGGCTGGCGCATCCGGTCCTGATCGCTGGGCGATACAGCGCAGGCAGGCGGGCCGCAACATTTGGACGTTTGCCCGGGGTGGTGCGTTGCAAAATTGCCTGCGCACAGGTGCTTTTTCCCTTTGCGGTCGTTTCCCTGCCCCGGGGACCTTGTTTCGGGGCGGGGGGCATTCTACATCGGCGCCATGATCCTGCGCATACCCTTTGTCAAAAAGCCGCCTCTTGTTTCTGTGGTCCGCCTGTCCGGCGCGATCGGAATGCCGGGACGCGGCAGCCTGAGCGATGCGGCGTTGGCCCCTGTGCTGGAGCGCGCCTTTAGCAAGGGCAAGCCCGCCGCCGTGGCGCTGGAGATCAATTCTCCGGGCGGCTCACCGGTGCAAAGTTCGCTGATCGGCGCGCGCATCCGGCGCCTGGCCGAGGAAAAAGAGATCCCCGTTATTGCCTTTGTCGAGGATGTGGCGGCCTCTGGCGGTTATTGGCTGGCGGCCGCGGCGGATGAAATCTGGGCAGATGACAGTTCCGTCGTCGGTTCGATCGGCGTGATTTCCGCGGGCTTTGGTGCCCATGTACTGCTGGCCCGTCAGGGGGTGGAGCGCCGGGTCTACACGGCAGGCGAAAGCAAATCGATGCTGGATCCGTTCCGTCCTGAAAACCCCGAAGACGTGGCGCGCCTGAAAAGACTGTTGAACGACATTCACACCAATTTCATCCATCACGTGACCAGCCGTCGCGGCGATGCGCTGAGCAAGGATGAACCGCTGTTCACCGGCGAGGTCTGGCTGGCCCGGCGGGCAACCGAACTGGGCCTGATTGACGGGATCGCGCATCTGCTGCCGAAACTGAAGCAGCGCTACGGCGACAAGGTGCGGATCCGCCGTTATGGCATGAAACGCCCGTTTCTGAGCCGGTTCGGCATGCAGATGGCACAGGATGCCCTGGGTGGCCTTGAGGAACGCGCGGAATTCGCGCGGTTTGGCCTCTGACGTGCTGCTCAAAATCGTTTCCATTTTCCTGGTTGTTATGGCGGTTATGGCCATGTTCGGAAAGCTCCGGCTGCCCGGGCACAAGCAGCTGAAATCTGCGCGTTGCCCGTCCTGCGGACGCTTTAGGATTGGCAAAGGGCCCTGCGCCTGCGGAAAAGGAGGACCACGGCGATGATGCCTTGGTTGTATTGTGGACTGGGCCTGGTGATCCTGCTGCTGGCCGGGGACGCATTGGTGCGCGGGGCGGTGAACCTGTCGCTGCGCCTTGGCGTTCCGGCCCTGATCGTCAGTCTAACCATCGTGGCCTTTGGTACCTCGGCGCCGGAACTTCTGATCGCCATCAGCGCGGTTATGGAAGGTGCCGACGGCATTGCGATGGGCAACGTCGTAGGATCCAATACAGCCAATATCCTTCTGGTACTGGGCGTGCCTGCCATCCTGATGCGGCTGGATACCAGCAAATGCGCGACGCAGGAGAACTATGTTTACATGCTCATCGCCTCGGTGCTGTTCATCGCGTTGGCTTTTGTCGGGGTGTTCACCCTGTGGTCGGGGCTGATCCTGCTGGCGGCGCTGGCGATTGTACTGGGCGGCGCATTCCGCGAGGCACGGGCACACCGGCGCAACCGGAATGGGAACGCGGAGGCAGCGGATGATCTGGAAGAGATCGAGGAAGCCGACCCCGACATGCCGTTCTGGCGTATCGGCGTCTACCTTGTCCTCGGGCTGGTCGGCCTGCCACTGGGCGCGGATTTGCTTGTAGACAATGCCACGATCATCGCGCGGATGTATGGCATCAGCGAAACCGTTATTGGTCTGACGTTGGTGGCGATAGGAACCTCCCTGCCGGAACTCGCCACCACGGTCATGGCGGCGCTGCGGCGGCAGGCGGATGTCGCGCTGGGCAATGTCATCGGCTCCAACATGTTCAACCTGCTGGCCATCATCGGTGTGGCAACCTTTGTCGGGCCGATCTCGGTCGATCCCGAATTCCTGCGCTTTGACCTTTGGGTGATGCTGGCGGCCTCGCTGCTGATCTTTCCTTTTGTCTTTTTCAAGATGGACATCACGCGCCGGTGGGGTGGTCTCTTGACCGGGCTTTATGTGCTCTATCTGTGGGTTCTGCTCTGACCACAGAAGCAGGCAGGCAATCAGGGAGGCATCCATGCGGGCTTTGGTGACAGGAGCGGGCAAACGTCTGGGGCAGGCGATGGCCCTGAAACTGGCCCGGCAGGGGTTCGACGTTGCCGTCCATTACGCGACCTCTGAGGCTGAGGCGAAAGCCACTGCCGATGCGATACGAGGTCTGGGGCGGCGCGCTGAACTGGTGCAGGCGGATCTTCTGTATGAGGCTGAAGCCGTAGAACTACTGCCTGTGGCTGCCAAGGCATTGGGCGGCCCGATCACCTGCCTTGTGAACAACGCCTCCATCTTCGAGCATGACAGTTTTGAAACCGCGACGCGGGAAAGCTGGGACCGGCATTTCGGCAGCAACCTGCGTGCTCCCTTCGTGCTGATGCAAGCGATGGCCGCACAAGAGGTCGAGCAGCCGTTTGATGAGAACAATGAGCCGCAGGCCTGGGGGCTGGTGGTCAACATGATCGATCAGCGGGTACGGCGGCTGACGCCTGAGTTCAGCAGCTACACGTTGGCAAAATCCGCCCTCTGGACGCTGACACAGACGGCTGCACAGGGGCTGGCACCCCGGATCCGGGTCAATGCCATCGGGCCGGGGCCAACCCTACAGGGATCGCGCCAGAGCCCGCAGCAGTTCAACGATCAGCGGGCCAGAACCGTGCTGCAGCGGGGCGCCAATCTGGGCGATATCACGGCCGCACTAGGCTATCTTCTGGAGGCGCCCGCGGTTACCGGACAGCTGATCTGTGTCGATGGCGGGCAGCATCTGGCCTGGGAAACGCCGGACGTTGTCGGGCTTGAATAGCCCCTGCCGGACCGGTCTTTGCGAAAAGTTTTGCACCACCAGCGCGATGATCACAAACCCGTTACAAAAGTGTCTTTGTTTTCAAAACCTTGTCAGGCATCGGAAAAATTTCCAAGCAAAACCAATATCTTATATATTCGCCTAAATTTTAGGCATTCTTCCAAAACCGGTCGAAAACAAGGGAAATCGCTGGATAGCCCGAAGATATCTTCACACTTATCCACAGGAGTGGTGGATTTGTCCGCTCTTGAAACAGGCTGGGAAACATTGCAGCGGCATGCGTAGAATCATATGTGTCAGGACATGATTGATCAGACATCAGATGCATCGCCCGCGGAACCGCCGCGCAGCGGTTATGCCGTCATTCAGGGCTATGTGAAAACGCTGGATTCCTCGCCCGGCGTTTATCGCATGCTCGATGCCGACAGCCGGGTTCTTTATGTGGGCAAGGCGCGCAATCTGAAGGCGCGGGTGTCGAATTATACCCGGCCGGGCAATAGTCCGCGGATCGAACGGATGATCGCGCTTACCACCTCGATGATGTTCCTGACCACGCGGACGGAAACCGAGGCGCTGCTGCTGGAGCAGAATCTGATCAAGCAGCTGAAGCCGAAGTACAACGTGCTGCTGCGCGATGACAAAAGCTTTCCCAATATCCTGGTGTCCAAGGATCACGCCTATCCGCAGATCAAGAAGCATCGGGGCGCCCGCAAGGAAAAGGGCAGCTATTTCGGACCCTTTGCCAGCGCAGGCGCGGTGAACCGAACGCTGAACCAGCTGCAAAAGGCGTTCCTGCTGCGCAACTGCTCGGACGCAATGTTCGAGAGCCGCACGCGCCCCTGTCTGCAATATCAGATCAAGCGCTGCTCGGCCCCCTGTACCGGGGAAATCAGCGCCGAAGAGTACGCCGCCAGCGTCCGTGATGCCGAGCGGTTCCTGTCCGGGCGCTCCACCAGGATCCAGGAGGAGCTGGCGGAACAGATGATGGCGGCCTCCGAAGCGATGGAGTTCGAGCGCGCGGCCGCCCTGCGCGACCGGATCAAGGCGCTGACACAGGTGCAAACGGCGCAAGGCATCAATCCGCGCGGTGTGGCCGAGGCGGATGTCATCGGTCTGCACATGGAGGGGGGGCAGGCCTGCGTTCAGGTCTTCTTCATCCGGGCGAACCAGAACTGGGGCAATCAGGATTTCTATCCCCGCGTCGATGCCGACAACAGCCCCGCCGAGGTGATGGAGGCCTTCCTTGGCCAGTTCTACAGCAACAAGGAGCCGCCGCGGCAGTTGATCCTGTCTGATGATATCGAGAATGGCGATCTGATGGAGCAGGCGCTGAGCGAGAAGGCTGGGCGCCGGGTCGAGGTGATGGTCCCTCAACGCGGTGAAAAGACTGAACTGGTGGCTGGTGCCGTGCGCAATGCCCGCGAAAGCCTGGCCCGCCGCATGGCTGAAAGCGCGACGCAGGCCAAGCTGCTGAAAGGGCTGGCCGAAGCCTTTGGCCTAGACGGTCCGCCAAATCGGATTGAGGTCTATGACAACTCGCATATCCAGGGCACCAATGCGGTCGGTGGCATGATCGTCGCGGGCCCCGAGGGGCTGATGAAGAATGCCTATCGCAAATTCAACATCAAGGGCGACGACCTGACACCTGGCGATGACTTTGGCATGATGAAAGAGGTGCTGAACCGCCGGTTCTCTCGCTTGCTGAAAGAGGATCCCGACCGGGAAAAGGGGCTGTGGCCGGATCTGCTGCTGATCGACGGCGGCGCCGGGCAGGTGTCGGCGGTGGCGGAGATCATGGCAGAACACGGCGTGCAGGATATTCCCATGGTCGGCGTCGCCAAAGGGGTGGATCGCGACCACGGGAAGGAAGAGTTCCACCGGCTGGGCGAGAATGCCTTTGCCCTGCAGCGCAACGATCCGGTGCTTTATTTCATCCAGCGTCTACGGGACGAGGCGCACAGATTTGCCATCGGTACCCACCGGGCTAAACGGGCCAAGGCGATGGGGGCGACACCGCTGGATGAGGTGGCTGGTGTCGGCGCCAGCCGGAAACGTGCACTGCTGGCTCATTTCGGCAGCGCCAAGGCGGTGAGCCGCGCCAATCTGGCTGACCTCAAGGCGGTGGACGGCATTTCCGAGGCGCTGGCAGAGCGGATCTACGACCACTTCCACGCGCAAGGCTAGGCGTCTGATTTTGGGGTAGGGGGGAAACATGCTATTCTGGGCGCGCGTCCCTAGCCGCCCGGAGGAGCCATGGCTGTTTCCCTGACCGTAAAGCCCGTCGCCTACGACACGTATTCTGTGTCCGGAAAGACGCTGCCGGATATTGCTAAAAGCATCAAGAGCAAGGGACCAAAGGATCCCAACGACAACAAGAAGGTTACCTTTCTGACCACCACGGAGCTGGAGTGCCTGACCGCCAAGGGCAAATACGTGGCGGATGGCAAGGCAAAGATCGACAAGAAGACCGGCTGGTTCGAGGTCACGACCAAGGTTTCAACGCTGAAGTTGACCCTGCACACCACGGTGCGTTGCCCGAAACGCTCGGTCAGCGGGTTGTCCCCCCGAGCACTGATCGAATGGTACCGCTTTTATGCCTGTTGCCTCGCGCATGAGGGGGAACATCTGATCAAGGCCAAGAAGGAATGCGAGAAGATCGCCAAGGAGCTCGACAAGCTCAAAGGGAGCGGTCTGGCAGAGACCGAGGCGGAAGCTCTTAAGCTTGCTCAGGAAGATCTGATGCGGGCCATCAATATCCATATCTTTGATGACCGCAATTGCCTGAACGAGGTGCACCGGAAGTTCGATCATTCCAGTCACCACGGTGAAAAGAAGGGCGCACTTTTGGATACTTCGGTTGGGTGATCGGACCACATTCCCGGCGCAGCGGATCTGCAGCGACACAATTGGTCGCGGCCGGTCTTTGCCGGACCACGTCAAAATTTGATTAAGCCTGCTTTCCACTTGTGAAACAGCCGGATAATGTGCGTCCATGACGTGGACCTTGCCCAATATCCTGACCATCGTGCGGCTGCTTGCTGCGCCCGGTCTTGCCATCATGTTTCTCTACTTCAGCCGTCCGCTTGCGGACTGGTTTGCGCTGTTGCTGTTTGTCGGCGCGGCGGTGACCGATTGGTTCGACGGCTATCTGGCTCGTGCCTGGAAGCAGGAGACCAAGATCGGCGCGATGCTGGATCCGATTGCGGACAAGGCGATGGTGGTGATCGCGCTGATGATCCTTGTTGGCTACGCGGCCGAGCATTGGGCTCCCTGGCTGGTGCTGCCCGCGACGGTCATCCTGTTTCGTGAGGTTTTCGTCTCTGGCCTGCGGGAATACCTGGGGGATACGGCTGGCACGCTGAAGGTCACCAAACTGGCCAAGTGGAAGACGACGGCCCAGATGACGGCCATCGCCACCCTGTTTTGCCAAGGGGTGTTCGAGCACTATCTGGTGATGTCCTCCTTCGGGATGGATGATGAGCTGCTGGGGCAGATCCTTGCAGGAGAGGTCGAAGATGTAACCGGCCTCAGGTGGAAATTCGAAGGCATGGTCTGGACCGGCCGCATCGGGCTGTGGCTGCTGTGGATTGCAGCGGCGCTGACCCTGATCACCGGGGCCGACTATCTGAAAAAGGCCCTGCCATTTCTGAAGGAGACGCGCTGATGGATGTCTTGTATTTTGCCTGGGTGCGTGAACGGATCGGCCTGCCGCGCGAGCGCGTTGAAACCACGGCGGCAACCGTGTCGGATCTGGTCGAGGAATTGCGCGCACGGGAGCCGCGCTATGCGGCAGCTTTTGCCGATATCTCGGCCCTGCGGGTGGCGCTGGATCAGGAGCTTTCCGATTTTGATGCCCCGCTTGAGGGTGTTCGGGAAGTAGCCTTTTTCCCGCCGATGACGGGGGGCTAAGCGATGCGCGTTTTGGTGCAGGAAGCGTCTTTTGATCTTGGGTCGGTCACCGAAGCTTTTGCCGATGCAGTGGCCGGGGCCGGGGCTGTGGTGACATTCACTGGCGTCGTGCGCGATGCAGACACCGGCGACATGGCCGCGATGGAGATTGAGCATTATCCCGGCATGACGCAGAAGGCGCTGGAAAAAATCGCCTCCGAGGCGATGACGCGCTGGGATCTTGCGGATGCGTTGGTGATCCACCGCTACGGGCGGCTGGAACCCGGAGAGCGTATCATGATGGTCGCAACCGCCGCTCGCCACCGCAAGGACGCCTTTGAGGCGGCCGAGTTCCTGATGGATTACCTGAAGTCCCGGGCTCCGTTTTGGAAGAAAGAGGTCCTGCGGGATGGCGAGGCCGAATGGGTCGCTGCCAAGGACGCCGATGAAGACGCGCTGAAGCGCTGGTAACCCACCACTTCAAGGACATTGAAAGCCTGCATTCGGCCTGTTGGGGGACCCCGGCGGGGCGCTTTCTGCTGCGTACACTTGGGATTTCGGCACGTTGTTCGGCATAAAGTAAGTATGCATATAATAATTGACAGGCGGCGCCTTCAAAATGTAAGTAAGCTTATCAAGTGCCGAGCTCGTGGAGGAAAGCGCATGCAATATCACCTGAACGGATTTCGCCCGGGCGACCCCGCGGTGCACACGGACCTTACCCAAAACGGGGGGGATACGGCGCCGTTGCCCGACACGCTGGACGTTTTGATTGTCGGTACCGGCCCCACGGGGCTGGTGCTTGCCAGCCAGCTGGCTGCGTTTTCGGACATCCGCACCGGGATCGTTGAACAACGCGCCGGCCCCATCCAGGTGGGGCAGGCGGATGGGATTGCCTGCCGCTCGATGGAGATGTTCGAGGCGTTTGGCTTCAGCGAGAAGGTTCTGAAGGAAGCCTACTGGGTCAATGAAACCTCGTTCTGGCGCCCGGATGCAGAAAACCCCGGCTGCATCACCCGCAGTGGCCGCATTCAGGATACCGAGGATGGCTTGTCGGAATTCCCCCATGTGATCCTCAATCAGGCGCGGGTGCATGATTTTTTTCTGGAGACCATGGCCAATGCGCCCACGGCGATGGCGCCCTGGTATAACCAGCGCATCAAGGATCTGACGGTGACCGGGGACGCGGAGTACCCGGTTACCGTGACGCTGGAAAGCACCGCGCCCGGCCATGAGGGCGAAACCCATGAGCTGCGTGCAAAATACGTGGTGGGCTGCGATGGTGCCCGCAGCAGCGTGCGCGAGGCGATCGGGCGCAAACTGACTGGCGATTCCGCCAATCAGGCCTGGGGCGTGATGGATGTTCTGGCCGTCACCGACTTTCCCGACATCCGCATGAAGGCCACCGTGCATTCGGCGGAAGAGGGCAACCTTCTGGTGATCCCGCGCGAGGGCGGCTACATGGTCCGGCTCTATATCGAGTTGGACAAGCTGAAAGAGGATGAGCGGGTCGCCAGCCGCAATATCACTCTGGACAAACTGGTCGCGGCGGCGCAGCGGATCCTGCATCCCTATACCCTAGAGGTGAAGGAAACCGCATGGTGGTCGGTCTATGAGATCGGTCAGCGGTTGTGCGACAAGTTCGACGACGTTCCGGCCGAAAACATCGACAGTCAGCTTCCGCGCGTCTTCATCGCCGGGGATGCCTGCCACACGCACAGTCCCAAGGCGGGGCAGGGCATGAACGTCTCCATGCGCGACGGGTTCAATCTGGGCTGGAAGCTGGCCGCTGTCCTGCGCAAGCAGGCGGTGCCCGAAATCCTGCACAGCTACTCTGCCGAACGGCAGGGGGTAGCAAAGATGCTGATCGATTTCGACCGTGAATTCGCCCGCATGTTTAGCGCCAAGCCCAAGACCGGCGATTCTGAGGGCGGCGTCGATCCCGAGGAGTTCCAGAAATATTTCGTGCGGCATGGGCGGTTCACTGCCGGCACGGCCATCCAATACGCGCCCTCGGTTCTGACCGGAGCGGACACCCATCAGGCACTGGCCAGCGGTTTTCCTCTGGGCATGCGGTTCCATTCGGCGCCGGTGATCCGGCTGGCGGATGCGCGTCCCCTGCAGCTGGGCCATGTGGTGCGGGCCGATGGGCGCTGGCGTCTCTTCGCCTTTGCCGCGGCCGATGACCGGGGACAGGAAGGCGGCGCTTTGGATGCGCTATGTCAGTATTTGGAAAGCGACGCTGCCTCACCCTTACGACGCTACACGGCAGAGGGGGCAGATATCGATTCCGTTCTGGATTTGCGCGCCGTGCTGCAGCAGGAGCACCGCAGCCTGACGCCGGGGGACATGCCCTCACTCCTGCGGCCTCTAAAGGGACGCTACGGGCTGCGCGATTACGAGAAGGTCTTCTGCCCGGATCTGAAATCGGGGCAGGATATCTTTGACATGCGCGGTATTGATCGGAGCCAGGGCTGCATGGTGCTGGTGCGTCCGGATCAGCACGTGGCCCAGGTTCTGCCACTGGATGCCCATGAGGCGCTCAGCCAGTTCTTTGACGGCTTCATGATCCCGGCAGCGGGATAAGAGAGACGGAGCTCTGCAGCCCCGTAACGGGGTTGCGGGCCTTATACGGCTGCGAAATGGCAGGCGACCTGGCTGGCCCCATTGGGTTTCAGGACAGGCTGCTCCTGTCGGCACAGGTCTTGCGCCAGCGGGCAGCGGTCCACAAAGGCGCAGCCTTTTGGCGGATTGATCGGGCTGGGCGGATCGCCGGAGAGTTTCAGCGGTCGCACATAGCCTTTGGACTTGCGCCGCGCCAGAGAGGGCGCCGCTGCCAGCAGGGCCTGCGTGTAGGGATGTTTCGGACTGTCGAACAGCTCCTCCCGGCTGGCTTGCTCCACGATCTGGCCCAAATACATCACAGCCACATCATCGCAGAGGTGCCGGACCACGCCCAGATCGTGGCTGATGAACAGGTAGGACAGACCAAGTTCCCGTTTCAGCCGCGCCAGCAGGTTCAGGATTTGCGCTTGAATGGCCACGTCGAGGGCGCTGACAGGTTCGTCACAGACCAGCAGCCGGGGATTGGTGGTCAGTGCGCGCGCGATGGAAATCCGCTGCCGCTGCCCGCCCGAAAACTGGTGCGGGAAGAGGTTCAGCTGATCAGGGCGCAGGCCGACCAGTTCGAACAGCTCCTTGACCCGGGCCAGACGGCTGTCGGCATCGCCGATATTCATCAGGTCCATTGGCTCGCGCACGATGTCCACCACCCGTGCCCGCGGGTTGAGCGAGGAATAGGGATCCTGAAATATCAGCTGAATATCACGCCTACGAGCGCGCATCGCCTCGTCATCCAGTTGCAGCAGGTCTTCACCGTCGAACAGGATCTCGCCCCCAGCCGCAGGCACCAGCCGGATCGTCGACATGGCCGCGGTGGTCTTGCCTGACCCGCTTTCGCCGACAATGCCAAGGGCACGGCCCCGCTCCAGCGTGAAGGACACGCCCCGCACCGCCTCCAGAAAGGGTTGCGGTGCAAAAAGCGAAGGTTTCGGCAGGGCAAAGCGGACCTTCAGATCCCGTACATCCAGAAGCGTTGTCATATCCGGTTCTCCTCGACCGCGTGGCAGGCCGCGGGATGGTGGCCATGGGTGGTCAGAAGCGGCTTTTCACGGGTGCAGCGATCGGTGCGATGGGCGCAGCGATCAGCAAAAGCGCAGCCCGCCCCCAGCAAATGCAGCGGCGGCACCACGCCGGGGATTTCCGCCAAGGTCTCCGGCATATCGCCTTTGCCGAGGGCCGGGATGCAGGAGATCAGCCCGCGCGCATAGGGGTGCTGCGGATAGTCCAGCACATCGTCGGCGCTGGCTTCCTCGATGACCCGCCCGGCGTACATGACCGCCACCCGGTCCGCCATTTCACTGATTGCGCCCATGTCGTGGGTGATCAGGATGATGGCGGAGCCGAAATCGCGCTGGATTTCGTTCAGCAGGTCAAAGATCTGCGCCTGCACCGTCACATCCAGCGCGGTTGTCGGCTCATCCGCGATCAGCACTTTTGGGCGGCAGCTTACGGCCATGGCGATCATCACGCGCTGGCGCATGCCGCCAGACAGTTGGTGCGGATAATCCCGCGCCCGTGCATCGGGCGACGGGATACCGACCCGGTCCAGCAGCGCCACCGCATCCCGCAGGGCCTGATCGCGACTGACGTTCTGGTGCAGCATAATGGCCTCGGCAATCTGATCCCCGACAGTGAACACCGGGTTGAGCGAGGTCATCGGCTCCTGAAAGATCATCGCCATTTCCGAGCCGCGCAGGGCACGCATCCGGGATTCAGAGGCACGGGTCAGATCCTCACCATTGAGGCGGATCGCGCCACCGGCGATGCGGCCGGGCGGGGTTGGGATCAGCCCCATGACCGACAGGGCGGTGATGGATTTTCCGCAGCCGCTTTCGCCCACCACGCCCAGGGTTTCACCGGCGCTGACATGCATCGAAATGCTGTCCAGCGCGGTGACTTCGCCATAGCGGGTATTGAAGGTGACGCGCAGGTCTTCGATTTCGAGAAGGTGGTTCATCGTTCCCTCAGCTTTGGATTGAAGGCATCGTTGAGCCCGTCTCCGATCAGGCTGACGGCAAAGACGGTAAAGAAGATCGCAAGCCCCGGGAAAGTGACCGGCCACCAGGCGTCCAGAATGTATTCGCGGTTGGCGCCGATCATCAGGCCCCAGCTCATGACATTTGGATCGCCAAGGCCAAGGAAGCTCAGCCCTGCTTCGAACAGGATCGCGACTCCCACAGTCAGCGTGGCTGAGACGATCAGCGGCGGCAGGGCATTGGGCAGGATCACGGTCCAGATGATGCGTTTGTCCCGGGCGCCGATCGCACGGGCGGCGGTGACGTACTCAAGGTTCTTGATCTTCAGGAACTCGGCCCGTGTCAGGCGCGCGGTCTGCGGCCAGCTAACCACCCCAATGGCAAAGGCGATGGTGAACAGGGTGGGCGACAGCAGCGTCACCAGCACCATGGCAAACAAAAGGGCGGGCAGCACTTGAAAGAACTCGGTGACGCGCATCAAGAGGTTGTCGACCCAGCCGCCATAGTACCCCGCCAAGGCGCCCATCGCGATGCCGATCACCATGGTGATCGCAGCCGCAACCGCCCCGACCGCCAGGGTCGGCCCGCCCCCGGTCAGCATGCCCGCAATGATGTCCCGGCCCAGATAGTCGGTGCCAAGGGCAAACTCGGGCGTCACCCCGGGCGGTTCATGCGGAGCCCAGACGATGTCGAAGGGATCGCCGCTGTAAAAGAAGGTGCCGTAAAGCGTCGCGCCGATGATTAGGGTCAGCAGCATCACCCCGAACAAGGCCGGAATGTTGCGGCGGAACATCCGCCAGGCTTCCAGTGCCGGGCTTTGGGCCTGATGCTCGGCCGCAGACGTGTCGGTTGCGGTGTTGTCGGACATCAGCTTTTCCCCCTCAGTCGCGGATCGGCCAGCCGGTAGCTCATGTCCGTCAGGATATTGGCGATCACCACCATGGCGCTAGCAAAGAACAGGACCCCCATGATGGTTGGGTAATCGCGGCGCAGGATGGAATCGAAGGCCAGCCGCCCCATGCCGGGCCAGTTGAACACGGTCTCCACCAGCAGCGCGCCCGAGATCAGGTTGCCGAATTGCAGGCCGGCCACCGTCAGGATCGGCAGGGCCGCGTTGCGCAGCGCATGTTTGAACAGGATCGAGCGCTGCGAGGCGCCCTTGGCCTTGGCGGTGCGAATGTAATCGGATCCCAGCACCTCAAGCATCGAGGCACGCGATAGCCGGGCGTATTGCGCCAGATAGATGATGGCGAGCGTAAAGGCCGGAAGGGCGAGGTGATGCAGCACGTCCAGCGCCTGCACAAAGATCCCCGCATCGCGCAGCTTGACCGATTGCATGCCTTCGACAGGGAAGATCGGCAAAACGCTGGCAAAGAGGATGATCAGCATGATGCCGGTCCAGAACACCGGTACCGCATATCCGATGGTGGCAAAGACCGAGACGAAGGCGCTCATCACGCCATTGGGCTTGCGGGCAGCAATTACGCCGAGGAAAACCCCGATGATGATCGACAGGACCTGAGCCGTGACCACCAACAGGATGGTCGGCAGGATGCGCTGGGCGATCAGGGTGGCAACAGGCTGGTTGAAGAAGAAACTTTCGCCAAGGTCGCCTGTCACCACGTTGCCGACATAGATGCCCAGCTGCGTGATCAGCGGCTTGTTCAGCCCGTATTCTTCGCGGATGCTTTCCAGCATCTCTTCGGTGGCGCCGCCCATTTCTCCGGCAATCACCACTGCCGGATCACCCGGCGCCAGGCGGATCAGCAGGAAGTTCAGGACCACCACACCCAGCATCAGGACCAGCCCATAGCCAATACGGCGTATCAAAAACGAAGCATTCATTACATGTCCCCGGCAGAAAGAAAGAGGGCGGGCGCCAGTATTCTGTTTGTCGGCGCCCGCCGGTCCAGCCGATCAGGCCCGGACTCATTCGCCCCAGGAGACCATGTCCATCGGGTGCATGGTGCCCCAAATGCCAGTGGGAACGTTCATCAGTTTCTTGTCGTAGGCCGTGTGATAGGGCAGCGCGTTGATCCAGTAGACCGGCAGGTCCTTTGCGACGATCTGCTGGAACTCGGCATAAAGCTCCTTACGCTTGGTCGGATCGCTTTCGATGGCGGCGGCGTTCAGCAGTTCATCAACCTTTGCATTGGCGTATTGCTGGGTGTTGGACCAGATCACACCTTGGCGGATGTTGTCGCTGAGATAGGTACGGTGCACCCCGATCACCGGATCGCCCCAGTTGAACACGATATCCATCGTCAGTTCAAAGTCATGTCCGCCAACCCGGCCGGCCCAGGTCGGGAAATCTGGCGCAGCGCGCACGGTGACGGCAATACCGATCTTTTTCAGCTGCGATTTCATGTATTCGGCAATCGACTGCTGCTGTTCCTTGGGGCCGGGGATGAAATCAATGGTCAGTTCCATCCCGTCAGCAAACCCGGCTTCGGCCATCAGGGCCTTTGCCTTGTCCAGATCGGCATCATAGGCGGGGATGCTCTCGTCAAAGAAGGGCGAGCTTTCGATGATCGGACCCCGTTGCGGCGTGGAAACGCCTCTGTGCAACGCCTTGGTGATGAAGTCGCGATCCACCGCATAGGCAATCGCCTGACGCACCCGCACGTCGCTCAGCTTGGGCGAGGCGGTGTTGAAGGCCAGCCAGTTGAGCGGACCAACTGCAGCATAGCCTTCGGCGGTGACACCCAGGTGGTCGGCTTTTTCAAGGCGGCGGATTTCCTGGCTGCCGGCCATGAAGGGGTACATATCCGCTTCGCCGTTTTCCATCGCGATCAGCAGCGCCGAGGGATCCTTGATGATGCGGACGATGATCTCATCCAGCTTGGGGCGCCCGTCCAGGAAGAAATTCGGGTTCTTCTTCAGAACGATGGCCTCGCCTGCCTTGAATTCTTCCAGCATGAAGGGGCCGGAGCCGACAGGTTTGGAATTCATCGGGTGGGATTTGATGTCCTGCCCATCGTCGAATACGTGCTTGGGCAGGACTGGAGCCAGCGCGGGCGACAGCGCCAGCAGCAGCGCCGGGTGCGGATTGCTGAGGTTGATCACAACCGTATGCGCATCCGGCGTGTCGATGCTTTCGACCGGTGCGAACATGGATTTGAAAGGGTGGTTTTCCTTTGTGGTCAGGATAGAATAGGCCACATCTTCCGAGGTGATCGGCTCTCCGTCGTGAAAGGTGGCATTGTCGACCAGGTTCAGCGTGACGGTCAAGCCGTCCTCGGAGGTTTCCCAACTTTTTGCCAGATAGGGCTGCGGCTCCCAGTTTTCGTCATAACGGATGGGCGAGGCAAAAATCTGCGTCGACGGCACGGCGGTTGCGATGCCCGATTGCACCGCGCCGTTCAGGTGTCGTGGCACCTGACTGGAGGCGATGACCAGCGTGCCGCCGTCGGCAAATGCGGGCAGGGCGGTAGAGGATAGTGCGGCAAATGCGGCCGCGCCCAAGAGGCGTGACATGAGTTTCATCTGGATCTCCCTGATCGTTTTTTTGCTGTTTCAATCAGGCTAGTCTCGCTCACTCGTCTCAGAAAACAGTCTTTTGCAGGGGTGAAAGTCTCATTTTTTAGCGGAAGATGTGAGCAGAGGAGGGTGTTTCCTGCGGGTTGGAAAACAGTAAATCATCAAAATCCCCGCGCTCCGCCACCTCGCGGCAGGAGGCCAGAACCGATTTCACGATGGCAGATTTTTGTGACGCAGGCGTGTAAGCCACTCCATATTGTGGTGATTCCAGATCGCCCTTGATCGGGCGGGCGACATAGCCGCTTTGTCCGACGCGGTCGTTAGGGCCGCAGATATTCATCAGCGCATAGCCAAAGTTCGCGGCAACAAGCCCCCGCAGGACAGACGAGCTTTTGGTGGTATGTGCAATATTCGGGCGCAGGCCCCGAGCTTCGAAAAGGCTGCAAAAATAGGCACGCGTTCCCGGCAGGTCCAGAAGGATCATCGGCAGTTCCGCCAGATCTTGAAGGTCGACCTCCGGCTTTTGGGCCAAGGGTGACTCGTCGGGGATCAGTGCAATCGGTGTGGCCCGGAACATCGGAATGAAAGGCTGCGCCTCTGGCGTGGTGCGCCGGTAGGTCAGCGCCACATCAATGGCCCCCGAACTCAGCAGATCAGCAATCGACTGCATGTCGCCCTCTTTCAGCTCGATGCTGATTGACGGGTAGTCTTCGGAAATCCGCTTCAGGATCGGCGGCAGCACATAGGGTGCGGTCGGGGCATAACAACCCATCCGCAGAGTCCCTGCCAGATCACCGGTCAGGGACATCAGATCCGATTCAAAAATCCTGGATTGTTCAAGAAACTCCTGAACCCGCTCGCCCACTGCCAGTCCGCTGCTGGTCGGGACGATCCCGCGCGCCGGCAGCCGCCGCAACAGTTCGGTGCCTGTCGTTTGCTCGATCATGTCGATGGCTGCGGTGATCGAGGATTGCGAAATATTCATCTCGACAGCGGCCCGTGCGATGGAACCGGTCCGCAGCGCCGCATCGAAGTAGCGAAGTTGTTTGAGCGTGAAACGCATATCAATTCCTGCATTTTTTGCGGGTTACCTCGACAGTAATTACATTTTTCCAATGTTCAAAGCTTGGATATCCCAAAGGGGAACCCAAAGGTGCTCCATGTCAAAAATCACTGTTTTCAAAGCAAAAAAAATCATCACTCAGGATCCGAACACTCCGGTAGCGACCCATGTCGCGGTGCAGGACGGTAAAATTCTGGCTGTTGGCGATGCCGATTGCGCGCAGCAATGGGGCGCTGTCGAACGCGATGACAGCCTCAGTCATGCGGTGCTGATGCCCGGTTTTGTCGAAGGTCATGCTCATATGATGGCTGGGGCGATGTGGAACTATGCCTATGCCGGATATCACGACCGGATCGACCCCGACGGGCGTATGTGGTCGGGCATGACGGACATAGGCGAGGTGATTTCCGGCCTCACGGAGTACGCCGGATCTCTGGGTGAGGACGTGCCACTGATCGGCTGGGGATTTGATCCGATTTTCCTGCCCACCGAGCGGCTGAATCGGCACCATCTGGATGAGATCAGCACCACCCGCCCGATTGCCATCATTTATTCCAACTTCCACCTGATGTGTGTGAACTCAAAGGCGCTGGAACTGGCGGGATACAGCCGGGAGACCAATGCCGAGGGGGTTCTAAAGGGTCCCGACGGCAGCCCGACTGGCGAGTTGCAGGAAATGGCAGCAATGTTCCCGGTAATGCGTCGGCTTGGCATCGATTTCCGCAGCCTGGCCCAGCAGGCGCCATCGATCCGGACCTATGGTGAGGTCGCCAAACGCGCGGGCGTCACCACCATCGCAGATCTCTTCTCTACCATGGAAGACAGCGATCTGGATGTCATGCTGGAGGTGACGGGCGCACCGGATTTCCCGGTCCGCATCGTGCCTGCGCAGGGTGCAATGGGGGCAACGCCCGAACTGATCGCCGCCCGGGCCAAGGATCTGCGCGCCCGCTCCACCGACAAGCTGCGCCTCGGGGCGGTCAAGCTGATGACCGATGGCTCGATCCAGGGCTGGACCGCGCGGGTGAAATGGCCCGGCTACGTGGGCGGACAGCCTAATGGCATCTGGAACACTGCACCCGATCAGATCTACGCCCTGTGCGAAGTGATGCAGCGTGAAGGCGTGCAGATGCATATCCACGTCAACGGCGACGAAGCTTCGCAGGTCGCCATCGACGCCATCGAGGCGGCTCTGCGCCGGGCGCCGGGGCAGGGGCATCGCCATGTGCTGCAACATTGCCAGATGATGGGACGTGATCAGTTCGAACGCTGCGCGGAGCTGGGGATCTGCACCAATATCTTTGCCAATCATATCTGGTACTTCGGCGATCAGCACGCGGCTGCAACCATTGGTGAGGATCGCGCCACGCGGATGGATGCCTGCCGAGCCGCGCTGGACGCAGGTGTGCATATGACGATCCATTCCGATGCGCCGGTAACGCCGCTGGCGCCGTTGTTTACCGCCTGGTGTGCCGTCAATCGCCAGACCATGAGCGGCCGAACCCTGGGCGCGGCGCAACAGATCACCGTGGAAGAGGCGCTTCATGCGATCACCCTTGGCGCGGCCTATACGCTGCGGCTCGATGATGAGATCGGTAGTATCGAGACTGGTAAGAAAGCCGATTTCGCAGTGCTGGGGGAGGACCCGACCGCGGTGGACCCGATGGCGCTGAAGGACGTGCCGGTTCTGGGCACGGTGTCGGGCGGTCAGGTGCATCTGCTGTGATCCGCCATGATTGACAGCTGCCTGCCAATGACCGTGATCGGGGGGTACCTCGGCGCGGGCAAGACCACGCTGATCAACCGCCTTCTGTCGGCGCCGCATGGCCAGCGTCTGATGGTTCTGGTCAATGATTTCGGCGCCATCAATATCGATGCCGAACTGCTGCACAGCGCCGATGAGGACACGCTGACCCTGACCAATGGCTGTGTCTGCTGCACCATGGGCGCGGACCTTTTCATGGCGATTGCCGATGTGCTCGACCGCAATCCGCGCCCGGATCACCTGATCGTCGAGGCCAGCGGCATTGCTGATCCGCAAAAGATTGCCAATGCCGCCGTGGCAGAGCCAGAGATGCGTTTTGGCGGCATCGTGACCGTGGTCGATGCGGGCAGCTATCAGAGCCTTTCCAGCGATACATTGATCGGCCCGCAGATCCGCGATCAGGTGGCTTGCGCTGATCTGGTGCTGGTCAGCAAGACCGAAGAAATTCCGTCGGCGGTGGCCCTTGGGCTGGCCGCCGACAGCCGGTCGGCCCCGGTTCTGCTGAGCGATGCAGCCCATGTGGCCGAACTGCTGCTGTTGCAGCCGGACCCCGGCAGCAAGCCGCAGCGGGGGGGCAGGGCACATCCGGATTACATGCATTGGCATCACAGTGCGGATATCGTTCTCAGCCGGGAGGAACTCGCCCGGATCGTTGAAACCCGCCCACCCGGCTTGTTCCGGATCAAGGGGTTCGTGCGTGGCAGGCCGGGGCGGGGCTGGCTTATTCAGGTGGTTGGGCAGGACGTTAGCATTACTCCGGCTGACGTGCCCGGTGACACGCATCTGGTCGGGATCGGCCTCTCCGCTCAGGTCACGGTGCAGGACTGTGAGGTATGGTGGCAAGGGGCAGAGCAGCTCTCAGTGGCAGCTGTCAGGGCGGATTGAGGTCGATCAAGGACAGCGCAGCCCGACCCTAGTATTCCTGTATCCACATTCGGTTCATAGCCAGCGAATGCGGATACGGGCATGCGACAGGAGGCGGCTGCAATGACGCTTTTCAAAGATCGAACAGATGCGGGACAGGCCCTTGCGGCCGAACTGTCCGGCAAAGCGTATGAAGACCCGGTGATCCTTGCGCTGCCACGCGGCGGTGTTCCGGTCGCGGCTGAAGTTGCTCGCGTGCTGAATGCCCCGGTGGATCTGATCATGGTCCGCAAGATCGGTGCCCCGGAACAGCCCGAACTCGCTGTGGCAGCGGTGGTGAATGGCTCTGATCCAAAGATCGTCACCAACCCGGAAATCGCCAGATCCTTTGGACTTGCCGCGGCGGATATCAAACGGATGTCCCGGCCCCGGCTGGAGGAAATTAGGCGCCGCCGGGAGGTCTATCTGAAAGGACGCAAGCAGGTGCCGCTCAGGGGGCGGACGGCGATTGTCGTGGATGATGGCATCGCCACCGGCGCGACGGTCCGGGCCTCGCTGCGGGCTGTGCGTGCGCGCAAACCGGCGCGTTTGGTGCTGGCGGTTCCGGTGGCCCCGCGGGATGTCGCTGAGGCGTTGCGTGACGAGGTGGACGAGTTGATCTGTCTGAAAATGCCCTTTCCTTTCGGCTCAATTGGGCGTTTTTACAGCGATTTTTCGCAGACCTCGGATGAAGAGGTCGTCCGCCTTCTGGATGCGGCGGCAAAGGCAGCCTCCGCAGAAACGTCCTGAGACGGGTTCAAGGCAATACGCCCGGTGGGTACTTCAAGGATCGTATCTATCTGCGTTTTCACCTACGGCTTGTGCTTGGGCACTGGCGGGGGGATCGCAAGTATGCCACCTTTCCCACAATCATGCTGAACCAAATCAGGAGCCTGCATGTCTGATACGGCACTGTCGCCCGATGAGCTGAGACGGGTCTGCGATCCGGCCGAGTTCGAGTTTGCAACCACCGCCGATCTTGAGCCGCTTGAAGGGCCGCTGGGGCAGGGCCGGGGAATGGAGGCGATCCGCCTGTCGGCGCAGATGAAACACCGCCGGTTCAATCTTTATGTGCAAGGCCCGCGGGGCAGTGGCCGTAAATCCGCCGTGCTGCGCGTGTTGGAGGAAGAGGCCGCCAGCCGCCCCATTCCAAAGGACTGGGTCTATGTGCAAAACTTTGAGGACGCCGATCAGCCCAACGCCATTTGTCTGCCGCGTGGGCAGGGCGTGCGGCTGCGCAACGCGATGGCCCGGCTGCTTGAGGAGTTGGCCAATCATATCCCGGCGCTGCTGGTGTCCGAAGACTATCAGAACAAGCGGATGGCGCTGGAGCAGGATTACAATGCGCGGCGCGAAGAGGCCTTTGATGCGCTGCGTCAGAAGGCCGAAGCCAGGAATGTCGCGATCCTGAGTACGCCGATGGGGTTTTCCCTGGCCGCAAAACGCGACGATGAGATCGTCAAACCGGAGGTGATCGAAAAGCTGCCCGAAGAAGAGCGGATACAGATCCGCGACGCCGTTGCGGAAATTCAGAGCGAGCTGGAGGATTTCCTTCTGGACCAGCCCGAACTGGAGAGGGAACAGCGCGATGCGCTGACCCGGCTCAATGCGGAAATGGCGCGGATCGCAGTGGATGCGGCCGTCGACAGGGCCTGTCGCGGTTTCGTCGAGATCGACGAGCTTGGTCCGTATTTCACGGCTTTGCGGGATGATCTGGTGGCCCATGCGGATCTTTTCCTGTCACTGGACCTGGGGCGCTCCAAGGCGCCGTTTCCCGCCGGGTTGGCTGCCCTACGCGAGGATCCGCAGTTTCACCGCTATCATGTCAATGTGGTGGTGACCCATGATGGCGATGCCGACCGGGCGCCGGTGGTCGAGGAAAGCCTGCCGACTCTCGCCAATCTGACCGGGCAGATCGACTATATGGCGATGCAGGGGGTGCTGGTCACCGATTTCACCCAGATCAAACCGGGGGCGCTGCACCGGGCGAACGGGGGGTTTCTGGTGCTGGACGCCCGCCGGGTGCTGGCGGAGCCCCTGGCCTGGGATGCGCTGAAGCGCTGTTTGGAAACAGAGGCGGTGCATGTGATCACCCCGGCCGACCGGCTGGGGCTGATTTCGACCACCACGATGAAACCCGAACCGATCCCTCTGGATGTACGCGTTGTGCTGGTTGGGGATCGTATGCTGCACATGCTGCTGGCGGAATACGATCCAGATTTCGACAAGTTTTTCCGCGTGACCGCTGATTTCGGGCCTGACATGGTGCGCGATGCGGACAGCGTTGCGCTGTTTGCCCGCCGGGTTGCGGCGCTGGTGAAGGAAGAGGCGCTGCGCCCGGTGACGGCTGATGGTGTGGCGGCGCTGATCGATGCTGCCTCGCGCGCCTCGGCAGATCAGGAAAAGCTGAGCCTTCGGATCGAGACCTTGTGGGATATCCTGCGTGAAGGCAATCACTACGCCCGCCAGGAGGGCGCTGAGGCCATTTCGGCAAAACATGTGAATGGCGCCATCACTGCTGCCGAAGAACGCCGTGGTCTGATCCGCGACCGGATGCGCGAGATGATCGCGCGGGAGCAGATCCTGATTTCCACCCGGGGCAGTGAAATCGGTCAGATCAACGGGCTGACCGTTTCGGCGCTGGGCGAAGAAAGCTTTGGCGCGCCGGTGCGGATCACCGCCCGCGTTCGCGTAGGGTCCGGACGTGTTGTTGATATTGAGCGCGAGGCCAAGCTGGGCGGTCCGATCCATTCCAAGGCGGTGCTGATCCTTTCTGGCTATCTGGCGGCGCGCTATGTGCCGGACGCACCCCTGTCGCTTTGGGCCAGTCTCGTTTTCGAGCAAAGTTATGGCGGCGTCGAAGGCGACAGCGCGTCGTTGGCAGAGCTCTGCGCCCTGATGTCGGCCCTTGCCGAGGTGCCAATCTCACAGTCCTTTGCGGTGACCGGATCGGTGAACCAGATGGGCGATGTGCAACCCATTGGCGGCGTGAATGAGAAGATCGAAGGGTTTTTCGAGGTCTGCCGTACCGAGGGGCTGACAGGCCGTCAGGGGGTTCTGATCCCGCGCAGCAATGTGGAGAACCTCATGTTGAAACCCGAGGTGGTGGAGGCGGTGCGCGCCGGGCAGTTCCAGATCCACGCGGTCAGCCATGTGGATGAGGCCATCGAACAGCTGACCGGCCTGCCTGCCGGGCTGCGCGATCTGCACGGTGCCTTTGAAGACGGGTCGGTCAATGCCAATATCGAGGTCAAACTGCTGGATTTCGCACAGACGCGCGCTGCCATGGGGGGATCATACGAGGCGCCGAACTCTCCGGATCCAGAGGACTGATCCCGGAAGGTCAGGACGCGCTACGCGTCATTTCCATTGCATTTCGGCCCCGGTCAGGGAAATCAGCAACGTATCCTGCGGCATCTGGCCAAGGCCTTCGAACATCTTGATATAATTGAGGTTCGAGTGAATTTCGGCGATCTTGTCGTCTTTAATCCGGAACATCATCTGGCCGTCAAAATCAAAAGGCGGGCGTGTGGGGTGTTTCGTGACAGCTACCGTGAAACAGGTGATTACACAGTCGCCTAGCTCTTCGAAGACGGAAAAGGAAACCTCTGGTGTGCATTCAAGGCGCGCTTTCAGGGCCGAGACGATATCGATGGACCTGAAATCCTTGTCTGCCAGATTGGACACCGGGCCACTCGCCTTTGCACCGGTTGAAAACATCTCGTCCTGTATTTGGTCGTTGTTCCGGTACCAGATTTCCTCGAACCAAAACCGCACCAACTCTGCCTTGCTTCCCACCAGTTATTCACCTGTTTAGAGTTCCCGTTTGGCGGGATTTTATGCCGTGTTTACGACCGCCGTCGAGAGCATGAATACGTCGGTCGCGACCTGTGTCAAAAAGGCCAAAATCGGGCGGGATGGCTGCCCTGTGGTTATTCTGGGCAGTCGCGGATTGAGCTGCTAGCCTGATCGAAGCCTCGGGTTTCAATCGCAAATGCGGGGCACAGCGGGGCAGGGATCGGGGAATCCGGGTGCAATTGAGGAGTTGCGCAGCCTGCCGCGCGTCGGGAGGGGAAACGATGAAACACGCTGAGCAACAGGCAGATGTCATTATCGTCGGGGCGGGGCTGGCCGGACTGGTGGCCGCCGCCGAACTGGCGGACCGGGGCAAGACGGTCATGATCGTCGATCAGGAACCCGAAGGTTTTCTTGGCGGCCAGGCCTTCTGGTCGCTGGGCGGGCTGATGTTGATCGACAGCCCCGAACAGCGCCGCATGGGGATCCGTGACAGCCGTGAATTGGCCTATTCTGACTGGATGGCCAGCGCCGGTTTCGACCGTGACGAAGACCTCTGGCCGCGCAAATGGGCCGAAAGCTATATCGATTTTGCGGCCGGTGAGATGCGGCCCTGGCTGCATGACATGGGCATGCGCTGGTTTCCGATCGTCGGCTGGGCCGAGCGGGGCGGCTCCTTTGCTTCGGGGCATGGCAATTCGGTGCCACGGTTCCATCTGACTTGGGGCGTGGGTCCCGGCACGCAGGAGCCGTTCGAGCGCCGCGTCAGGGAGCATGAAAAGGCGGGGCGCATCAACCTGAAGTTCCGCCACCGCTGTTCACATCTGCTGATGCAGAACGGCGCCTGCACGGGCATCAGCGGCGAGGTTCTTGCCGAAGACACCAGCGCCCGCGGGCAGAAGACCAACCGCGAGGTCCTTGACGATTTTGAACTGCGCGCCGCCAGCGTGGTGGTGGCCTCGGGCGGGATCGGTGGCAACCTGGAACTGGTGCGCAAGGCCTGGCCGACGGACCGGCTGGGGGCCGCGCCAAAACACATGATCGTAGGCGTTCCCGCCCATGTGGACGGCCGTATGGTCGCGATCACCCAGCAGGCCGGTGGCCATGTGATCAACGCCGACCGCATGTGGCATTACACCGAAGGCGTGAAGAACTGGGATCCGATCTGGCCGAACCATGGCATCCGGATCCTGCCGGGACCTTCCTCAATGTGGTTCGATGCGACCGGCAACCGTTTCGCGCCGCCTGCCATGCCGGGCTTCGACAGTCTTGGCACGCTGAAGGCCATTCTGGCCACGGGCTATGATTATTCCTGGTTCATCACCACGCAGAAAATCATCAAGAAGGAATTTGCGTTATCCGGATCAGAGCAGAACCCGGACCTTGCCTCCAAAAGCTGGAAACAGGTCCTAAAACAGCGGCTCTTGAACAAGAAGGCGACCCCCAACGTGGAAGCCTTCAAGGAGCACGGCGAGGATTTTGTCGTTGCTGTCCGGCTGGAGGCTCTGATCGCTAAGATGAATGCGCTGCAAGGGAACAGCCTGCTGGATGCCGGAAAAATACGGGCCGAAATCACTGCCCGGGACGCGCAGATCGACAACCCGTTCTCAAAAGACGCCCAGATGATGGCGATCCACGCGGCCCGCAATTATCGCGGCGACAGGCTGATGCGCACGGCAAAGCCGCACCGGATCCTGGATCCCGACAACGGTCCGTTGATCGGGGTCCGGCTTAACATCATTACCCGCAAGACGCTGGGCGGGCTTCAGACCGATCTGAATGGGCAACTGGTCGATGCCAATGGCAAGACCATTCCCGGCCTTTTCGCCGCGGGGGAGGTCGCCGGGTTCGGCGGCGGTGGCTATCATGGCTATAACGCGCTCGAGGGCACGTTTCTGGGCGGCTGTATTTTTTCGGGCCGCCAAGTGGGGCGGGCGGACAGCATTGCCTGATGACCGGGATTAGTCCTCTAAGTAATTCGCCAGATAGGAATCCAGCAGGGTGAGAAACTCCTGCGCGTAGATATCCGCGTTTTCTGGGTTGGACTGAGCCGCGATCATATCCTCCATGGCAACCGCGATCTGCAGTACCGTCTGGGCCACCACCTTTGGATCGCCACCATGAAACCCGTCCTGACCGCGTTTCCAGCGCATTTCCATCAGTTCGGTGGTGTATTCACGTTCCCGGTCTCGGGCAGCGACTGCTGGGCGGGCCGAGACGAAATACATCAGCAGCAAACGGTAGTAAGGATTGTTCCGTACATAGTCTCTCTGGGTAAGGATGATGTGATGCAACCTGTCGCGCCAGCCCGGTCTTGTTTCGGTGTTTTCCAGCGTCTCCAGAACCTTGTCCCGCAGTTCCTGCGCGCTTTGCAGGTAGAGCTCGCGCAACACATGCTCCACATCGGAGAAATAGCGGTAAATGGAGCTGACCGGGATCCCGGCATGAGTGGCAATCTGTGTGGTCGTGATCGTTTGCACGGGATGATCTGACAAGAGATCTGCCGTCGCGGTCAGAATGATGTGGATCCGCTGGACAGCGCGGGCCTGTTTCGGCGTGTTCCGTGTTTTCAGCGGACCAAAGACCATGGGTGTTTGTGCGGACGGGGTCATCTTACAGTCTCAGCAGTTGGGCCAGGGCAGCTGCCGAATGGCTTTGCTTTGGCGTCGGCGCGGCCTCTTGGGCTTTGATCAGATTGAACAGGGCAGTGTTGATGGGCGCCGGGCAGTCGGCAGCTGCGGCCAGGCGCAGGATTTCGCCGGTGATCGCATCGATTTCGGTGGGCCTGCCCGCGGCCAGATCGACGGCCATGGAGGTCATCGACGCCGGATCGAGTTTCTGAAGCCGCAGCAATGTCCTATTGAACAGCGCGTCCGGCAAACGCAGCAACCATTGCACCAGCCGCGGGGAGAGGGGACCGACGGTCTGCCAGGTAACCCCTGCTTCGTCATAGACCCGGAGCGCTTCGCGCAGCGTGGCCGCGTATATCCGGCGGTACCCCGATTGGCAGAGCATGGCATGAAGTGGCAGGCCGCTGAGGGCGTTGATCGGATTGATCAGGTTCAACAGCAGCTTGCCGTATTGAATGGGCTTCAGCGCATCCTGCAGCTCTGCCGGGGCGCCGGTGGCCGCAATGATCTCGGCAAGGGCAGCGCTGACTGGCGTGCGTTCCAACTTCAGCTGCCCGGCGCTGGACCGATGCAGGTGGTTGCCGGATGCCCAGACTACATTGAAGGGCACCATACCGGCGATGACCGGATGAGCGGGAAGGGCGGCACGCAGCTGCTCCACCGCGGACACTCCGTTCAGCAGGCAGAGGATCGGCGTTCCTTCGGTGGCGTAGGCGCGGATCTCTTCGATCGCCCGCTCCAGCCCGATGGATTTGAGCGTCAGCACGATAAGATCGGCCTCTGACAAGGCCTCGGGGCTGTCGTGCAGATCCAGAAGCGACAAGTCAGTGTCCGCCGCCGTGCCGCCGGTCAGTCGCAGCGGTCCGGCACCGATCTGTGCCCAAGTGGCGGCCCGTCCGATCAGGCCTATACGCCCGCCCGCCGCCTGCACGGCCGCTGCCCAATGCGCACCGAGGAAACACCCGATCGCTCCGGCGCCCAGAAAGACAACTCTGCGGGGTGTCACGTTCAATCGAGCGTTCTCCAGACCGAGGCCAGGTCAGACAGTGGAAGAATGAGTGAATAGCGCGCTCTGCCCCCTGACGCGCCGTGCGGTAGTTCTACAATCATTCACCGTTCCGCGGAAATATTTTCCCGTTTTGCGGTAAAATATTGGTTCATAGGCTGATGTGATGCTGCGCAAACGCCCGATTTGCCGAGGTTCAGAGCAATTTCAGGGCACTGCGGAGGCCATGACTGCCGGTAAACTTTGGACAGTTCATTGGTGTGCTGGGCGTCAGCGCAGGTTGGCGATGTTTTCCACCAGCGAAGTGCAGGCATCTGCGATATGCGCCCGGGTCAGTTCCGCAGCGAGGGCAGCATCGCCGGTGCTGCAGGCCTCAAGAATGGCAAGATGCTCTTCATGGGCGCGCTGCATGCCGTTGGACAGCACCAGCTGTGCGCGCAAATATCTGTCGACCCGGTCCATGGCATTGTCGATCACATCGAGATGATATTGCAGGCCGCTAGCCGCGTAGAGCTGCGAATGGAAATCCCGGTTCAGCTGACCCCAGGTCAGGGGATCGTCCGATGCGGAAAACGCTTCCAGACACTGGCGGGCCTGCTCCAGGACCTCTGGCGTCATCTGCGGGACCGCGCGGCGGATCACTTCGGGTTCGATCAGCGCCCGCAGATCAAAGATCTCCTGCGCCTCTTCCGGGGAAAGGCCAGACACAACCGCGCCCTTGTACCGTTGGGTCTTGACCAGCCCCTGTTCCTCAAGCCGCGAGATCGCCTCGCGGACCGGGATCCGGCTGGTGTTGAACAGCCCGGCGATTTCATCCTGCCGCAGCGGTTCGCCCTCTTTCAGGTCACCTTCGATGATGGCCTTGCGCAGGGCTTCGAAAACGATCGACGAGGCCGAGGCGGTTTTCGAGATATCGACGGGGTTCAGCTTCATTCGATTTGGCTCCTCCTGAAGCCTTGATAGGATCTTTTGTGGGTTCTGCAAAGGTTTGGCCGCAATTATCCGCTGCAGACCCAGGACAGGTCGCGTGCGGAAATCGCTTGCAGAGGCAAGCAGGGAGGAAAGGCGGTGGAGGGACGTGCCTGCCTTTTACGGGCGGTCCGTGCCAAAACCAGCGGTCGTGAAGCTGCCTGTCAGGGCGGCGGAGGCGGTCTGCGGCGTGGTGGCCGCTCGGCTGGCCATGCGCTCAAGGTTCACGATGGTTGAGAGCATGATCCGATCATGGCTCCAGTCGGCAGGGCGTTGCAGCAACAGCGCTGTTGTCATCACCGCAGCAACCATCAGGCCCGAGATGATGGCCCAGCCCAGCGGGCTGGCTTTTGCGCTCTGGTCAGCGGTCACGGCGAGCAGGCGGCGTTCCAGCGCTGATGCGCCACGACCTGTTTCGCGGCGATCCACCAGGGCCACCGCAGGGCTGCGACGGGCAAACAGTACCGGGTCCTTGGCCGCATGGGCGCAGGCGCGGATCAGGCATTCGCAATAGGCGCGCAGATCGAAATGAGGCCGTGCCATCATCGCCTGATCGCAGGCAAATTCACGCAGCAGCCGCACTTCGCGGCGCCACAGGTAGAAGGCGGGATTCCAGAACAGCAGCGGTCGCAGCGCATCGAGGAGAAATTCGCATTCGATGTCGCGCTGCCGGAAGTGCTGCAATTCATGCGCGACGGTCAGGCGCAGATCCTGCGGATCCTCCAGCAGGGCGGTCGGCAGAACCACGTAGCGCGAAAAAAGACTGCGGGTGGAATAGGCGACGCGGGCCTCATCAGACAACAGCACCCGCACGCTGCCGATGCGTTTCCAGGTAAAGGCCTGCCGCAGGCTGCTCCGCAGGCGCAGGACCGACACCGCCAATTGCGCCGTGCAGAAGGCCGCGCCAGCTGCCAGAGCGGCCAGCGTCGCCTGTGCCCAGAGAGGTCGATCGCTGGTCAGGGTGCGAACCAGATCCTCGCGCAGGCCCAGAAGATCCTCGAACCGGGTTGCGCTCATCCCGACATGACCCTGCAGATATTGCGCAACCAGAAGGTCCGACAGGTTGGGTGGATGGGCAAAGACCAGGCTGGTCAGGGCCAATACCAGCAGCGGAGACAGTGCGAGCAGCAGCGTCACCGTGTTCAGCAGCTGCAATTGCGGACGGTAGGTTGAGCCGAAAGCGCTGCGGGACAGCAGTTTTCGCGCGACCAGCCAGAGCGCCGCGCCCGCAAACAGCAGCAGGTTCAGATCAAGATAGGCATTCAGTAGAGCATCAGGTTGCATTGTCCCCCAGCCTTTCCTCCAGAAGCGCTCTCATCTCTTCGAGCATTTCGTCGGTCACGTCCTCATCATCGACAAGCCGGGCAACAAGGGCGGCCGGGGCTCCGTTGAAGAGTTTGCTCGAAAGGTTTTTCAGAGATGTTTTCTGGTACTCTGCCTTGGGAACAGCGGGGCGGTAGACCAGCGACCGGTCAGCCCGTTCACTGGTAAGAAAACCCTTCTGCTCCATGATTTTCAAGACCGTTGCGACCGAGGTATAGGCGCGTTCCTGCACTTTGTTCAGCTCGGCCAGAATATCGCGCACGGTGCCGCCGCCGGTTTCCCAGACCACGGTCATGAACTCCAGTTCCACTTCGGTGAGGAGCGATTTGTCCTGTTTCTTTCGCATGCGCGCAGTTGCCTGATCCATTTTGGTCTTCCGCTTATGCTAGGGGAAAGGGGGAGGGGTTGAAAACTATTTTTTTAGCAGAAGCCAGGCGCGCAGATTTCTGGTTGCCAGGGTTCGTAGGGCAGAGACCTCTGTGCACCAGCAGAAAAGGCCCGATTTGCTGAGAAGGCCTTGAGGGGCAGATCTGCCTCTCAAGGCCGTTTTCAAGGGTATTGAAGGTTTGCGCGTCAAGGACAAGCCGCCTTTGGCGGGGCCTTCGGCCTCCTTGACCCGCCGGGCGGGCCCGCCGTCACACCTTCCAGAAGCAGAAGACGCCCCAGGCGATAGACAGGCCGAGCGGGATCCACAGGGGCATGCCGATCAGACCGAGCCAGGCCAGAAAGATATAGGCGGTCCCGAGGAGGCTGATGAACAGCCGGTCGCCGCGAGTGGTTTCGAGCCCCAGGACCCCCTTGCGCAGGTCGCCGCCGGGGTGGCGGATCTCAAGCGCGATGAGAACGCCGATTGCAGAAAAGATACCGATAAAGACCAGCGCCGTCGGCCAGGTCCAGGCCATCCATGATAGCATGTCAAACCCTCCCCATCGCAAAACCCTTTGCGATGTAGTTGCGGACGAACCAAATCACGATGGCGCCCGGAATGATTGTCAATGTGCCCGCCGCCGCCAGAAGGCCCAGCTCATAGCCGGCGCTGGAGGCGGTTTTGGTCATGGTGGCGGCGATGGGTTTGGCCGCCACGGCTGTCAGGGTTTTGGCCAGCAGCAACTCCACCCAGGAGAACATGAAGCAGAAGAAGGCAGCAACGCCGACCCCGGCCTTGATCGAGGGGATGAAGATCACGGCAAAGAACCGCGGGAAGGAATAGCCATCCACATAGGCGGTCTCGTCGAGTTCCTTGGGAATGCCGCCCATGAAACCTTCGAGAATCCAGACCGCGAGCGGGATGTTGAACAGGCAGTGCGCCAGCGCCACAGCCAGATGAGTGTCGAACAGCCCGACGGCCGAATAGAGCTGGAAAAAGGGCAGGGCGAAGACCGCTGCCGGGGCCATCCGGTTGGTGAGCAGCCAGAAGAACAGCTGCTTGTCACCGAGAAAGCGGTAGCGGCTGAAGGCATAGGCGGCCGGAAGGGCCACCGCGACCGAAATCACCGTGTTGATCGTCACGTAGAGGATCGAGTTGATATAACCCCAGTACCAGGTCGGATCGGTGAAGATGACCTTGTAGTTCTCCAGCGTGAAGGTCTGCGGAAAGAGCGAGAATCCTGCGAGGATTTCATTGGTTGTCTTGAAGCTCATCGCCACCAGCCAGTAGATCGGCAGCATGAGGAACAGGATATAGACGATGGGGACGATGGAACGTTTCTGCATCTGATCCCTCCCTTAATTCTGATCGTCTTTGGTCATCAGCGTGTAGAACAGCCAGCTGACCAGAAGCGTGATTGCAAAGTAGATGAGCGACATCGCGGCGGCAGGGCCAAGGTCGAACTGACCCAGCGCGATTTTCACCAGATCGATCGACAGGAGCGTGGTGGAGTTGCCGGGGCCACCGCCGGTCAGAACGAAAGGCTCGGTGTAGATGTTGAAGCTGTCCATGAACCTGAGCAGGATCGCGATGGTCAGGACGGTTTTCATCTTGGGCAGCTGGATGAACCGGAACACCGCCCAGTTAGAGGCGCCGTCGATCTTGGCCGCTTGATAATAGGCGTCGGGGATCGAGACGAGACCCGCATAGGACAGAAGCACCACCAGCGAGGTCCAGTGCCAGACGTCCATGGTGACGATGGTCACCCAGGCCGCGACCGGATCCTGCGTCATGTCGTAGTTGATGCCGAGCGTGTGGTTCAGGAAATAGCCCAGAAGGCCGATATCGGGGAGGGTGAAGATGTTCCACATCGCGCCCACCACGTTCCAGGGGATCAGCATCGGCAGCGCCATCAGCACGAGGCAGACCGGCACCCAGAACCCTTTGCGTGGCATCGACAGCGCAATCGCGATGCCCAAGGGCACCTCGATGATCAGGATCAGGAAGGTAAAGAGGAACTGTCGTCCAAGGGCGGCGTGGAACCGGTCGGAGCGCAGGATCTGTTCGAACCAGTCGAGCCCTTGCCAGAAAAAGACGTTGTCGCCGAAGGTCTCCTGCACCGAGTAGTTGACGACGGTCATCATCGGGATGAGCGCGTTGAAGGCCACCAGCAACAGGACCGGCAGCACAAAGAACCATGCTTTTTGGTTTTCGGTTTTCATTTGCTGTTACTCCGGGTCTGTGGCGAGCCAGCCGTCCACGTAAAGGCGGGTCTGGTCTTGGCGGAAGGCGAGGTGGGTTTCATCGCCTTTGTGCGGGGCGGCGCCTTCCTCGATCACGGCGTTGACCTTGTGGCCAAGGCAGTTGCATTCGACCACCGTGTGGCGGCCGATGTCGGACACCTTGGTTACGGTGGCGGGCAGGCCGCTGTCTGAGAGCGAGACGAACTCCGGGCGGATGCCGATCTCGGTCTTGCCATTAGGGGTGCCGCGCACGGGGCCTTCGAGGGCGACGTGCTGGCCTTCGATCTTTGCCTCTCCGTCAAAGGTGCAGGGCAGGATGTTCATACCCGGCGAGCCGATGAAATGGCCGACAAACGTATGCGCGGGGCGTTCGAACAGCTCAACCGGCGTGCCGATCTGCACCACTTCGCCAAGCTGCATCACCACCACCTGATCGGCAAAGGTCAGTGCCTCGGTCTGGTCGTGGGTGACGTAGATCATCGTCGCCTTCACGCGCTGGTGCAGCTCTTTCAGCTTGGAGCGCAGCTTCCACTTCAGATGCGGATCGATCACGGTGAGCGGTTCATCGAACATCACCACGTTCACGTCCTC
Organism: Phaeobacter sp. SYSU ZJ3003; assembly: GCF_041300735.1. NCBI lineage: Bacteria > Pseudomonadati > Pseudomonadota > Alphaproteobacteria > Rhodobacterales > Roseobacteraceae > Phaeobacter > Phaeobacter sp. SYSU ZJ3003. The sequence continues at coordinate 10,426 of NZ_PXNU01000009.1, read as the reverse complement.
GCGCACCAGGCCACGGCCCATTGAGATCTTCTGCTTGTTGTCAGGTGACAACCCAGCGGCCTTCTGATCCAGCATCTCGGTCACTTCGAGCATCTCGGCAATCGCCATGACGCGTTCGCGTACGATGGCCTCGTCCCGGCCACGATTGCGCAGCGGGAAGGCGAGGTTGTCGTAAACGGTCATGGTGTCGTAGATCACCGGGAACTGGAACACCTGCGCGATATTGCGCTGGTCGGGGGGCAGTTTGGTGACGTCCTGGCCATCAAACAGGATCTGACCTTCGGAAGGCACCAGAAGCCCTGAGATGATGTTCAGCAGGGTGGATTTACCACAACCCGAGGGGCCAAGCAGCGCATAGGCGCCGCCGTCGGACCAGTCGAGATCGATCTCCTTCAGGGCGTAGTCGGCCGCGGAGGCCGGCGCCGGAAGGTAGCTGTGGCGTAGTTTTGAAAGGGTAATTTTTGCCATAGTCTTGCCTCACGCCACGCGGGAGCCATCGGGTGCAAAGAAATAGCACGCGGATGGATCCATATAGAAATCATGCATTTCACCGACCTGGTAGGGGTGAACCCCGGCCGAAAGGGAGACCCAGCTGCCCTGAGTGCTGCCAAGGCCCAGATCGAAATGGGCGCTGCTTTCGGAGCCCGAAAGCTCGGTCACCTGCACGCGTCCGGCGATGCGGACTGTGGCCTGCGTGGTGGCGACGGGCAGCACGTGATAGGGGCGGATCGCGACGGTATAGGTGCCATCCGCCAGATCTGCGGCGGCGCCCTCCAGAACCCAGGTCACATCCGGGGTCAGCCGGGCCATGTTACCCTGTTTGGTGATTTCGGCGGTGTTGATCGGCGGATCCGAGAACACCCGGGCCGCGGCCACGTTTTGCGGGTCGCGGTAGATCTCTGCGGTGGGGCCGAACTGGGTAACGCGGCCATCGCGCATCAGCGCGGTCTTACCGCCCAGCAGCAGCGCCTCTTCGGGTTCCGAGGTGGCATAGACTACAACGGCACCACGTCCGGCGAAAAGCTCTGGCAGTTGGTCGCGCAGTTCTTCGCGCAGTTTGTAATCGAGGTTCGCCAGCGGTTCGTCCAGGAACACCGCCTGGCTTTCCTTGGCAATCGCGCGGGCAAGGGCGCAGCGTTGCTGCTGACCGCCAGAGAGTTCATGCGGGCGCCGGTGCAGCATCGGGCGCAGCTGCAGGATATCCGCGGCGTCTTCTACCCGGCCTTCGATTTCGGATTTTGCCATGCCTGCGACCTTCAAGGGGGAGGCGATGTTTTCAAAAACCGTCATGTGCGGGTAGTTGATAAAGAATTGGTGCACCAGGCTAATGTTGCGTTTCTGGGTGTTGAGGCGGGTCACGTCCCGGCCTTCCATCCACACGCCGCCGCTGGCGATCGGGTCCAGCCCGGCCATCAGTTTGATCAATGAGGTCTTGCCCGACCCGGTGGCGCCCAGAAGGACGTTGAAGTGACCGCTCTCCAGTATCAGAGACGTGTCTTTTATGTGCTCAATCGCGCCGACGCGCTTGACCACGTTTTTAAGTTCAAGAGCCATCTTGGTTGGTCTTTCCGGAGAATGGGCCCGCTTGCGCTGCGCCGCTGCGGGCGTCGGCGAGAGAGCCAAAGCGCGATCCGCGCTTCCGTGGGGTTTGCAAATGCCCCGAAGCAGGACATGGGCCGCTTCGGGGTGGGTCGGCCGGGCGGAGAGCCGCCCGGCGGGGAGGGAGCCCTTAGTTCTTGGCCCAGCGGGCAACCAGCTCGTCATAGTTGACGGTCTGGCCCTGAGGCTTCTCGTTCTCCAGCTTCGGCTTGGCGCCGCCATTGGCGTACCACCATTCCGCGTCCTTCTCTTCGTTCAGACGCGGACCACAGCCGCCGTAAATGTTGGCCTGCTCGTCAGCGCGCTGCATCCGGCTCATGGTGATGTCCATTTCCTGAGCAAGACGATCCATCGCTTCCTGCGGCGTGAAGGCGCCGGAGTTTACGTCACCGATCTGCTGCCACCAGATCTGGGCCAGCTTCGGATAGTCCGGAACGTTCACACCGGTCGGCGACCATGCCACGCGGTCGGGCGAACGATAGAATTCCACCAGACCACCGAGTTTCTCGGCACGTTCAGAGAAGCTCTCGTGGTTGACCGAGCTGTCGCGGATGAAGGTGAGACCCACGTGGGATTTCTTCACGTCCACGGTTTTCGACACCACGAACTGAGCGTAGAGCCATGCAGCCTGCGCGCGGTCCAGCGGAGTGGAGTTGAGGAAGGTCCAGGAACCCACGTCCTGATACCCGACCTTCTGGCCTTCTTCCCAGTAGGGGCCATGCGGCGAGGGCGCCATGCGCCACAGCGGGGTGCCGCTGTCGTCGACGGTGTTGTTGCCTTCGGACTTCGGCTTCACCATGTCTGCGGTGAAGGCGGTGTACCAGAAGATCTGCTGTGCCACGTTGCCTTGGGCCAGGGCGGGCAGGGACTGGTAGAAGTCATAAGACGCCGCACCCGGAGGCGCGTATTTGCGCAGCCATTCGTCCCATTTGCGGATCGCATAGACCGCAGCCGGGCCGTTCGCGGCACCACCGCGGGTGACGCTGGCGCCAACCGGGTTGCAGGTGCCTGCTTCCATGCGGATGCCCCATTCGTCGATCGGCACACCGTTCGGCTCACCTTTGGAGCCTGCGCCCGCCATCGACAGCCAGGCGTCGGTCATCCGCCAGCCAAGGTCAGGCGCGCGTTTGCCGTAGTCCATGTGGCCGTAGATATCGACGCCATCGATGTTCTTCACATCTTCCGAGAAGAATTCAGCGATGTCCTCATAAGCGGACCAGTTAACCGGAACGCCCAGATCGTAGCCGTATTTCTCTTTGAAGGCCGCTTGCAGGTCTTCACGGTCGAACCAGTCTTTGCGGAACCAGTAGAGGTTCGCGAACTGTTGGTCGGGCAGCTGATACAGATCGCCATCGGGACCGGTGGTGAACTGGGTGCCCATGAAGTCGTCGAGGTCGAGACCGGGGTTGGTCACAGCCTTGAAATCGCCTTCCATCATGTCGCTGAGGTTATAAGCAAGCTGCAGACGCGAGTGGGTGCCGATCAGGTCGGAATCGTTGACGTAGGCGTCATAGAGGTTCCGCTTGGTCTGCATTTGGGTCTGAACCGCCTGAACGACTTCGCCCTCACCAAGGATCTGGTGGTTCACCTTGATGCCGGTGATTTCTTCAAAGGCTTTTGTCAGAACTTCCGATTCATAGCTGTGCGTGGGGATGCCCTCGGACAGCACGTTGATTTCCATGCCCTTGTAAGGCTCTGCCGCCTGAATGAACCACTGCATCTCGGACAGTTGTTCTTCCTTGGACAGGGCCGATGGCTGGAATTCTTCATCAATCCATTTCTTGGCAGCTGCCTCGTCGGCATATGCTGCTTGGCCCGCAACCACGGCGCAAACCGCTGCTGCGGACAAAAGATACTTCCGCATCTTTCTCCTCCCTAAAGTCAGTAAGGCCAGATGTGCGTTGCTCGCACCTGACTGCTACAGGAGTTTCATAGGGTGCGGCGGATTGTCAAACTAAAAAATTAGTAATGATGTAAGTGTCTGACAATGTTGTGATTAAAGTTGATCTGAAGATACCTATTTGCAGTGCGGGCGCAGCGAAAATCCGCTGCCGCACCGCAGCATCAACCGGATTGGTAGCTCTTGTTGTGGGGATGGCGAGGGCGCTGGGAGAATCGCGTTTTCCCGTCGCGGTGTTCTGAGTTTCCGGCTAAGGAAGGTGCCATGACAGATGAATCCACATTCGAGATCTTTCTGACCGCGGCGCCGGGGCTTGAACAAGCCCTGCTGGCCGAGGCGCGTGAGCTGCAATTTTCCGATCCCCGGGCTGTTCCCGGCGGTGTCACGGTGCAGGGCGGCTGGCCCGAGGTCTGGCGCGCCAACCTGTACCTGCGCGGCGCGGCGCGCGTGCTGGCGCGGATCGGTGCTTTCCGGGCCTTCCACCTTGCGCAACTGGACAAACGCGCCCGGAAATTTCCGTGGGCGGATGTACTGCGCGCGGATGTTCCGATCCGCGTCGAGGTGGCGACCAACAAGAAGTCAAAAATCTACCACGCAGGCGCTGCCGCCCAGCGGATCGAACGGGCCCTGTCCGAAGAGCTGGGCGCCACGATCATTCCGCCCAATGCCAGTGATGAGATGAGCGGCGCAGGTGTGACGCTGAAATGCCGGATTGAGGACAACCTGTGCCAGTTCAGCGTCGATACTTCGGGCGAGGGGCTTCACAAGCGTGGCCACAAATCGGCCGTGGGCAAGGCGCCGATGCGGGAAAATCTGGCGGCGCTGTTTCTGCGCGAATGCGGGTTCGACGGAAGCCAGACAGTAGTGGACCCGATGTGCGGCTCCGGCACCTTCGTGATCGAGGCCGCCGAGATCGCCATGGGGCTGGCGCCCGGGCGCAGCCGCAGCTTTGCCTTTGAGCAACTTGCGACATTTGATGCGGATGCTTTTGCCGCGATGAAAGCCGCAGTCGTTTCGCAGGAGACCCCGCTGCGGTTCTACGGATCCGACCGGAATGCGGGCGCGGTGGAGATGGCCACTGCCAATGCCGCCCGTGCGGGTGTTGCAGGCTGCACGTCCTTTTCGCAGGCTGCGGTCAGCGATCTGATGCCGCCCGAGGGGGCGCCCGGGCTGGTGATCGTGAACCCGCCTTATGGGGCGCGGATCGGCAACAAGAAACTGCTTTTCGCGCTTTACGGCGCGCTGGGGCAGGTCCTGAAAGAGCGTTTTTCCGGCTGGCAGGTGGGTATCGTGACCAGCGAAACCGGTCTGGCAATGGCGACTCAACTGCCCTTTTTGCCCTTCGGGGCACCGGTCGCACATGGCGGGTTGAAGATCCGTCTGTTCCGGACTGCTCCGCTGCCCTGATCCATCGTTCTGATGTGACAATGCTGGCCATACTGCTGAGATCAGTGGCATCTTGGCTGAGCCGGGCTATCTGCGCCCGGCGCCAAATCCTGCATTCACGGAGCCGCAGCATGAGCACATTTGACGAAGATCTGTTTCTAAAGGGGCTTGAGCAGCGCCGCGCCACCCTTGGGGCGGAATATGTAGATGCCAATCTAGCCGCTGCGGATGATTTCAGCCGCCCCTTTCAGGAGGCGATGACCGCCTGGTGCTGGGGGTTTGGCTGGGGCGATGATGTCATCGATGCCAAGACCCGGTCGATGATGAACCTTTCCATGATCGGCGCGCTGGGCAAGATGCAGGAGTGGGAAACTCACTGCAAAGGGGCGCTGAACAATGGTGTCACACAGGATGAACTGCGGGCGATTATTCATGTGATCGGGATTTATTGCGGTGTACCGCAGGCGCTGGAGTGCTTCCGGGTGGCCCGGCGGGTTCTGGCCGAGGCTAACGCGGAGAGCTGAGGCTCAGCCCTTGTCATGGGGTCCGTGATCGGGTGGGATCAGGAGGATGTTTGTTTCCCGGAAGGTCCCTCATGGTTTTGCGTGCTCTGCTCGTTGTTTTTCTGCTGCTGGGCGGCCTCGGCTCGGCCTTGGCCCAGGACCACGCCGCCATTGAGCGCCAGTTCCAGACCTGGTTGCGGCAGGAGGTCTGGCCGCAGGCTCGGCAGGCGGGTGTCTCGCGTCGCACGTTCAAGGCCGCCTTTGACGGCGTGACACTGAACTGGAAGCTGCCCGATCTGGTGCCCCCTGGCGCCCCGGCCAAGACGCCGAAAACGCAGCGGCAGGCCGAGTTCGGCAAACCTGGGAAATACTTCGGGCGTGGCACGGTTGATGGCGCCACGGTGACCGGGCGCCAGATGGCCCGGCGCCACAAGGCAAGTCTGACAAGGGTCGAACGGGAGACCGGCGTGCCCGGGCGGATCATCCTCGCGATCTGGGGGCGGGAAAGCGCCTATGGGCGGGCGGCCATTCCGCATGACGCCTTTCAGGTCCTCGCCACCAAGGGCTTCATGAGCACGCGCGCGGACTATTTCTCGGCCGAGTTGATCGCGGCGCTGCAGATCGCGGAGGCAGGTCACGTGCCCGCCCATGCAATGAAGAGCAGCTGGGCTGGCGCCCTTGGCCAGCCGCAGTTCATGCCCACAAACTTTCTGCAACATGCCGTAGACGGCGACGGCGACGGCCGCGCGGATATCTGGGGGTCAGAGGCCGACACCATCGCCTCGATCGGGACCTATCTGCATCGGCATGGCTGGCAAACTGGGCGCGACTGGGGGTTTGAGGTTTCAGTTCCGGGCAGCGTCTCTTGCGCGCTGGAAGGCCCGGATCAGGGCCGCCTTATTTCCGATTGGGAGGAAATGGGGATCACCCGTGTCTCCGGGCGTCCCTTTCCTGAGCATGAACGCGGTCAGCAGGGGTATCTGTTGATGCCTGCCGGGCGATACGGACCCGCCTTCGTGGTGACGCCAAATTTCTATGTCCTGAAAGATTACAACATGAGCGATCTATACGCCCTGTTCGTGGGGCATGTGGGGGACCGTATCCAGTTCGGTGTCGGTGACTTTCACGCCCGCTGGGGCTCCGTCGGGGGGCTGCTGCGTTCGGATGTTGCCGCCATGCAGCGTACGCTCATAGGGCAGGGGCATGATGTTGGCGGCGCCGATGGGCTGGCCGGTTACAAGACCCGCCGCTCAATCGGGCGCTGGCAGGAAGCCACGGGGCAGTCTCCGACTTGTTTCCCCGATCCTGCGATGAAGGCGGCGCTTGCGCGGTGACTGCGCCGCTGCTCGGCGCAGCATGCGATTCTGAAAAACGCGGCGAAAGCGCGGGTTTCGCTTCGCAGCGGGTGAGGTGGGGGAGGAGGCGTCCAGTCAGCCTAACGCTCGGGTGCCAAGGCTGCGATGGTTTCACAGTGGCTGTCTTTGTCGTCATTTTGTTTGGTGATTTAAGGTTCTGTAAATATTGTAAAATTTTAAAACGGTGCATTTTTTTGAGCAGAAAATCCTGCACAGCCGATTTTCCTGCTTGACCCCACCGGCCCCATTCCGTAAATCGCCTCCACACAGCGAGTGGCGGAGTAGCTCAGCTGGTTAGAGCAGCGGAATCATAATCCGCGTGTCGGGGGTTCAAGTCCCTCCTCCGCTACCATTATTTCCCCAATGTTTTCGGAGACTTCCTTCTATATGGGGTGGTATTCGCTCCGCGGAAACCTTTCCGGGGTGGCGCCGGGGTGGCGAGATTGATCGACTGTTAAGCGCCGCCCGATTCCGTAGGCGAGATTGTCCACTGGCAGGGTGGCGACGGCAACCGCTCGCAGCAGTCGGCGAAGCAAGCGAAGCAACGGAATGGAATTCTAACTGAGCCGTCCTGAGTTCTTTTGCATCGCGCAAACATGGACCGATCTCCCTTTCGCATAGATACAAGGAGGTCATCATGCAGCCGACATCACCCACGCCCGAAGCCCTGATTGGCATTTCGACCCTCGTGCAAATGCTTCAGCGGTCACGTGCCAGCATTTACCGTGATATTCAGAACAAGGCATTTCCGAAGCCCCTCAAGCTGGGTAAATCCTCTCGTTGGAAGTTGTCCGAGGTCCAAGCTGTCATCGAACGCGTCTCTCAGGATCGTATGAACGACTGACTGTTCCGCTTGGTCAAGGCGAGGGAGGGTCATGATACGGCACCTCCTTCTCCACTTCATTTATAGCGGGCGGTTTCTAAATCCGCTCGTTCTTTTGGCTCGGTCAAGAGGCGTGCTGATCGGAGCAGAAAGGAGTATCCGGCACGCCCGCCCGTGGTGATCCTGTCACGGGGATGGGGCGTTGGCCCCTTAAGCTGTCGATCAGTGTCCCGACCTGGCGCACCGCACCAGCGGCGGACAGGGTCGCCAGGGTCATATCTGACAGCAGCGCCAGTTCGGCCACGGCATCGGCAAGCTTGCAGGCGTCATCCTCGCGATAGACGGCTTCGTATCCGCCACGGGAATGGTGCTCGTCGCCATGCCAGAACCGGTGAGTTGCGCTGCATCGCGGCGGTATGCTGATCAACCGCCACTGACGCGGCCCCCAACTGCTGGGCAGCACGGGCGCGGGCCTGTTCCGCCAACTGCGCCGAAATCGCGCCTGTGCGTTCGGCAAATGAGATGGCTTCAAGCTCGGATTCCTACTGCTTGGAAGCGGAGTAGAGCGGATTGTACTTGGCGCGGAGACGGTCCAGCGTCTCGCCATGCGTCGCAGCCGAGCGGCTTGCCTCTTCCATCTCGCGGGCAAGCTGGGCCTGTTCTCCGCGCGAATATTCGGCGGTGACGGTGGTCTGCAACAGCGAGCTGCGGAGGTCGTCAAACTGCGACTTGGCTGCGACTACACCGAGTGTAGACGTGGCATTGGTCAGGGACGATGCGCATGTGCTGCAGGGTGGCTTCAAGCTGAGCGATACCGGCAGTATTGCCAAGGTCCCCCATGCGGAGAGCGAGGCGCTGCGCCGCCTGTTCAGACGTGCGCAGGGCACAGGCGGACGCAAGGATGGTTGCTGCGCCTTGTCGCTGGCGCTGGTGAGCTTGTTCGTTTCGGTGGTGGCCCGCGTCAGCGGAGTAACATCAATTTCGGGCTTGATGCTGCGGAGTTTCGTGAACGCCCCGGCACTATCCTTTTCAAGGCCCCTAACAGCCGCGCGTACAGCTTCAATTGCGCCCTTAAACTGCCGCGCGCCGGAATGCGCTGCGCCTGCGTCGATCTTGAGACGAAGTTCATGGGTCTCTGCCATATTTAGTTTGAACCGCACCGGGTTTGCCGGAGGCTGATTGCGGTTAGTTACGCGGCTCGTTCCTCAGTTTCCATAGGCGCATCGAAATTGGCCTCTGCTTCTGCCGGCGGAATGTTCCCGATAGTCTCAAGCAGACGACGGTTGTTAAAGCAGTCCACCCATTCGAGTGCTGCGTATTCCACTGCCTCGAGGTTGCGCCAAGGGCCGCTGTGGTGAATGACCTCGGCCTTGAACAAGCCGTTGATCGTCTCGGCCAAGGCGTTCTGCGCATTCAAATTATCCCCCGGATCATTTGATCCGCTGCGCGGACCAGCTTGAACTCGTAACTGTCTCCGTCGCTGCTGACAGCCGGCTCGATACCAACTTCTCCCAACCGCTCTGTGTACTTGATCGACAGGTATTGGCTGCCGCGGTCGGAGTGGTGAACAAGCCCCATTGCCTTTGTCGGCCGCCGCTCGTGAACAGCTTGCTCCAGAGCATCGAGAACGAACCCAGCATGCGCCGAGGTGCTGACACGCCAACCAACGATCTTACGGGCATAGGCATCGATAACGAAGGCGACATAGGTGAACCCCTTCCAGGTGGCAACATAGGTGAAATCGCTGACCCAGAGCATGTTGGGCGCGGGCACACGGAACTGCCGGTTCACCTTGTCCAGCGGGCACGGCGCCTTCTTGTCAGGCACCGTGGTCTTGTGCGGCTTGCCCCGGAGCGAGCCTTTGTCCGCCATTGGTCCGAGGACAATGGCGAGCGCCTTGAATACCCATGCTCTTCATCAGCCGGGCACGGTCCGACAACCGGGCCGGATCAGCCCGCTTCGTCAGGTGCTCATAATACGTGGAAGGGGCAATCGTCAGGAATGAGCCATGCCGCGCCGTTGGTCCCAGCGGCAATGGCGAATGCAGATCGGCTCGACCCCATGCTCACCGCGATGCATGTCGCCTCTCGCGCATGGAGGCATGCGCTGCCAGGCAGCGGATAAAGGACACTATCACTTCGACCGGCGGTCGAGCTCCGCCATCGCAAAGTCGAGCACGTCACACCACCGGTTCTAGTGGCGTGATCGACGCTGACGCCTTGCGAAGGATCTCGTTCGCCTGACGCAGCTTGCGGACCTCAGGAGAATACTAATTTGTTGTCTTGCTCATTGCGGCTTCATCCTACTCAGGAGTTGAAGACTCCGGCAAACCCGGTGCGGTTCATTTCAGTAGGCGATCCGGAGCAAGGCCGCAACCCGGCGGTAGCCATATCGGCCGTATTGACGTGTCAGCTCGATCATACCGGCGACCAGGCGTTCCTTGTCAGCACGCCCCTGAGGCAATCGCCGCTCTGTGGACCGGTGCTGACCCACAACGCGGCAAACGCGACGCTCGGAAACCTTCATCTGGCTGCGCAAATGATCAATGCAGGCCCGGCGGCGGGAGGGGCTCAGAAGTTTTCCTTTGCGGCCTCGGACGGGATCAATTTGTCCAGTGTCAGGTCCGAAACGGCCCGGCGAAGCCGCCGTGCATCTGCATCATTTTTCGCATCATGTGTTTCATCATCATCTCGTGGTGGTCGCCCTGCATCTGAGGCTTTTCATCCCCCATATGTGCCCCGCCGGTATTGCCTCCGTGATGGCGGCTGTCGGCCAGAGCGCTGCCGGCGGTGAGCAGGGAAACGGCGAGAATGCTTGCGGTTTTTACAAATGTCGGCATGAAATCCTCCTTTGGTTCGGG
>NZ_PXNU01000089.1:0-9514 GCF_041300735.1 Phaeobacter sp. SYSU ZJ3003 | reverse complement strand
CGGCATCCGCACTAAACTGGGGAATTTTCATCCAGCCGTTTTGGGGAGATTACGTCCAGCACTCACAGAGGGTACCTTGACGCCGCGCGACTATGTTCTGGGCTACCTCGAACAGGCCTTCCCGATCCATGCGCAAAAGCTCGTGGAGATTGACGGCAACATGGTGGCGGAACCTTTGCGGGATGAGACCGGGGCGCTGGTCGTCTCGCGCGAGGCGCTCGCTTTGCGCGATGCGGCCATGATGGAGTTGATGACTCTGGCACCGATCCCATCGGCGCTGGATCAGATCCTCTGGGCCTTTGGCGACGAGGCCGTGGCAGAAGTCACGGGGCGGTCCATCCGGCCCCTCAAGGCCGAGGACGGCCATCTCTTCATCGAGAAGCGCGCCGCCAGCAGCAATTCCTCCGAGACCCAAGCCTTCATGGACGGCGAAAAGGATATCCTGATCTTTTCTGACGCAGGCGGGACGGGCCGGTCCTATCACGCGGCGCAAACGGCGAAGAACCAGAAGCGGCGGCGGCACTACCTGCTGGAGCCCGGCTGGCGCGCCGATGCGGCCATCCAGGGGCTCGGCCGCACGCATCGCTCGGCCCAAGTCAGCGCGCCCTTTTTCCGGGTCTGCACCTCGGATGTGCATGGCGAGAAGCGCTTCACCTCGACGATTGCCAAACGCCTCGATCAGCTGGGGGCCCTGACCAAGGGTCAGCGCGAGACCGGCTCGCAAGGCATGTTCCGCGAGGAGGACAATCTCGAAAGCCCGATCGCACGGGCCGCGCTGCGCGGGTATTTCGCCGATCTTGCCGCCGGGCGCGCTGAGGCGATGAGCTACGAGAGCTTCACCGACTGGACGGCCCTGCGGCTGATCGACAAGGACGGGGTGCTCCTTGAAGAGCTTCCCCCGATCCAGCGTTTTCTCAACCGGGTGCTTGCCCTTCCCATCCACATGCAGAACGCGCTCTTTGCAGAGTTCATGAAGCGGATTGCCGATCAGTCTGAGCGGGCGCGCGCGGCGGGCACGCTCGATCTCGGCGTCGAAACCCTGCGCGGCGACAAGATCGAACAGGTCTCCACGGAGGATCTCTGGACCTGCCCGAAATCCGGCGCGGTGACGCGGATCATCGGGCTCGAGGTCACGGATCCGGTGCATGTCCTTGACGCCGAAGAGGCCATATCGCGCAATCCGGACAAGCTGCCCATGGTCAATCGCGCCTCCGGTCGCGCGGCGCTCATCTCGGCGCGGCCCATGCAGATGTATGACGAGGACATCGTCACGCTGATGCGCAAGGCGGTGCGGCCCAACGGGTCGAGCTATCTCGAAGAGGCACGGTTCGAGTCCTCGGCTTGGGAAGAGATCGACAGGCCCGAGTTTGCACGGCTTTGGGATGCCGAGGCTGCCTCCTTGCCAAAAACCACCACGACCAAGCTCTACCTGCTGACCGGGCTGCTGCTGCCGATCTGGAAGGACATTCCGACCACCAATGAGCGGATCTACCGTGTCACGCCAGACGGGGCGACGGCCATGATCGGGCGCACGTTGAGCGAGGAAGGGGCGGCCGCGCTCCGCGCCCGCTTCCTCGTCTCCAACCCGCGAACGCCGCAAGAGATGCTGACCGCCGCCCTCGGCACCACCGCGCCGGTCGATCTGGGCCGGGGTCTCACCCTGACCCGTCGCCGCGTCGCAGGCGAGATGCGTCTCGAGCTCTCTGGTGCGGATCGGGGCATGATCGAAAGCCTCAAGGCCCTCGGCTGCTTCACCGAGATCATCGCGTTCCAGCTGCGGGTGTTCCTGCCGCATGGGAACGGGATCGACACGGGGAACATTCTGGCCCGGATCGTGGGGCAGAGGCCTGCCATCAAGGCAGACCAAGCCGCCTGAAAAGTCAAAGCGGGCTTTGGGACGGGCGTCGCGGATCGGAGTTTGGCCGGTCCGTGCTTTCCGGGCACGCGCCGACCAATGCCACGCCCGGCCCCCCAACATCTGACAAAAGGACAGACCCATGACCAACCCCCAGATCGATTATGCCGCGCTGGCGGCTCAGTGGCGCGCCGAGCGCGAAACCACCTTGAAGGCATCCCGAGCGGAGCTGCTCGCGCAACTACGAGCGCTTGGCATCAGCGAGGTCACCGCCGAGTACGAAGGCTATGGCGACTCCGGCAATGTCGAGGATGTGACCGTGCAGCCTGCGGAGGTCAAACTGACGGAACCGCTTGTCACCGCAGTGGGCGATTTCGCCTGGTCGCTCGCCTATCACCATCATCCTGGGTTCGAGAACAACGAAGGCGGCTATGGCACGCTGACCTGGGACATCGCAGCCGACAGCATCACGCTCGATCATGCGGACCGCTACGTTGAATGCTCGCACAGCTATGACGAGGGACTTTGAGATGGCACATCCGCTTCATCACGCTGAAAGCTCTGCCCGGAAATTCGGCGGGGTGCCGTCTGACTATCAGGCTGTGCACGATTGGTTTGACGCCTCGAAAGAGCACCTCGCGCTTTTCACGCACCGCGCCTTGCGTCACCATGCCCAAGGCCTGTTCGAAGCGGAGCGTGTCTTCGGCTTGACCCTGACCAATAGCGCGGGTCGGGACATTCCCGTGCGTTGGATCGGCGAGCAGCATGTCCGCGAAGACTGCCAGGGCCGTATCCCGAGCATGGCGGACTGGCTGCGTCGGATCCAGCCCGAGCCATGGATGGCCAATGGCCACATCGACCGGCATTCCGGCGATGAGCCCTGCGGCGACCCAAGGGCCGCCTGGGCATCTGAAGTCGCCGCCGGCAGAACGGTTCTTGGTTTGAAGGATTGGATGGCGGCGCGCGCGACACAAGCCACGCAAGGTGCCTGACAGGTCTCGGCCGTTGGCCAAACTAATGCTGCATGGAAGCCCGGTTGGACGACCGGGCTTCTTGCGTCGTTTCCCCACCATTCCTCGTAAGGAGGTTCGCATGACTCTCGAAGACATCAAGGCCGCCGTCGATGCCGGTCAGACTGTGCATTGGGTCAATACCGGCTATGTTGTGCGCAAGGACCGGCTGGGTCAGTACCTGATCATCTATGTGCTGAACGGCAGCTGCATCGGTCTGACCGACCGGGAAGGGCACCGGTTGAACGGAAAAGCGGCGGAGTTCTTCATCGCGCAATCGAAGGACGCTGCGGAAAATCCGGGCCGCCAATCAAGATCAGACGGGCAGGAGGCAGCACCCGGGGGCGCGGCGGCACACCTACTCAGACGGCATCGCGAAGCTGGGGGCGGGGCATAAAGGGAAAGCAAGCTTTCTGATTTGTGATCCCTCAAGGGGTCGAGAAAGCAATCCCGGATGCGCTGGCAAGGACGTCAGGCACCGGCCAATCCAAAAGGAACCATCCCATGTTCGCAGGAACCCTCACCCGCAACGTCGAGACCGCAGCCGCCGAGTACACCGGCATGATCCACTCGTCACGCTTTGACATCGCCATCCAGCTTGAGGCACGGGCCAAGATGTCCGCGCGCAGTCCGGATTACGACGTGACCGCGGTCAACAAGTCTGGCCGCAAGGTGCGCATCGGCACGGCCTGGAACGAGACGGGCAATACCAGCGGAAACCCCTATATCTCGATGCAGATCGATGTGGGCCTAGGCCCGTTCCGGGTCAACGCGGTGCAGACGAAAGAGGCGCGCGCGGCCCAGAGCGGCGAATTCGAGATCATCCCACTGGTCTCGAACGGTCTGATGAAATCCGGCTCGATCTCGGGCGAGCTCACCGCCATGGACGCCGACAACGCCTTCACCGGCTACATCGCCAACATGATGTTCGATCTGGAGTTCATGCTGATCGAGAACAGCTTCAAGACGGAGGAGACCCACCCCGATTACCGGATCGAGGTCAGCTCGCCCCGGGGCACACCGATCCGCGTTGGCTCGGCCTGGATGGCCAAAAGCAGCCGCACGGGCAATGACTACCTGTCGCTGCTGATCAACACGCCCGATGGCGACCTGCGCGTGAACGCCGTGCAGAACGAAGAACAGCGCGGTGGCCAGACTTTCTCGATCATCCCGTTCATCGACAGCGGTGAGCAACCGCAGGACGCGGGCACGGGGCTCTCGCTGGTCGCGTGACCTTGGTACGAGGCTTGAACATCTGAACTGCAAGGGGAGCCGTGGGTTCACGGTTCCCCTTTTGCTGTGCTTGCTTCAATAGAGCGATCGAACTGCCACTTCATATGGCGTTCCGGTGTAGATGAGACTGCTAGATCGGAAGTGCCGCGCGGAGTTTCGATTAAAGTCAGACTTGTACAACTGCTTGAGCGGCAATCAATGCGTCAACAGCAACTTGAACCTCGGCGTAGAGCTCGGTGTCCAACTCTGCTGCGTCGATTTCCACAATCAGTGCGTAGCGTACGGAAGGCAAACTCTCAGCGAGAAGCTTTTTCGACTTCCACCAACCGGTGACTGGGTGAACAGCCAGCAAGTTGCGCCGCGCCAGATCTGAAGCCCTGCATGTCAGCTGATCTATATGGAGCGACCCGACATGGCGCCGATTGCTACCGAAGTCCCAAAGATCATCTTCGTCGCTTGCAGGACCATCGGGCTGTTCGGCCGCCTTGCTGATCCGGGCCAGAAATTGGGCTTCGTTCTCGCCAGCGCGATTGAGTTGGAAACGTAAGTTGTGGGACGCGTAGCGATACCGAACGCCGCGCGAGGCTTCGGACGGGTTCGGAGCGATAAAGCTACTGAGTGCCACCCGCAAGGTCACATCGGCATTGCCGAGCGCGCGCAAAGCCTCAACGGGCCAGGGAAGGGCGAACAGCTTCATTTCATTGTGGACATCACCGCCGGTCTTCTCTGAAATCCCGTACGGCGTAATCGTATCTTCCACGATGAGGGTCAGCGCGTTCGACGCGCTGCGGCGGGCACGCGCCATGTCCGGCACACCATACCCATAGCGCTGAAAAAGGGGCGTGAAGTGACCCTTGTTTGGCTGGGCCGGCAGATGCGCACGCATCTGCTGCGTCCACCGCGCTGACGACACGTAGAGACCACGCACTGTCTCGGGCCAAAGCGTCGGATAGTCCGACCAGAGTTCCGTTACATCCTTCGCGGCAAGCGCGGTCGCCGCGCTGGTATCGAAGGTGAATGTGAAGGATCGGACTGGGTAATTGTGGTGAGTCGAAAGCAGCGATAACCATCCATGCCGCATTGGCGGTGGCATGGCACTTAGCGCCCAGTTTCCACCCTCAAGGACGACGTCCGGCTTGTTCGGCCAATGGGACGACCACGATGCAGTTCTCGAAGCTGGCGATAGATCGCCGAATGGTGCAAGCGCCTGGGCCGGCTCTCCGTCTGGCAGTACGGTCTTCTCTGTAAAGGCCCCAACAGACAGAACATTCCACGCTTGGGCAGGCGACTCGATTTCGTTGTCTTCGTGATCGCATCGGTCCAGGTAGTTTCCGGGACCAAAGGTGAAGTTGTCGGTATTCCCTGCGGAGACAAGCACCAAGCGTTGTTGTTTCACCTCACCTGAAACACCGGCGGCGAGCTGATCGACCTCCGTCGACCAGGACGTCGGCGCGCCGTCATGCGGGGTGTCCTCACCCGTCGTCGTGGTCATGGTGAAGGTCCGGCGCCGGGGGCCGACCTGTTCTACTGTATTGATCGCCTGCCTGGTAACCGCGCCGAGGAGATGATGCGGGTTCATCCCTGCATCAGGCAGCAGCTTCACGGATTCCAGACGGTTCACGACAGAAACCGGATTCGCCTGGTGCAGTTTCGGCGTCAGGTCTCCAAAGAGCGCCAGTCCTCCCATCTGCGTGCCATGGCCCTTCACATCCTCCAGCCCCCAGGCCGGGTTGGCGGCATGTCGGTCATCCACGCTGAGCGCCGGCTGAATGAGAGGATGCGCGCGACTGACACCGGTATCCAAAAGCGTGACGTAGCTAGGATCGGGATTGTCAGTGTAGGTCGTACGACCCGCGAGTTCGTCGACCCACTGCGCCTGTTCTGCCACCGGCAAGCCGTCGAAGAAATCCGCTGTGATGGTGGGAGCAGCAAGGGCGCGCACGCCGCCTAGTCGGCGGACGGCTTGGGCGAGCTGATTGCGATCGGCCTCTACGATCACAACGATATCTTCGGGAAACTCCAGCCGATCTGCTCCCACGGTAACGCCATAGTTCGGTGCGGCCGCGACGAAAGCTTCGGTCATTTCAGGCTCGAGCCAAACCTCCCAGACGGTTGCAATATCCGCTGCGGGAAATTTGCCTGGAGGGCTGCGCCAGAGGGCACGCAATCCCGCTTCTGTGATGGCAGCGACGCTCTGCACCAGATCCGCGTTCTTCGGACGACCTGGGACGATTTCACCATCCTTTTCCCGGTCGGGTGTGTCCTCCGTCCGAAATTGCTCGACCTTCTTGCGCAGCTTTTCAATACCCTTGGCTGTCGCAAACACCGTCGCGCGCTCTTCGGCGCCACCTGGATCAGGGGTCTCGGCGACGCGAAGGAGAGTCAGGCCACTAGCGTCGAGGCTGTCTTTCTTCAGGCGCTCGTCGACACGCGAGCGGACTTCCAGATAGACGCCGGGAAGTTCGGCTGCCGGAATATCCGGCAGCGCGTCGATGGCCTGAAGCAATGCTTGGGCGTGCGCCGCGCGATTGGGGACATCACTTGGTCTTTTGGACCCGCCTCCGCCCTTTGCCTGGAACGGGCGCGGTTGTCCGAGATTGCGAAGGTGGAAGTGCCGAAGGTCTCGTGCCATTGTCATCGGTCCCTAGTTCTTGGAGCGACCGTCGGCGTTCAAGGGCATCAAGCAAATCCTGTGTCGCAATCTTGTCAGTATCATTCAGCACGGCACGTCGAGCGGCATCTTCCGCCGCCGCCACAACATCGGCCGTTGAGAGGCCTGTCGCAACATCTGTCACCCGTTTCCAGCCCATGCGAGAGAGTGAGAAGCCGATCAAACGGCGTTCGAGCGCCTGCCGAATTGCCGGGCCATCGGGCATGACATATGGCAACACGAGATCAAAGCGGCGCAGCACAGCGCGGTCAAGAATTCCGGGCAGGTTTGTAGTCGCAATGATGATCGAAGGACCAGCATCCTCATCCAGAAACTGTAGGAACGAGTTCAGAACCCGTCGGGCTTCGCCGACGTCGTTCTCGCCGCCCCGGGCCGCAGCCAAAGCGTCGATTTCGTCGAAGAGATAGATACCACGCGTCGTCTTGACGGCGTCGAAGATCATTTTCAGCTTCTGCGCCGTTTCGCCCATGAACTTCGTGATCAGCCCGTGGAGCATGACCGAAAAGAGGGGGTACTGCAGCTCACCGGCAAGCGCTGAAGCACTCAGAGTCTTGCCGGTTCCGGGAGGGCCGGAGAGGAGAACGCGGCGCCGTGGCTTTAACCCTTTTGCCTCAAGCTTTTCGCGCATTCGTGTCTCGACAACGAGATGCGCGAGTTCGCTCTCGATCCTGTCTGGCAAGATGACATCGACGAGGCGCTCGGTCGGATAGGACGCGGCAAGGAACTCCGCCAGATCACCGCGGGGTGTTGCGATAGGAGTGATCGCAGGGGTTCGCTTCGAAGGCGGCTTCTGTCCCGCTTCGGCCCATTGTCGCAACTGTTCAGCCAGACGGGTATGTCCCTTCTGCTCTTCAGCCGCAGAGAGTTGCATCGCCAGATCGTAAAAACGATCAGCGTCCCCTTCTGCGTGGCTCTTGACGAGACCGATGAGTTGTTGGGCGGAAGCCAAGGTCGAGTTGCTCTTTCTGAATGATCATTTTCAATGATACTAAGGTCTTTTATACATTCGAACCCCTCAGCAGACCAGACAATTTGCGCTGTTTGGAAGCAGAGTGTGTCGGTTTTGTGCTCTCGAGCATCGACTTGGATGCTTGCCTTGCGGCCTCCCCCGCTCGGCTTCGCGTGTCGCAGGGGAGAACGGCCCTTCGGTCCGTCGCGCATTCGGCCATGCGGCCTCACCGCGGCGTTGCACCTAGGCCCCCGGTTTGCCCGCCTCGCGAGCACGTCCCTCCCCGGCCGCTCCGCCGGATTGCGCTCTGGTCTGTTTTGCTTGAGAGCAAAACGATCCCGCCACTCCATCCGTCTCCCGCGTCCGGTCGGGCCGTTTGCCTGCTCGGGTCGGGCAAACCTACCGTCAAAACACACACACATGAGTGCGGAAGCATATCCTCCGGATGGCCCCCAAATCAGCCCGCGTCAAGGATCGCAAAACTTTTCGGCGAGGGCGGTACATATGGCTTGGGGCGATCCCGTGCGTGAGCGCGGGCCTGTGTCGGGTGCTGCGCTCGGAAAACTTTTGCGCCCGGCAAGCCGGCGGCTGCGCCGTCCCTGACCCGGGCAGATTCGGAAACCAGACATTCGGCCATGCCCCCACACTCACGTGGTGGCTCTATAACCGAACACTGGAGACCAGACATGGCTTACGACACCGCAAACACCTACGAGACCATCGAACTTTTTGGACCTGTCGCGGTTTGGTGCCGCTCCTTTGATAGCATAATGTGCAGCAAAGGAGACGAACTATGGGCACAGGAAGAACGGATGAATTCCGCAAGGATGCAGTGCGAATTGCGCTGACGAGCGGGCTGACACGGCGACAAGTTGCGGATGATTTGGGCGTTGGGCTTTCGACGCTTAACAAGTGGGTGAACGCGCACCGCGACACGGATGTGGTCCCGCCCGAGGATCGCGAGCTGGCGCGTGAGAACGAACGACTTCGTCGCGAGAACCGTATCCTCAAGGAGGAGAGGGATATATTAAAAAAAGCCACCCAGTTCTTCGCGAGCCAAAAGCCATGAGGTTTCGGTTCATCGAAGAACATCGCGGGACCTTCCCGATCGACCGGCTGTGCCAGGTCTTGAATGTCAGCTCGCGTGGCTTGCGGGCTTTCCGGAACCGTCCCGCCAGCCGCAGGCAGCGCACCGATATGGTCGTTCTGGCCCACATCAAGGAACAATCCCGTCTGAGCTTGGGCAGCTATGGCAGGCCACGTATGACTGAAGAACTCAAGGAAGTTGGCATCGATGTTGGCCATCGGCGCGTGGGCCGCCTGATGCGCGAAAACGGGATCAGCGTTGAAAGAACACGCAAGTTCAAGGCGACCACAGACAGCGATCATACGTTCAACATCGCCCCGAACCTGCTGGATCGCGACTTCAAAGCAGATCAGCCGAACCAGAAATGGGCTGGCGACATAAGCTACATCTGGACCCGCGAAGGGTGGCTGTATCTGGCGGTGATCCTGGACCTTCATTCTCGGCGCGTGATCGGTTGGGCCGTCAGCAATCGCATGAAGCGTGACCTGGCGATCCGGGCGCTAAAGATGGCCATCGCCTTCCGAATGCCACCCAAAGGCTGCATCTTCCACAGCGACAGGGGCAGCCAATACTGTTCGCATGACTACCAGAAGATCCTCCGCCAGCATGGCTTCAAAGTCTCCATGAGCGGCAAAGGTAATTGTTATGACTGTGAATATGGTATTGCGGCTTGATGGCCTGACCCATGTTACGATTGACCGCGTGTCAT
>NZ_PXNU01000088.1:0-10555 GCF_041300735.1 Phaeobacter sp. SYSU ZJ3003 | reverse complement strand
GGCGAAAACGCCGGCAAACAGCAAGTCTGCGCAGGTTCCTCCGCATTATGGCCAACTGATGATAAGTCAAACGTCAGAAAAATGACGCTGCCGATGCCGAGGCGATCGTAATCGCGGCCCGGCAGCCGGAAATGCGCTTTGTGGAGCGCAAGACGGTTGAGCAGCAGTCCCGCGCGGCCGTGTTCCGCGGCCGGGAACGATTGATCCATCAGCGTACCGCGGATGTAAACGCCTTGCGGGCTCTGCTGTACGAGCATGGCCATGTGTTTCCTGCAGGAGTTCGCTCCATTGATCGTATAACGGTGCTTTTAGAGGATGAAACTTCAGACTTACCTGCGCTGATCCGGGATGAGTGCAAGGACCTGCTGGCACAGATTGCTGAGAAAACAGCACGTATCGCCGACCGGGACAAGAAACTCGCATCGCTGGCTTCCCAGTCAGACAGGTCGCGTCGGCTCCAGACCATGCCGGGTGTTGGCCCCCTGACAGCGATCGCGGTGGAAGCATTCGGGCCAGATATGGCCGGGTTCAAATCAGGACGCGACTTTGCGGCTTGGTTGGGCCTCGTGCCCCGGCAGCATTCGTCCGGAGGCAAAGAGCGCTTGGGACGTATGACCAAGGCCGGTCAGGCCGACATCCGACGGCTCCTGATTATTGGAGCAATGTCTCGATTGAACTGGCTTGGACTGCGCTCGATTGCGGAGGGCAGCTGGTTGTCACGCATGTTGGCGCGCAAGCCCAAGATGCTGGTCGCCATTGCGCTGGCCAACAAGATGGCCCGGCAGATATGGGCGATGCTGACAAAGAACGAAGATTACAAGGATCCGGTGTTAGCAGCCACGGCATGATGCTCATGCCGGGCCGCTAGCAACGGTGCCAAGGGGGTAAGAAGACGATGACCTGAATGGGCAAAATGATCGAATAGATCCGGATAGGGAAAACCAGTTAGCAACTGCGAGCACAAAGCTCGGAATACAGATTTGGACCCGATCCGCTGATCACCATCCCGGCCCGCGGCTTTTGGAAATGCCGCTCACTGAGGCCTGACAGAAGTTCGCACTCGATCACAGGCCTGGACGGTCAGAAACTTCTTGCGATACGGGCGGCAACCACAGAAGTTGCTAGTCACCCCACATTTCACTAGATCAATGCGGCAGATCGCAATCGACCGGCGCATAGGCCCGGTCCAAAACGTGATGCCCTGTTCCAGCACCACGACAGAGAGATCGAAGAGACCTTTGCCGGGGCCGCCTCTTTGCGGCACCGCACAACCCGATCACGTAGCGCAAAAAGAAAGGGCGCCCGAAGGCGCCCTTTCCGAAGATAATCCCGACAGGGTTGGATCAGAGGATCGCCCAGTCGCTGACGGTTGCTTGCTGGAAGTCGGTCAGGTCAGCGCCATCAAAGAAGATGGTCTGGCCTGCGCTCAGCGTCAGCAGAACGCCGTTTTGACCACCAACGGTGTCGTTCGCCATATCGGCCAGAACCGCATCGCCGTCTGCATAGCCAAAGGCTGCCAGATCGATCATCAGCGCATCATCGTCCAGCAGAGCTGCACCATTGGAGCCAGCATCGACAGTGTCGTTGCCTTGGCCTGCTTCGAAGATCAGCGTACCGGCTGCGCCATCTGCGAAGACGAAGGTGTCGTCGCCTGCACCACCGTAGAAGGTGTTTGCGCCAGTTGCAGCAGCAGAAACGTAGACAGAGTCATCGCCAGCACCGTTGTAAATGGTGTTGGCGCCTTCACCATCTACAGAGATCACGTTCGACGCGGTTGCATCTGCCCCACCGAAGACGATGTTGTCACCGTCGCCGTCGACATAAATGTTGTCGGAACCAGCAGCACCATAGATGGTGTTGTGACCGTGGCCGTAGACGTCGATCTGGTCGGCGCCGTCACCAAGGCCGATCACGTTGTCGCCGTCACCGAAGACGTCGATCTGGTCGGCGGCATCATCGGCACCGGACCAGATGGTGTTGTTGCCGTCATCGTTGATCTCGGCCTCGTCGGCACCAAGGCCCAGGTACACGATGTTATCGCCGCCACCGTTGATGTAGACCCGGTCAGTACCGTCGCCAGCACCAACGATGTTATCGCCGCCACCGTTGATGTAGACCCGGTCAGTACCGGTATCGCCCGCACCCGCGTAGGAGACATTGTTGCCGCCGTTCAGGGTGATGGTGTCGTTGCCGTCGCCACCGATGATGGTGTCGTTGCCTTCACCGCTGGTCAGCATGTTGTTAGTGGCATCGCCGTTGATCCGGGTCGAATTTGTCCAAGCATCACCCGCGCCAGGAGCTGTTTCACCAATATTGATGTTTGCGCCAAAGCCGTAGGACAGAACAACTTCAGTTTCACCTTCGTTGCCGTTCACATCGGTGACGGTGACCATCAGAGTTTCATCTGCAGTGGCGTCATCGCCAAGAGTACCTGCATTCAGAACCGCAATGTCGCCATCGCCCGGAGCGGTGTACTCGAGATTATAGTTGCCACCGGAGAGGCTCACGGCAACAATGCCGCCAGCTGCCGTCGCGAGCTCATCACCGTCCACATAGCGGGTGCCGTTGATGACAATGCCCGGATCTTCATCATCGGTACCGCCATCGGAGTTGATGTTGCTGATTGCGCCGGTGTCAGCATCATAGCCGATCAGCTGAATGCTGGCATCGTCAGCATCATCGACATCAGAAGTGGTGATCGGGGTGCTGACGGTGGTGAACGCATCGTCCTCGCTCAGATCCAGTTCATAGTCACCCAGATCGGACAAGATGATGGTTTCGATACCTTCAACGGTCACGCCGGAGACACCGCCAACGGTCGAGGCACCCAGACCGTCGGTGATCACGTCACCGTCGGCCAGAGTGTCGATGATCAGCGTGTCATCACCGTCGCCACCGTAAACGGCGGTGGCGGAGACAGCATCGATAACCGTGTTACCAAGCGCGGCTTCCGCAGCAACAGCAGCGGCCAGAGCTGCAGATGCAGCTTTTGCCGCGTTCTGAGCGGCGGTCAGATCGTTTGCCGCAGTATCAGCTGCGGTCTGAGCATTTGTCAGATCGTTTGCCGCAGTATCAGCTGCGGTCTGAGCATCTGTCAGATCGTTTGCGGCGGTTGCAGCAGCAGCCTGTGCGGTCGCCAGTTCCCCTTGCTCGGTGGCCAGAGTGGCATTGGCGGCGGTGAGAGCCGTGACAGAGTTGTCATATGCAGTCTGAGCATTCGCCAGATCAGTATCCGCACTGAGCTCGCCAGCGGTGTCGTTCGAATCGTCGCCGTCGTCGACAAGGATACGCGCGTTCTGGGCCTGGATCAGGTCCAGCTGGGCTGCGTCACGAACGCCTTCTGCATCCGACACCGCGGTTTCTGCTGCGGTCACGTCTGCCTGCTCTGCGGTCACAGCGGCCTGAGCTACGGTGTTCGCCGCGGTCGCAGTGGTCAGGTTGTTTTGCGCAGTGGTGTTCGCAGTGGTTGCAGTGGTCAGGTTGTTTTGCGCAGTGGTGTTCGCAGTGGTCGCTGCGGCCAGGGTGGCCTGAGCAGCGGCATTCGCAGTGGTCGCATCGGTCACGGCTTGATCAGCCGCGTCGATTTGCGCTTGGGTTACACCATCAACACCAGCGTCGAACCCGGTTTCGATGACATCGGCACCATCGCCAGCGTGGATGACGTTGGCGCCACCCTCGTCAACGATCGTGTCGTCGCCTGCACCGCCATTGATCGTGTCGTTGCCAGTGCCAGCGGAGATGTTGTCGTTGCCGGCACCACCGTAGATGAGGTCATCGCCGCCGACGCCGTTGATGGTATCGTCACCAGCAAAAGCGCTGATAACATCGGCACTGGCGGTGCCTGCCAGCGCTTCGCTGTTCAGGGTTCCGTTAACTTCAGCCATTTCTTCCTCTTCCTCTCGATAAGAGTATCGTTTTGAAATCTGCCCTGCCTGCCGGCGGGGATTGCGACTAATCTATGCGCCCCCCCGGGGACACGTCAACACACGACCTGCCCCAAAGAACTCTCGCGCAGCAGGGATAATGGGTTTCGGTCGCACTCATCAAGAAAGATGTGCTGAACTGGGCAAAAAACCGCAAATGTGACCGATTTGCCAAGGCTTTACCCCACAGATTAGGGGTCGAGCAGGCTGTGACGGGTTTCAGACTGGGTTTGAGCTTGGAGGACAACGGGCAAGAGGGCCAAAAGGCCCGCATAGACGATTCCCGCCAGAACCGGGCCAGAATCGCGATTTCCATTGGCTATACCGGGATACGCTGGTCCTGCGAGGCAGTACCTCTTTGGGTAGAATGTTGTCGGGGCTCAGATCGAAGCTGCCCGACAGGCCAGCTGGGGCTGCAGAGGATTGAGGCTTTATCAGGCGGCAGGGAAACGGCCCTTTGCCATAAGGGTCGACGTCGCAACACTCCTTTTAGGCGGCCCTCTTGCGGCAGGGGTCTGACAGCGAGAATTCGCCTAAGCTGTGTCCCTAGAGCAACATATTGGGAGGCCGCCTTGCCCGAATCCCGTGCGTTGGCCCTGTGGCGGCGCGAAGGGATTCTCTTACTGGCCGTACCAAACGTGTGCTGGGAAAGACGTCGGCCTCGTGGCGCTGCGGGTGGCTCGCTTTGGCGAGCCCTGCGGTGTGGGGTCTTCTCTTGGCCTTGGGGCCGCACCAGCCCTGGTATGGCTATCAGGGGATCGATGTCGATGCCTTGGGGCGGCATCTCGCCGAGAGCTTCCTGCGCCATGTGCTACGGCCAGAGGCAGATACGCGGGTGATCGGCTTTAAGGAGATTCGCTGGCACGAAGATCCACAGATGTTTCTGCCCATGCTGGAGTTCCTGACCCGCTATCTGCCGGGGGCGCGCTTTGTCTTCAACACCCGGGATCATGCGGAGGTCTGCCGGTCCGGCTGGTGGAAAACCATGGAGCGCGCAGAGGTGATCGCCCAGCTTGAGCAGGCCGAAGCGTTGTATCAGAGCGCCATGGCGCGCTTTCCGGATCGCTGCCTCAAGATGCACTACAACACCTATGTGCAGGGGCCAGAGGCCTGGCGCGCGCTTTTTGCCTTTCTTGAGGTGCCCTTCGACCCGAATCTGGTCGAGACGGTGCTGGAGCGGAAGCTCACGCATATGAAATGGCTGGGCAAACCGAAGCCCTAAGCAGCGGTCAGCCCAGGTCGCCCGGATCGCCCATCACCGCGCGCCAGGCCCGGTCACGGCGCAGCGATTCCTTGGTGGTCAGCCCCGGCAGCGCCAGCAGATTGTCCGGATCAGAGAGGTCCATCAGCTCCATGTTTTGTGCGTAAAGCGCGTGGCCGACGCAGGCATCCTCCAGTCCGACCGCGGGCATAGCGAAAAACGCCTGCATGGCGAGGTACATATAGCCACAGGCACGCAGACCCTCGGGCCCGAGCACATAGCCATGCCCCCCGGCCGCATAGTCCCGCGGCAGCGGATATTGATAGCCGCGCGTCTCGATCAGGGGATCGGCGCATTTGCCGATATGCCAGCCGTGCCACTGGCCATCATGCCGCTCGCCGCCGACCCGGCGTCCCGCACAAGCCACCTTGGCGGCCGCTACCCGATCGAGGCAGGCCGCAAAGGCGGGTGCATCCTGCATCAGGATATTGTCGTCAATCTTCACAACCAGCTCAGGTGTGGTCAGCAGGTCAAACAGGAGATAGGCATAGAACAGCTTGCGGTGCAGGCCTTCGTAATTGTCCGGCGCCGGGACCTTGAGGAAGCGGCCATCATAGTCAAACCCAAGCGGCGTTTGCGCTTCGCTGGGGCTGCCCTCTGCCCCATAGAGGATGATGTGGTGATAGGCACCCTCCAGCGGGGCAAAGGAGGCAACCGTTTCCGCCGAGGCATTGAACCGGGGACGACAACTGGTGTGCAGGATCACCCGCTTGCCCGCGCAATCCGCCCGCAGCCGCGCCACCGCCTCAGGGCAGCTCTGCTCGAGAAGCACCGCGAGAAAGTCGCGCAAAGACCCGTTGCGGGGAAAGAGCGAGAAGACATCGCGCAGCTCGGCAAAGCTGCGGCACAGCGCCCGGGCCTCGCGCCCCTGCACCAGCGCCGTCAGTCGCTCCAGATGCGCCTCGGCGCTGGCAACCGCAAAGCGCAGATTGTAATACATCGGACGGTGCCATCTCAGGTCGCGCCCCGCCCTTGAGATGAAATGCGCCTGACTGGTCGCGAAGTCGCGCACAAGCTCCGCACTGCGGGTCAACAGATGCGCCCGCGCCACGTCCAGCGCCGCAGGGGCTGCGAAAAACGCGCGCAGGGTGTCGCAAGCAAACAGGTCTCCGACATATTGCCCAATCGTCACCTCTTCCGGGGTCTGCGTCAGCTCGGCCCAGAACTGGTCCAGCCCCGCGCCGCCCGCCAGCGCCGAATAATGGGTGCGCCAGGTGGCCCCTACCCCCACTGGCAGCGTGGTATTGCGCGCATAGGCGGCCCCGCCGAGGCGGATCTTGTCCTTGTAGTGGGCGAGGCTGCGATAGGGGAAATGCAGTATCCGCAGCCGGGTGCCCGCCTCCTCCACCGCCCCGTCGAGAGCGCTGACCGCATGGTTGCCTTGGGCCACCGTGACCTCAAGGCTGGCGCGATGCAGAACTTTTCCGGGTAGAGGCTGCCCCGTGGCATTGCGGCTTTGCGCTTCAAAGACCACCGTCTGGCGCGGGTGGCTGCGCCCCTCAAGCGGCGCATCGGCAGGGGCTGTCACCACCGCATTGTGGCGCGCCACCGACAGCACAGCGGTCTCGGGCGGCAGGCTGGCCAAGAGATCTCGTAGCGTGCCTTGCTCCGGCAGCCAGAACTCATCCGCGTCATTGTTGATGACCCAATCTGCCCCACGCTCGCGGGCCGCCCGCCGGGCCATCTCGGTCACCCAAGTGCCCTGCGCGTAGTCGTCGTCCTCCTGCCGCAAGACCTCGATGTCGAATTCAACGCCAAGCCGCGCCAGAAGGTCCGGCGTGTCATCGGTGGACAGGTTGTCCATTACGATGAAACTGTCCACGCCCATCGCGTGATGAAAGCGGATGTTCTCTTCGAGAATATCCGCCTCGTTGCGCACCAGAAGGGTCATGGTGATCTTGGGCAGCGGCCTTGAGGACATCGAGAACTTCCCCTCCTACGGGCAGAATATATCAGGCGGCGCGAGAGCCTCCCTCAGAGACGGATCTGCTTGGTGGCAGGCAGCAGGCTGTTCATCCGGGCAATATGCTCCGGTAGGCAGCGGGTCTTGAAGTCGTAATTCTCGACCACATGCGCCCGGGCATTTGGCCCCAGATGCGCATAGTCATCGGGACGTTGCAGCACATCCACCACCTGCGCGGCCAGCGCGTCATGGTCGAAGAAACCCATCAACATGCCGGTCTCGCCATGGGTCACCGCCTCGCGGACGGGGGCAACGTCAGAGGTGTCGATGGTAGCACCCATCGCCATCGATTCCAGCAGCGACCAACTCAGAACAAAGGGCATGGTGAGATAAATATGGCAGCGGGCCAATTGCATGATCTTGCACAGATCAGGATAGGGCACCCGACCGACGAAATAGACCCGGCTCCAATCGACCTGGTTGCCAAGCTCCTCCTCCATCTCGCCCCGCAGCCCTTTGGGATGCTTGCTTTCAACCCCATAGGAGGTCTCATTGCCGCCCACCATGATGACACGCGCCTTGGGATGCTCTTCCAGAATGCGCGGCAGCGCCCGCATCATGATGTGAAACCCGCGCGCCCGCTCCATATTGCGCGCGATATAGGTGATGAACTCATCCTCGCGGGTCAAAGCCTTCTCAAGGCGTCCCAGCCTGACCGAAACATCCGGATCAGGACCAAGGATGTCACAGCGAATGCCATCGTGGCAGACATACATTTTGTCGTGAAAATGCTTGGGGAAGAGGTCGTGCTGCCAGCGCATCGGCACATGACCGAGTTCGACCGAACCAAGGCTGACGTTGGGAACGGTATTGCGGGCCAGAGAGAAGAATCCCGCCTGATCGTTCGCGGCTCTTTCCCCATCAAAGCCGACCAGCCCCCCCCGAGGTGAGGTAGTAATATTCAAAAAATCCGATGATAGGAACATCAGGCCAGACATCCTTCAAAAACAATAGCTCTCCCCAGCCGGTATAACCAGGGATGATATCCGGCTTGAACCCCTGTTTTTCCAGCGTGCGCGCCGCCAGCGCAGCCCCCATGCCCACACCCGCCGCCTTTTCCCAGTCTTTGGACAGGCCAAAGACTGGGACGGCGTGTGAAAGGGCTTTTAGGTGATCGTGTTTATCCCCGGAAGCCGCATATCCGTGCGCTGCGTCAAAAAACAGATCTGGTGCTCTCCCGTGGCCGCCAGAACCGGTGCGAGCTCTCGGTATTGGCCGGGCATGTTCTGATGCACCATGAGGATTTTCATCGGCATTTCCTTCTGTCGCTACGAAGCGCACCTATCGGCAGTCCCTGCTTGCCCTCCTCGCCGCCAAGAGGCAAGTGGCATGTCTCTGCAGGGCTTTGCCGGTGACAATCAGCCAGAGCACCGCTGAACCGAGCACGGGTTTCAGATGGTTGCTGTGAACCCTTGCCCGATTGCAACCAAATGCCAGCTGAGAGTGACCATGCAGATTGAAAAAACCGCCCTTGAGGCTGTCTTGATCCTGACACCGCAGCGGTTTGGGGATGCGCGCGGCTTCTTCAGCGAGAGCTGGAACCGCAAGCGGATGGCAGAGCAGGGTCTGGACTATGACTTTGTGCAGGACAACCATTCGATGTCAGCCGAGGCGGGCACCATTCGCGGTCTGCACTTTCAGTCCCCTCCCCATGCGCAGGACAAGCTGAGGCTTTGCGGAGAATTTCATTCGCCTGCCGCAACTCACGGTTTTCCCGTTCCAGGGCCTTGATCCGGTCCCGTTCCTCAGTGGTCACGCCATCGCACCTGCCGCTGTCTTTCTCCGCCTGCTTGACCCATCCGCTCAAAGTCTGGGGAATACAGCCAATCTTGGGTGCAATGGCCGCAACCGCGCCCGCCTGCGTTTCATATGAGCCCTGATGCTCGAAAACCATCCGGACCGCACGTGCGCGGACCTCGGGCGAATAGCGATTTGCCATTTTGCTTTTCGTCATAACCATCATCCCTACTTAAGTTGATGGTCTCCGACAAACTCGGGGCGATTCACCCCGATCTTCGCGTGGAGCACCTTCACCTGCTCCTCATCGATCTCGGTTCTCTTGCGGCCACCGCGCTCGAACACACCGGAGGCGCCTTCCAGAAGGGCTCGCTTTCATTGATGGATCATCGTGGGATGCACCCCGAACCGGCTCGCCAGCTCAGCGGCGGCATCCTCGCCCTTCAGGGCTTCCAGCGCGACCTTCGCTTTGAACTCAGGCGCGTGCTGCTTGCGTTTCGACATCTCTGATCTCCTTTTCGTCGAAGATCAGCAGACTGCAAATCGTAGCTTATGTCAGTGTCCGAATTCTGGAGAGTATGTATGAACTGCCTTCCCCTGCAAGTAATTTGTTGATGCGCCATTGACCCTGCTTCTATGTATTCGGTCTTTCTTTGGGGCCGTTCGAATTGCCCCTGACCAAGATGGGAAGTCGCGCGCCCTGTGTCTCGTTAGCTCATCGGCACTCTGGGGCCACACTCCCCGCCAGACTGACAAGACGCCGATCGGTCGTTGGTCCATCTCCTCCTCGCTCGCCGTTCCCTTTGTCCGGTTGCGCGTTTGCCCGACTACAGACCGCTCATGGCATTTGGCCGATATTTCTCTCCCTTCGTCAGAACAGCGCAGGCGATACGCGCCATCTTGTTGGCCATGGCGACTGCCGCGACGTTCACATGCGCTCGCTCCTTCAGACAGTCTACCCAGGCCGTTATTGGCGACGTCCTATCTCGCACGAGATGCAGCACCGTTAGAGCACCGTGGATGAAGAGCTTTCGCAAATATCGATCGCCATGTTTCGAGATGCCGATCAGCTTGGCCTTGCCAGCTGTCGTGACCTGCCGTGGCACCAAGCCAAGCCATGCGGCGAGATCACGCCCCTTACCAAAGCTGCTGCCCGTGCCGACGGCAGCCACAAGTGCCGTGGCAATCGTGGGACCGATCCCCGGGATTTCCATCAGCCTCTGCATATCTGCATCCGCCTTGGCCAACGCCTTGATCTCGGCATCAATGGCTGCGACCCGATTATTGATCCCGTCCAGTTCAGACGCCATGTCAGTCACGAGCAGGAGCATACGGGGTGATAGGTCAGCAGCGCCCTCTGCGGCCAATCTGTCCAATTCCTTCTGGAAGACGTGGCGGCCGGTTCCTACCCGGATCCCGCGTTCCATCAGGAAACTGCGGCCCTGATTGATCAAGCGCGCCCTGTCCGACACGAGACGTTCCCGCGCGCGGTGCAGGGCCTGAAGATCAAGCTGCTCTTCCGACTTGATCGCAACGAATGACATCGTCGGGCGCGTCGCGGCTTCGGCAATGGCCTCCGCATCACGGTCATCGTTCTTGTGGCGCTTCACTTATCATCAGGTGGCCATAATGCGGAGGACCGTGGGACAGGCGCATGAATTCCCCGCATTT
>NZ_PXNU01000087.1:0-10670 GCF_041300735.1 Phaeobacter sp. SYSU ZJ3003 | reverse complement strand
GCGGCCCTTGCCCACGATGACCTGAGCCGGGATATCGCGCCAGTATACGATGGTGACGTCAGGCATGTCGGGTCCTTTGCTTCGCGTCTGTTCTGCTGCGTTTCTAGAATGCGATCCTGAAACGCGGGTGCCGGTTTTCGACAACACTTGGGGTTTGAGCGACCTTTTGCTCTGGCTCTGAATACATTCTCCGGGCCCGCATGGCCACAGAGGGGCATCCTCATAATTCTCATCAAGCTTATGAGGTTGTCGCCAAGACCCTGCACAAGCCCCTGGCAACACAGGCTGAACGCCGAAACAAGGGCCGGAGCAGCGCCGTTAACCGGTACAAGGAAAGCGTCGATCCGGGCGCCGCCGCCCTTGCACATACGTCTTTGTGAACATATCCTAAAACCAACACGATAATCGGAGGGCGTGAATCATGGCGCCCAGGCGTTCCAAAGGTGCGGGCGCGTTTCCCAAGGCGGTTGAAACCCCTGTACCAGCCCGTCCGGATCCGGATGCGCTTTATGCGGCATTGGATCTTGGCACAAACAGTTGTCGCATGCTGATCGCCCAGCCCAATGGCAGTGGCTTTCACGTGGTGGACAGCTTTTCCAAGTCGGTCCAGCTGGGGACCGGCCTTGAACGAACTGGGCGCCTGTCTCGTTCGTCGATGTCGCGCACCATTCAGGCGCTGCGCATCTGTCAGCAAAAGCTCAAGCGGAACAAAGTGCGTCGGATGCGGCTCGTCACCACCGAGGCGTGCCGCCGCGCCAAGAACGCGCGCGATTTCATCCGGCAGGTCAAACGGGAAACCGGTCTGACGCTTGAAATCATCCAGCCCGAGGAAGAAGCACGTCTGGCGGTGATCTCCTGCGCGCCGCTGGTTTCGACCAAGACGGAACAGCTTTTGGTGGTGGATATTGGCGGCGGCTCGACCGAACTAGTCTGGATCGACATTTCCTCGGTCCCACGCCGCGACCGGCCCTCCGCCATCATGCGCCTGCACGCAGGGTTCCACCCCGCCGAAAGCCCCTTCCCCGCCGCCAAGGTGGTGGATTGGATTTCCGTGCCGCTGGGTGTGGCGACACTGCGCGATCAGTTCAACGACGTCGACGACGATGCCGCCCGTTTTGCCTTGATGAGCTGGTTCTTCGAAGAACACCTCGCCGATTTTGCCCCCTATAAGGATGAGCAGGCCCGCGAAGGTTTCCAGATCGTCGGCACCTCGGGCACGGTGACGACCGTCGCCGCCTCCCATTTGGGGCTGAAGCGCTACGATCGCACCAAGGTCGATGGGCTGCGCATGACCAGTGATCAGATCGACAAGGTGATCCGCGGTTATCTGGATCTCGGCCCGCAGGGGCGCCGCAGCGATCCGCGTATCGGCGAGGACCGTCAGGCGCTGATCATGTCTGGCGCCGCGATCCTGCAGGCTCTCCTTCGCTGCTGGCCCACCGACCGGTTGTCGGTCGCGGACCGGGGCCTGCGCGAAGGGCTGCTCTATGCACAGATGAGCGCGGACGGTGTTCTGGAAGACGGACCCTTTTAATAACGCAGACCGAACCCTCGGCATTTGAGTTTTCGCGTCCGATCTGTCATGGACCGCGGAAAGCGAGCCTATACTGGCAAAGACCGACATCGGCAAAGATGGTACAAAGAGATGGCAAAGACACCTTCCGGCAAGAGCCCGACCGGCAAGAACACTTCCGGCCGCGGCCAGCGTGACCTCAAGGTCAAGGTAAAGACCGCTCGCGGGCGCAAGCTTTCTTCGACCCGCTGGTTGCAGCGTCAACTGAACGACCCCTATGTGCGCCGCGCCCAGGCCGAAGGCTATCGCGGCCGGGCCGCCTACAAGATCATGGAGCTGGATGACAAGTTCCGCTTCCTCGTCCCGGGGGCCCGGGTCGTTGATCTTGGCTGCGCGCCGGGGGGCTGGGCGCAGGTCGCGGTCAAACGCATCAATGCGCTGGGCGAAAAGCAGGGCAAATCCATCGGCCGCATCATCGGCGTCGACCTGCAGGAGGTCGAGCCGCTGGCAGGGGCCGAATTCCACCAGCTCGATTTCATGGATGAGGGCGCCGACGATCAGGTGAAGGAATGGCTGGGTGGCATGGCCGATGTGGTGATGTCGGATATGGCCGCTGCCAGTTCCGGCCACAAGCAGACCGACCACCTGAAGATCATGGCCCTTTGCGAGGCAGCTGCCTATTTCTCGTTTGATGTGCTGGAACAGGGCGGCACCTTCGTGGCCAAGGTTCTGGCCGGCGGTGCCGAGGGCGACCTGCAGAAACTTTTGAAACAGAAGTTCACCAAGGTCGCCAATGTGAAACCGCCCGCATCGCGGTCGGACAGTTCCGAAAAGTTCGTGATTGCCACCGGCTTCCGGGGTTAAGCGCCCCGGCGGGCCGATCGGGCCGCTTTTTTAATGCAACGGCTGCTGCGTTGTCTGCAGGGACAGGGTGGCCAGCTCACGCAGCAAACGCGCATCTGGGCCTTCGTCTTCGCACTGGCGGAAAATCATCTGGGGACGCGGCGTCGGTGCCATGTCGGGCATCGGGCTCTTGAACAGATCTTGAAGGCGTTTCAGCATCGCGGCGGTCCTTATTCTTGCGTCGGCTGAATCTTGCCTACCCGCGTATTTCGCCCAGCCGATGGCCAAATTGTGGCAAACCTGCCTTTTTGTTGCAAAACCGGAAACAATAAGGCTTCCACCTCCGAATTTTCCAAGAACCGCTGGTGCATACTATTCGACGTAGCTGTCCCCAGACGCCTCTGCTGCCTCGGCGCCCGGCTGGTCCAGTCGCATCAACGCACCGTTGAACTCGGCGCCAAAAATCAGGATCGCGGCATTCACATAAAGAAAGATCATCGCCGCCATGGCTCCCGCTAGCCCCGCATAGGTGGCCGAATACTGCGCGAAAGATCCGACATAGATCGCAAAACCAATCCCCGCTGCCCACCACAGCACCACCGTCAGCACCGCCCCCGGCAGGATCTGCGATACCCGGTGCCGCTGCCCGGGCAGCAGTATATGGCACAGCAGCACCGCGACCAGTGGCAACAGAAACAACAACACGCCACTGAATCCCCGCTCCCATCCCGGTCCGACCAGCTGATAGGGCAGCAGATCAGCGATATAGCGGACATAAAGCGGCAAAACGACCTCGAAGAGAGCCGCCACAAGGATGCCCGCGCCGCCCAGCACCACCAGCCCGGCGCAGATCAGGCGCGCCTTCCAGAAAGGCCGGGGATCGTTGTCGCCATAGGCATTGACCATGGCCACCCGCACCGCGTTGACACCGTTAGAGGCGAAATAGAGCGCCAGAACCCCGCCCAACGTTGCCAGTTGCGTGCTGGAGGTCTCCAAAACCGCGAAGAGTTCGTTCAGGATCGGCTTAGAAACCTCCTCGGGCCAGCCGCCAAAGACGAGGTCCACCAGATCCTCGATCGCGACATCCTGTGACAAAAGGCTCGCGGCGGCCCCCGAAAGGGCGACGGTGAACAGGACAAAGGGGAACAGCGCCAGCATCATCGACATGGCGATATGACTGCTCATCACCCATCCGTTCTTGCGGTTGAATGCGGCGGCAGCGCGTGCCAATGCGCGCAGCCAAGGGGAAAAGACAGCAAACAGGTTCATGCTGCAAACCGTTCCACAGCCTCGGCAGAATCGCCAGTCTGACAGGGCTGGTTTTCACCTCTGGTGTGACCTGTGTCCTCCCGGTCACCCAAAAGCCTGCGGTCCTCGCCCCACGACTGCCCACTGGCAATCAGCGCAGGCCCCGGCCATACTCCATTGGAAAGGAACCGAATAATGGGACAGGCCAGGTGACGTTCTGGGTCGCGATCAGCACGGGTGGCGTCCTCCTGATGTGGGGGCTTGCGGTTCTGGGCGCGCTGAACGCGGCCCGCACCGCCCGCACGCCACAGGGCGCCATCGGCTGGGTCGTGTTCCTGCTGGCCTCGCCCCTGATCGCCCTGCCCGCCTATATGATCTTTGGCCATCACCGGTTCGAACGCTACCGCGCCGCCCGCCAGGACGCCCATCGCGCCGTGCAGGACATGCAGCCAATGGCCGAGGTGCGGGGTACACATAGCCCGGCGAAGATGGCCGTGGACCCTGCACCGTTCGAAGCGGTCTCTGGCCTGCAGGTCTGTACCGGTAACGGCTTCCGCCTGCTGATTGACGGAAAAGCCGGGTTTGCCAGTATGTTTCGCGCCATAGATGAGGCGCGCGACTACCTCTTGATCCAGTTCTACATCGTGCGCGACGATGATCTGGGACGCCGCCTAAAGAGGCACATCATCGCCGCCAGACAGCGCGGCGTTGCTGTCTGGTTCATGGCCGACCGGATCGGTAGCCACGGCCTGCCCACCTCCTATCTTGCCGAGCTGCAACAGGCTGGCGTCAATCTGGTGGATCGCGGTACCCAAAGGGGCCCCAAGCACCGCTTCATGCTGAACTTTCGCAACCACCGCAAAACCGTGGTGGCCGATGGCCGTGTCGGCTTTACTGGTGGGCTGAACGTCGGCGATGAATATATCAGCCACACCAAGGCGTTTGGCGACTGGCGCGACACCCATGTGGAGCTGACCGGCCCGGTGGTGCAACAGCTGCAGCTGACCTATGCGCAGGACTGGCATTGGCTGACGGATGAGCCGATCCTGGACCTGCTCACATGGGAGCCGGAGCCGTCGCCGGAAAACCGATCCGCCCTGATCGTCCCGACAGGGCCCGGGGATACCACCGAAAACGGATCAATGATGTTCTTTTCGGCCATCTCTGCCGCCCGCAGCCGGGTCTGGATCGCTTCGCCCTATTTCGTTCCCGACCTTGATGTGGTGGCCGCCCTCAAACACGCAGCGCTGCGCGGCGTGGATGTGCGCATACTGTTGCCAGGCATTGTCGACCACTACCTGCCATGGTTGGCCTCATTCGCCTATTTCGATGACCTGCAAAAGGTCGGTGTTCAGGTCCTGCAGTATTCCGGGGGCTTCATGCATCAAAAGACCTTTGTCGTCGATGATACCGTCGCCGCCGTCGGTACCACCAATATGGACAATCGCTCTTTTCGACTGAATTTCGAAACCATGGCGCTGTTCTTTGATACCGGCGCGGCGGAATCTGTCGCCGCGATGCTGGAGGATGATTTCAGTCGCGCGCGCAGTTTGGATCGGCCACTCGCAGCGCAACACTGGTCCGTCCGCCTTTTCGCCCCCGTGGCCCGGTTGCTGGCGCCGGTACTGTGAGAGCCCGACCCCGTTTCCAAAGTCCCGAACTGACGCCGCGATCCCAGCAGGCCGCCCTGTTCCGCGCGCAAAATGCCCCTAAATGTTTCCCAGTCACAACCAACACCCCAGCGCCGACAGGATGACAAACCACTATGGTTCTCAAGATTACCGACGTGAGCAAGAGTTATACCTCAGGCCAAGGTGTGACGCCCGTATTGCAGGCGGTCTCGCTGACGCTTGAGGCCGGATCCAGCTTGGCCCTGACCGGGGACAGCGGATCGGGGAAAAGCACCCTGCTCCATCTAGCTGCGGCTCTGGACAGTTTTGACAGCGGAGAGATCACAATCGAGGGCACGCCCCTGTCCGGGCTGAACGAGGCCGCGCGCGCCGCCCTACGCCAGCGGCAGGTCTCTATCGTGTTCCAGCAATTCAACCTGATCCCATCCCTCAGCGTTGGTAGCAACCTCAGCCTGCACGCACGGCTGAGCCGCCGCCGGGACCGCGCCTGGGAAGACCGTCTGACCGACCGGCTGGGCCTATCGAACTTACTGGACCGCTATCCTGACCAGCTATCCGGCGGACAACAGCAACGGGTCGCCATCGGCCGCGCCATGGCCCTGCGCCCGGCGCTGCTGCTGGCCGATGAGCCGACCGGAAACCTTGATGAAACCGCGAGCGAGGCGGTGATGGGCCTGATGCTACAGCTGCTGCGCGACAGCGGCGCGGCGCTGTTTCTGGTGACCCATTCGGACAGTATCGCCAACCAGCTGGACCGGCGGCTGCACCTGAAACAGGGCCAGATCGCATGATCACTGCCGCCTTTCAGACGTTGCTGTCCCATTGGCGGCGCCATCCCTTCCAGTTGCTCGCCATCGTCGCCGGGCTGGCGCTCTCCACGGGTCTCTGGTCAGCGGTGCAGGCCATCAACGCCGAGGCCCGCGCCAGCTATGCCCGCGCCGCCAGCCAACTGGGACAAGCGCAGGCCGATCAGCTGGTGGCCGGTGATGGCGTGATCCCGCTTAATACCTATGTGGCCCTACGCCGCGCCGGTTGGCGGCTGGCTCCGGTTCTAGAGGGGCGCATCAAGCTGGGCACGCAATCCATTGATCTTATGGGGATTGATCTCCTGAACCCGCCGCCTGTCGCACTGTTGTCCGGAGAAACAGGCGAAGAGGATGAGGCATCCGATATCTCACTGTCGTTGCTGCCCCCCGGCCAGTTGTTCCTGCACCCGGAGACCGCCGCGTCTCTTCCACCGGTCAAGCGTACGCCGCGCATTGTAGCGTCCCCCGAGGTGCCCCGAGGCACGGCGATTGCCGATATCAGCTTGGCGAGCCGACTTCTCCAGCGTCCGGATACCCTAGATCGGCTGGTGATCCTTCCAGAACAATCCAGTGACCTGCCGCCGCTAGAACAACTAGCGCCAGCGCTCACCCGGATCAGCGCACAGACGGCAGGTTCAGCTACGGACCGGCTCACAGACAGTTTTCACCTCAACCTCACTGCCTTTGGTCTGTTGTCTTTCGCCGTCGGGCTGTTCATCGTGCAGGGCAGCATTGGGCTGGGGCTGGAGCATCGCCGCGGTCTGTTCCGCACCCTGCGCAGCCTCGGGCTGCCGCTGCGCACCCTTGCTGGTTTACTGGTGGCAGAACTTGCGCTCATTGCACTGGGCGCTGGTGGCCTTGGCCTGATCATAGGTTATGGCGTTGCGGCGGCGCTGCTGCCAGATGTCAGCGCGACGTTGTCCGGACTATACGGTGCCTCGGTCGAAGGCAGCCTGACCCTGCGCCCGGCATGGGTTCTGTCCGGCCTTGGCATTGCCCTCGCGGGGACCGCACTGGCAGGCGCGCGGGCGCTGTTCAGCCTCTGGACCATGCCGGTGCTGGCGGCTCCGGCAACCTCCGCCCGGGGACAGCAGACCGCCCGGTCCTTCCGGCTGACCGCTCTTGCAGGCTTCCTAATGATGTCCGCTGGCTGCGCTACGCTGTGGATGTTTGACGGGCTGGTGGCGGGCTTTGCCTTTCTGGCCGGGCTGATGCTGGGCGCGGCGCTGCTGCTGCCACAGGCGCTGTCGCTGCTGCTGCGCCTTGGGGCCCGCAGTGCACGGGGTCCGCTCGCAGAATGGATCTGGGCCGACAGCCGTGCGCAACTGCCCGGCCTGTCGCTGGCGCTGATGGCGCTTCTGCTGGCGCTGGCGACGAATATTGGCGTTGGAACAATGACTTCCAGCTTTCGGCTCACCTTTACCGGCTGGCTGGATCAGCGGCTGGCGGCAGAGTTCTATATCACGCTGAACAGCAACCAGCAGGGCACTGACTTTGCGGCATGGGCTGAAACACAGCCCGATGTCCGCCTGCTGCCGATCCGCTGGCATGAGATCCGGCACCGAGAGGCACCGCTGCGGATCTATGGCGTTGTCGACGATCCGACTTACCGGGACAACTGGCCGATCCTGCGGGCGCTGCCCGGCGTCTGGGATCAGGTGGCCGCGGGTCAGGGCATTCTGATCAACGAACAGCTGGCCCGGCGCCACGAGTATGCGCCCGGCGACACGCTTACACTTGCGCCGGACTGGAACCCGACCATCGCCGGGATCTATTCCGATTACGGCAATCCAAACGGCCAGGCCATCGTCGCCCTGCCGGATCTGCTGCACCGCGCGCCCGACATCCCGAACCGGCAATTTGGCGTCCGCATCCCCCCGGAACGCAGCGCGGATTTTATCAGCTCTGTCCGGCAGAGGTTTGATATCAAAACGGAAAGCATAAGAGACCAAGCCACGATCAAGGCGCGATCATTGGCGATCTTTGACCGGACTTTCGTCGTCACAGAGGCGCTCAACCTGCTGACGCTGGGGGTCGCCAGCTTTGCCATGCTGACCAGCCTTCTAACCCTCTGGGGGCAGCGGCTACCGCAACTGGCACCGGTCTGGGCCATGGGGGTGACGCGCGCACGGCTGGCCCGGATCGACATCCTGCGTAGCCTGCTGCTGGCGGGCCTCACTGCCTGTCTGGCGCTACCCCTGGGGCTGGCGCTGGCCTGGGCGCTGCTGGATGTGATCAATGTCGCGGCCTTTGGCTGGCAATTGCCGATGTATCTGTTCCCACTCGACTGGCTGCGCCTGTTCCTGCTGGCGTTGCTGGCCGCCGCCCTGGCTGCCCTGATCCCCGCCCGCAAGCTGAGCCGCCTGTCACCATCCCACCTGCTGAAGGTCTTTGCCAATGAACGATAAGCCGCTGGCGATCCTTGCTGCCGTTCTCCTGACGTTCGGCCTGACCCTTGCGCCCTTGTTGTTGCGGGCGCAGGGTTTCGCGGGCCTGGGCACCAAGGCTGAAGGATTTGCCATCCCCGAACCGGGCACCGTGCTCAGCTTTCCGCGCGACCATGGCCCGCACCCAGGTTTTCGTATTGAATGGTGGTACTTGACCGCCAATCTTCAAGACGCGGACGGACAAGAGTACGGCATTCAGTGGACCCTATTCCGCTCTGCACTGGCCCCCGGAGAGCAACCGGGCTGGGACAGCCCGCAGATCTGGATGGGGCATGCTGGCCTCACCACCGAACGGCAGCATTACTTCGCTGAACGTCTGGCGCGCGGCGGTATCGGACAGGCCGGGGTCACCGCAGATCCGTTCAACGCCTGGATCGACGATTGGCAGGTGCGCGGCACCGGGGCAGGCATCGACCAGTTGAGCCTCCGCGCCAGCGGAATGGAGTTTTCCTATGATCTACAGCTCTCGGCCGACACGCCGCTGGTCCTGCATGGCGCGGATGGATATTCGGTCAAATCCGCCAGCGGACAGGCGAGCTATTACTACTCCCAGCCCGGCTACCGCATCGAGGGGCAGTTGATGCTGCCCTCGGGCCCTGTTGCCGTCACCGGCCACGGTTGGCTTGACCGGGAATGGTCCAGTCAGCCACTCGATGAGGATCAGACCGGCTGGGATTGGTTCTCCCTAACCTTTGACAGCGGTGAAAAACTGATGGGGTTCGTTCTGCGCGGCGCGGGCGGCGATTTCACATCCGGCACATGGATTACTGCCGATGGCAACGCCCGCGCCCTGCCCGATGGCGCCTTCTCAGCGCAGCCGCTGGACTACAGCAGCGTCGCGGGCCGCTCCGTTCCCACTCGCTGGCAGATCTCGCTGCCTGAACAGGAGCTGTCAGCAACCGTGGAGGCGCTGAACCCGCAAAGCTGGATGGGCACCGCCTTTCCCTATTGGGAGGGTCCTGTTCGGGTCAGCGGTAGCCACAACGGTCGCGGGTATCTGGAGATGACCGGTTATGAGCCAGACGAGTAGCTGTCAGGCATGAAAAGAGGCGCCACAAGCGGGCGCCTCTGATCTGTCGTACTCAGCATTGGACCGCTGACCTACCGAACCACGTAGACCGAACAGTCGCTGTGCCGGATTACCCGCGCGGCGTTGGGGCCAAGGAGGTAATCCTTGAGGTCGGGCTTATGCGCGCCGATCACGATCAGATCGGTTCCCGCCTTTGCCGCCACTTGCAGGATTTCCTGATAGGCGGTGCCGGTGGCCACCACATGGCGCACCTTGGCGTTCCGCTCCGCGCCGAGAACCTCTTCGCAGAGGTCCCGCAGATGCGCGGTGGTGTCCTTGACCGCCTTGTCGTGGTGGTGCTCTTCGAAGAAGCCGGAAACCCAGCTTTCCCCGAAATCCGGCAGGACGTTCACCACGTCCAGCTGGGCATCATCCAGCGCAGCAAGCCGCGCCGCCTGTTCCAGCACCTTGCGGTCCAGCGCCGCATCGCTCAGTTCAAGCGCACATAGAACGGATTTGCTCATGCCGGTACTCCTTCCTTGCTGGCGCGACCACGCTGCATCATGGCCACCAATGCCAGCAGCAGCAATGCGGGGATAAAGATCAGCTCCTTGGGCAGCTGATCCTGCGGCGCCTTGATCTCGGTGACCTGAACCGGGTCATCGCCATAGAAATCAAAGCTGCCAAGGACCTCTTCTGCCGGGGTGCCGAAACCAGGCGCGTCCAGTTTCATCAGCCCGTCTTCAGGCAACAGCACCAGACCGATTGCCTCGGCCATGGCCAGACCATCGCCGGAGCCATCCGAGGGGATCACCAGCGTTGTGGAAGCCGCGCCGCCAGTGTCAAAATCGGGACCTTCGATGCGGAGCCGCAACTCCTGCCCCGCTTCAGAAGCCGAGAGCACCTCAACCAGTTCGCTCGGGGCCGCCTCGGCAAAGGGTGGCATGATCCGGTTCATGAAGAAATCCGGACGGAACAGGGCAAAGGCCACAAGAACCAGAAGCACGCTTTCGTAGATGCGGCTGCGGGTCAGGAAATACCCCATCGTCCCGGCGGTAAAGACCAGGATCGCGATGGTCGCCGATATGGCCACCAATATGCCTTGAGCCCATGTCACATCGATCAACAGCAGATCGGTGTTGAAGATGAAGACAAACGGCAGCGCCACGGTGC
>NZ_PXNU01000086.1:0-11623 GCF_041300735.1 Phaeobacter sp. SYSU ZJ3003 | reverse complement strand
ACCGCCCCAAACTGCCCTCAAGCGGCAACATCGGCGCAGCCGAAGACGTTGTTCAGACGTTCCTTAGTATCTCCAGAATTTGACATTTTGCAATCCAGGGTTGAACAGCCCAAATATTAACAAATAGTTAAATCCTAAGCGCGTGCGTTAATATTTTCCGTTAGCGCTGCGCTCGATGCGATTAATTAAATGTAAAGTAAGGTTATCTTTGCATTAGGAATGCTCTGGTCAAGACGCGCATTGCGACAGTGTGCAACGCGCTCATTCATGTTGATCGCACAGTCGTTTTGTCTTTCCGCACTTGCTCAATGCAGCGGGATAAATCAAAGCACTGCGCTTCGGGATGTCATGATCCCACATTGCAATGAGTACTGCCTCCCGCCGTTCTTTCGGTACCGTCAGGTTCGGCCTCCCTCTCGCAGCAATGGCGGGTCGGTGGCCTCCTTTCCCACCAGGTCTTTCAAAACGACGTTGTTGAGCATCGTGTCCGCCAGCAGTCGGCTGAGAAACCTCATCTAATTGATCCAAATTGACTTTCACGGACGTCCATCGCATCGCCAGATCCCTCGACTTTTCACTTGATGCGTCCTGCGCAACGCTGACCTTCAAGCCAAACGCACGTGTCCCTGCTCAGTGTCGCTGATCCAAAGGTCCGCTTCCAGAAAACCGAGCATGATCTATTGCGCCTGCAGCAGAGCCTTCGCTGAACCTCGCATGCATGTCGTGGTTGGGCGGGCTGACGCCATCCGGCGAAAAAGGCCGCGCGCGGTTTTATCTGCGATCGGGCAGCCGCACCGCCGCACGTCCGATCTGCCCCTGCAGCGGACATGCTACGATCTCTCATTAAGAAAAAGCAGCAGTCTTGTCGACAAAGCCAATGAAATAGAGCTTCCTGGGCGCATTACAAAAACAACCATAGGAAGTTCCAAAGTCCGCAGATTGCACGCATATTTGCACTTCAGGACAAGGCTGCGGAACCGGCATTCCTTTCGAGAAGATCCTGCACCAGAGCATTCGGAAACCGCCGTCGCTGGGTGATGGCGAAAAAGGTTTCCTTGATCCGGGGATGCTCATTGGCTTCGACAAGTCGGCCCGAGGTCAATTCGTCTTTCACGACGATCGGTGCAACCAGCGCCAACCCGATGTTTTCCCGGGCTAGAAGACGCATCATCGCCATATCGTCGACCTCGGCGGCGATCTGCGGACGTACGGACAACCGGCTGGCCATCGCGTCAAATGCGGTGCGTGCGCTGCTGTCGGTGGTTGGCAGAATGAACGGTTGCTCGGCGAGCAAATCGCGGATCGGTCGATCCGGATCAAGCCGCTCGGGTGCGCCGACGATGCTGACCTCCTGCTCTCCGATCTGATGGGTTTCGTAAGGCGTCAGACTGTCGTCCGGGGGCGGACGGTTCATCAGCACCAGGTCAAGGTTAAGCGTACCCAACCCTTCCAGCAATTCGGTCGGGCTGCCTGAACGCAGAATGACCTCGACGTCCAGACGTGACAGGATCGGCCTCAGGAAACCGATCTGAAAGTTGCGCGACAGGGTTGCAAGCGCGCCGACGCGCAGCGCCTTGCGATCCCGCACCGTGCCTTCAAGAGTCGCGACAAGTTCCTGTCCCGTCGAGAAAATTGCATCCGCGTGATCCAGCGCGATCCGCCCGGCTTCGGTCAGGTGCAATTGCCGCCCGCGCCGGTCGAACAGAGCGTGCCCAAGCCGTTCTTCCAATTGCTTGATCTGAACCGACAAGGCGGATTGCGAGAGGTTCAGCCGCTCCGCCGTGCGCGTCAGGTTGCCGTCGTGCGCAACGGCCCAAAAGTAGCGGAGATGGTGATAGTTCAACGGCATTCGTTAGAGTTTATAGAACGTAAAATGAAAAACAATGAATTTTTACTATCGGGTGGTCTCCCCTAAGCCATTGCGAAAGGTCGCTGACCGCGAATTTCAAAGGAGTCCGATGATGGCTTATCTGTTTTTACCCCTTCTGAGCCCGCTCGTCCTGCTGGTGGCCGCGTTCTATGCGGCGCGCCATCCCGGGAAACGTCCCGGACGAGTGCCTGCCCTGACCGAGGCCGCCGCAATCGCCGCATTCGCGATGGCGGCCGTGGCTGCAACGCTCCTTGTGGTCAAAGGTTCCGGCACCTCGGCCCTGATCGGGTTATTCGGTGTTGGACTGTCGGTGCGGCTCGATGCGGTGAGCGCGGTGATGCTGGTTCTGGTCAGCTTCATCGGCTGGATCGTGCTGCGCTATTCCAGGACCTACATGGACGGTGAGGATCGGCAAGGCGCTTTCACGGGCTGGATGTCTGCGACATTGGCCGCTGTCCTGCTGCTGGTCATGTCAGGCAATCTCTTTCAGTTGTTCGCGGCCTGGACGCTGACCAGCCTGTCGCTGAACCGGTTGCTGCTGTTTTATCCTGAACGCGCTACAGCACAGCGCGCCGCCCGCAAGAAAGCCATCGTCGCACGGTTGAGCGAGGGCGCATTGGCCGGTGCCGTGATCCTGCTGATCGCGGCAACCGGGACAACTGATATCGAAACGCTTCTTGCCAGCGCTGAGCCGGATTGGCTGACTATGGGAGCAGCTCTCCTGCTTGCCCTGTCGGCCGTACTAGCCTCGGCGCAATTCCCGATACACGGATGGCTGACCG
This sequence comes from Phaeobacter sp. SYSU ZJ3003, assembly GCF_041300735.1. NCBI lineage: Bacteria > Pseudomonadati > Pseudomonadota > Alphaproteobacteria > Rhodobacterales > Roseobacteraceae > Phaeobacter > Phaeobacter sp. SYSU ZJ3003. The sequence goes on along the minus strand of NZ_PXNU01000086.1, from coordinate 8,971 downwards.
AGGTGATGGAGGCGCCCACGCCGGTCTCTGCCCTGCTGCATGCGGGCGTCATCAATGCGGGCGGCTTCCTGTTGATCCGCTTTGCCGACGTGATGCTGCTAGCCCCGGGTGTCATGGCGCTTCTCGTCATGCTAGGAGGGTTCACCGCACTGTTTGGTGGTCTGGTGATGCTGACCCAACCGGCGGTCAAGACCTCGCTGGCCTGGTCGACCATCGCGCAGATGGCTTTCATGATCATGCAATGCGGCCTGGCGCTGTTCCCGCTGGCTCTGCTGCATATCGTGGCGCATTCGCTCTACAAGGCGCATGCCTTCCTCAGTTCCGGTGAGGCAGTGCGCAATGTCGCGGCAATTGCCCGCCCCGGACCAATTGCTGTTCCGAGCGCCCGCAACGTCGTGCAAGCCTTTGTCATTGCCATCGCGATCTATGGTCTGGTTGGCACGGTTATTGGGTTTGACGGCAAGTCGGTTCAGGCCATCGCCCTGGGCGTCATCCTGATCTTCGGTGTCGCCTACTTGCTGGCGCAGGGCTTTGCCGATGCGGCGCCGCGCGCGCTGACGCAGCGCATCGTGGTCTACGCGCTGGTGACGTCGGTGAGCTATTTCGCCCTTCAGGTTATCGCCCAGTCTCTGACCGCTGGCAGCCTGCCTCCGACCCCAAACCCCGGCCCGCTGGAATGGGCGCTGATCCTGCTCGCTCTGATCAGTTTCGGAGTGGTCGCTGTGGCACAGGCGACCTTTCCCCTGTGGGCATCGCATCCGGCCGCAACAGGTCTGCGCGTGCACCTGACCAACGGCCTTTATGCCAATGCAATCTTCGACAAGCTTCTGGACGGATGGTCCAAGCGGTCCGCAGTCTGAAAGGAACCGACCTCATGTTTGCCAAACTCGAGACCTACCCCGCCGCGCTGCTGGAGCTCGTCGCCGAGGCCAACGCAGCCGCCAAGGCGATCCCGCCGTTGTTCCCGCTGTCTGCTAATGTGGCAGTGAACCCGTTTTTGGGTCAGACTGATGAACCCCTTGCCGTCACCGCCGCGCGTCTGGCGCGGGTCGGTGGCGCCCGGGCAATCCCACCACGCGCGCATTGGGCGGGCAAGATCAACGCGGGCGAGATTTGCGACACCGACCTGATGGAGGCATTGGCCTCGATCAATGGCCAGTTCAACGTGCCAAGCCTGCAGGAACTTAAAGCGTCTCTCGACGGTGAGAACCCCGCGCCCAAAGCCCTTCCTACAGTGGCAGAACTGGCAGCGGATGTCTCCGGCATCGACTGGCCCGGGCTTATTGATGACCGCATCGGCGTTTGGGCCGCCAGTCACTTCGATCAGGGGCAGGCACTCTGGAAACAGGCAGGCAGCGGCGGCCCCTTCAGGGCTTGGCGCGACTTCGCCTCGCGCGATCTGACGCCCGAGATTCAGGGTCTTACGGGCTTTTGCACTTTTGTTGCTGACACCAACCGTTCGCATTGGCGCGCTATTGGTCGCGCTTCGGAAAGGCTTGGCGTCACCACTGCTGCTGCGCCTACCGCGTTCCACCGCTGGCTGATGACGCTGGGCGGATGGGCGCAATACGGGCGCTATCTGTTGTGGCAGGCGGAACTGGAAGGCAAAGCGGACAGCAGCGTGACCGAACTTCTGGCCATCCGGATGGTCTTCGACGAAGCTCTGTTCGACCTCTACGAAGACCAGATTGCAGCACGTTGGGCAGATGTGGTCGCGGCCCATCAGAGCCCAGTTACTCCGCCCCGGGATCTTGTCATCGATGCGGTGCTGCAGGACGCCGCAGAACGGGCCGAGCAGCGCGTGCTGGCCGACAGGCTGTCCTGCGGTACAGCGCGCAAGGGCGAGGCGCGCCCGGCCGTGCAGGCGGCCTTCTGTATCGATGTGCGTTCGGAAGTCTTCCGCCGCGCATTGGAAGCACAGGATGGAGGCATCGAGACGATCGGCTTTGCCGGTTTCTTTGGTCTGGCCAGCGCCCATAAGGCCGCCGGATCGGATGTGACCGAATTGCGCGGTCCGGTTCTCTTGCAACCGGGGCTGAATTCACAGGCTGCCGAACCCGAAGCGGCAAACCTGAACCGCCGCTATGGCGCCCGGGCCAAACGCGCCTGGGGCCGGTTCAAGCTGGCCGCAGTGTCGTCCTTTGCCTTTGTCGAGGCGTCGGGGCCGCTCTACGCGGGCAAGCTTGTTCGGGATGCTCTCGGTTTCGGCAATAAAACCGCGGAAGACCCTGCGCCGGAGTTGGATCCTGCGCTCGATCTCGAAACCCGTGTAGGAATGGCAAAATCGGTGCTGACCGCCATGTCTCTCACGGATGAATTTGCGCCGATCGTATTGCTGGTCGGCCACGGCGCCGATGTCGTCAACAATCCTCATCAAAGCGCCCTGCAGTGTGGGGCTTGTGGCGGTCACGCCGGGGACGTGAATGCCCGCCTGTTGGCGAGCCTGTTGAATGACCAGGACGTCCGGACTGGGTTGCGTGACGACGGGATCGATATCCCTTCGGATACGGCATTCCTGCCCGCGCTGCACCATACGACCACCGACCAAGTGACCCTGTTCGAACAGGATCTGCCGCCGGAAACGCCCATTGACCTTACCCAGCTGAAGGCCTGGCTTGCCGCCGCCGGAGCGCTCGCCCGGGCGGAGCGCTCCCAGCGCCTACCGCGCGCCGCGGGCGCAGCGCATGTCGCGCAGCGGGCCCGGGACTGGGCCGAAACGCGCCCCGAATGGGGCCTGGCCGGATGCCGGGCCTTTATCGCCGCGCCGCGCCACCGCACCGATGGGGCAGACCTGTCCGGGCAGGCTTTCCTGCATAATTACGACTGGCGGCGGGATGATGGCTTTGGCGTGCTTGAATTGATCCTGACGGCGCCCGTCGTGGTCGCCAGCTGGATCAGCCTTCAGTATTACGGTTCATCCGTGGCGCCGAGCATGTTCGGTGGCGGCAACAAGCTGCTCCACAACGTAGTGGGCGGCATCGGCGTTCTGGAAGGCAACACGGGCGCCCCGCGTCCGGGTCTGCCGTGGCAGTCAGTGCATGACGGTGATGGCTTTCAGCACGATCCGCTACGTCTGTCGGTAATCGTGGAGGCTCCGCGCGAAGCCATGTCCGAGATCCTGCGGCGCCATCCCGGCGTCCGCGCCTTGTTCGACAATGGCTGGCTGCACCTCATCGCAATGGATGACGAAGGCAAGCTGGCTTGGCGCTATTGCGGCGACTTGGAATGGTCACGCTTCAAGGATCAATCCGCCGACGCGCGCGCAATAGCAGCGGAATAGTCCTTTTCCCCCCGCCTGAAAATAGCTTTGGCGCACCTTCGTTCTGCTTCATGCAGAATGAAGGTGCCTCGCATTGGTTCTTATCGGTAATTTCAGGGGGCTAAGACGCTATAGGTACAGAGATGCAGCGGGCCAATAACTTCCCTGCACGCATTTTCCTCCACTTTGCCCCGCTGAACGGCCTATCTGACATGTTCCAAGGCCGCATGTGCGACCAAGGGCGCTTTTTTGATGCCGCCACGCGGCGAATAGGCCCGGCTTCAACCGGCTGAAAGGCTGAGTTTGCAAATGACGCTGTATGCGCCAAAGTTACCCCGGCGCACGGATCCGGGTCGCCCCTCGTGCCGATGTCCGCATTGTCGCAGCTGAAGTTGCGCGGTTGCGATTTACACCGGTTCTGCTATCGACCTTTGATATGAAGGTGATGCACTCCATCTGGTGGCTTCGCACGCTGGCCGTGCTGCTGACGGTTGCCTTGGCAACGTCGGGTTTTGCGCATCGCTTTGCAACACCGGAACAGCAGGCTGCACTGGATTATGCCCAAACCTATGGGCTGGACATCTCGTCGATCTGTGGAGATTTCGAGGATGCCGACAGCACGCAAACCTGTGACGCCTGCCGCCTGCATTCGGCTATCTCCCTGCCAGAGCCAGCTGTTGCCCTCATCCTTGCCGAATTGTCTTGTGATCCGGCGGATTGGGTGCCGCAGCCACCTGTTCTGAACGCCCTCACCGCCGAAGCAGTACGCCTGGCACGAGCGCCTCCGATCGTCTGAATTTTGCCGACCTATTGGTGAAAAATCCGGCCCGTGCGCCGGAGCAGACTCTGGAGACATCCATGAATATCGCTCTTAGTGCGGCTCTTGCCGCTACCTGTGACGTCACTGCGCGCTCTACGGGAATAAGGTAGAACCGGCGTTCATGGGCGATCCCGCCGACAGGCTGGGTCGTTCCTGAATGGACCATTTCGGCCCCTGATCCTTGTTCTTTCTCAGTCTCATAACACGCGCGCTGCTGCTATTGGCGTTGCTCGGCTCGTCCACCGTGCCGGATGGTCTTATGCGCGCGCAAGGCCCCGAAGGCATGCGGTTGGTGCTTTGCACGCCCGGCGGCACGCAGGAGGTCTGGCTGACCGATGCGGGCGAGATCATCCCTGCCGAGGATGAGCAGCCCGCCCGTGATGATCACGACGGGCCGCATTGCGTCCAAGTCAGCGTCGCCGGGACCGTGCCCTCTTCGAACGTCGGTCTTTTGATCCAAATGCCGCTTCGGCCTTTGGCGCTGCCAACAGGTTCGGCGCAACGTCCAGTTTCGCAAGATCTTCCAAATCAACATCGTAGCCGCGCGCCGCCTCTTCCCGTCTGATCCTTCAGCCGGGGCCCCGCGCCCCTTGTCCGACAGTCAAAGACAAGGAAACCAGCATGACTGCGATGATACACCCGTGGCCTGACCACAGAGCCTTCAGAATTGCCTCAAGACTCGCCCTGTTCCGGGGAATGAGGTCTGCCGAGATGCGCAGTATCCAGCGCAAATTCACAACCGAAAATTACCGTGATGGCGAAACACTGGCCTGCAAGGGCGTGGATGCGCCCTTCATGGGGATCGTCCGGTCCGGCATGCTGCGCGAGGACAGGCCGACGCCGCAGGGTCGCACGCATCTGCTGGCCCTGACCTTTGCCAACGAAGCGCTGGCGCCGCAGGGCTGCGTCCGTGCCAAATGCACGCTGACCGCCGTCGGTGAGACCGAGGTCATGACCTGCGACCAACGCACATTCGAGGAACTGGCCAGCGCCATTCCCCGGCTGCAGCTGAACCTCTTGCATCTGATACAGGACCAGTTGGCACAGGCGCAGGACTGGCAGCTGCTGCTGGGGCGCAAGACTGCCAGCGAACGCGTGGCCTCAATGCTGGTCTCCTTCCATCAGCGCCACGGGCGACCGGACAAGATGCACCTGCCGATGAGCCGCGCTGATCTGGGACAGTTGACCGGCCTGACGCTGGAAACCGTCTCGCGGCAGATGCGGGCGCTGGAAAAGGCGGGGCTGATTGCCATGCCGCTACCGACCCGTGTCCGCGTTCTGGATGCCGTAGCCCTTCACGAGCTGACCGGCGATGCGCCTGCACGCGTCGCCGCCTGACCTTTTCATGACACAGGGAGAAACCATGAAACTTGCACTGACAACCTGCCTCGCCACGCTGCTGACCACCGCCGCATGGGCCGAGATCACCATCACCGACCTGCGCGACCGCACCCTTACGCTCAACGCTCCGGCGGAACGCGTGCTGCTGGGGTTTTACTACGAGGATTACCTCGCTGTCGTCGGCGACAGCGCGGTGGACAAGCTGGTCGGCCTGTCCCGCGGGCCTTGGGCCGACTGGCGCCCGAAACAATGGGACGCCTACACGCAAGTCTTTCCACAGCTGGCTGAGCTGCCCGATGTGGGCGACACAGAAAACGGCACCATGTCCATCGAGGCCGCCATCGCCGCAGACCCGGATCTGGTGATCCTTGCAGGCTGGCAGTACGACGCGCTTGGTGAAAGCGCGGCGCAGTTCGATACGGCGGATATTCCCGTACTCGTACTCGATTACAACGCCCAGACGCTTGAGGCGCACCTGGCCTCGACCCGCGCGCTGGGGATGGCGATGGGCACTGAGGAGCGCGCCGAGACGCTCGCGACGTTCTATGCCGAGATGACAGCCGACACTGCTGCGCGGGTAGAACAGTCAACTGAAGCACCAAAAGTTTATGTCGAGCTGGCGCAGAAAGGGCCGGACGAGGTCGGAAACTCCTATGCAGGCGGCATGTGGGGCGGAGTTATCGACCGGCTCAAGGGGCAGAACATCGCCAATGGCCAGATCGAGAACTGGGGGCCGCTTTCCCCGGAATACGTGCTGTCCCAAGCGCCCGAGGTGATCCTTCTCTCCGGCTCTGAATGGCTGAACCGTCCTGCCTCGGTCCCGTTGGGCTTTGGCGCGGACAAGGCGCTCGCGAATGAACGCATCGGTGCCTATCTCGGTCGCCCCGGCTGGTCAGACCTGCCCGCAGTCGAAAACGGCAAGGTCTACGGCATCTATCACGGCGGCTCGCGCACGCTGTCTGATTTTGCCTATTTCCGTTTCCTTGGAAAGGCGATGCACCCTGCGACCTTTGCCGATGTCGACCCGCAGGCCGAACTGGCGAAGTTCTACGGCGACTGGCTGCCGATCACGCCCGAGGGCACCTTCATGATGCAGGCGGAATGAGTATCGCGGTAAGTGAAGGGAGCGGTTTCGACCGCACCCGCATCACCCGGATGGGGGCGGTCTGTGCCGCCCTCACCATCCTCGCGGCCCTGATGGTGGTGGACCTTGTGACCGGTCCCGCCGGTCTGCCTTTGTCCGATGTCCTGAAGGGCCTGCGCGATGGCCCGGATGCAGAGAACCGCCGCCTCGCGACTATCCTGTGGCATCTTCGCATGCCGCAGACCCTGATGGCTGCACTGGTGGGGGCTGCCCTGGGGATCGCCGGACTGATGATGCAGACCATCCTCAATAACCCTCTGGCCAGCCCCTATACGCTGGGCTTTTCCGCCGCTGCCGGTTTCGGCGCAGCACTGGTGATCCTGTTCGGTACGGCACTGCCGGTGGCGATGTGGATCGGCGTACCGCTCGCGGCCTTTGCCGCCACGCTGGTCGCAGCTGGACTTGTCTACCTCGTCGCGCACCTGCGCGGCGCCTCGCCCGAGATGCTGGTACTGGCGGGCATAGCGGTGCTCTTCCTGTTCCAGTCGCTGCAATCGCTGCTGCAATTCATGGCGGCCCCCGAAGTGCTGCAACAGATCGTCTTCTGGCTGTTCGGCAGCCTGCTCAAGGCGACCTGGACGTCGGTGCAGGTCTTGTCCGCAATTCTTGCCGTGACCCTGCCATTGATTGCCCGTGAAGTGTGGAACCTGACCTCACTGCGCCTTGGCGAAGGCAATGCTGCAAGCCTTGGCCTGAACGTCGAAAGGTTGCGCCTGCGGGTGCTGGTGATAATCGCGCTTCTGACTGCCGGTGCCGTCAGCTTTACCGGCACCATCGGTTTTGTCGGCCTGATCGCCCCGCATGTCGGGCGCGCTCTGGTGGGCGAAGATCACCGTTTCGGCCTGCCGATGGCAGCGATCATGGGCGCTGTGGTGCTGGTCGCCGCCTCCGTACTGGGCAAGGTCATCTCGCCCGGTGCGGTCATTCCGGTGGGCATCATCACCGCCATCGCGGGTATTCCGATGCTGCTTGCAATCATCCTGCTGAAGAGGCGTACATGAGTTTGGTTCTGGAGAATTTCACCGTTGATGCCGGGCGCCGCCGCTTGCTGCGGATTGAAAGGCTGGAGCTGCCCTCAACCGGGCTCGTTGCGGTAATTGGCCCAAACGGTGCAGGCAAATCCACCCTGCTGAAGGCACTTGCCGGGGTTCAGCGCCACGGCGGCAGCAAGGCGCTGGACCAGAGCTGGCCTGCGCCTGAACGCATCGGATTCATGCCACAGGATTTTACCGTGAAGGCAGCCATGAGCGTCGCGGAATGTGTGCTGCTTGGGCGGCGCGAAAGGCTCGGTTGGCGCATCACAGCGCGGGAGCGCGCCGAAGTTGCCCAGATGCTGGAGATGTTAAACCTGTCACACCTCGCCGATCATCGGATGGATAGTCTGTCAGGGGGCCAGCAACAGCGCGTTCTTCTGGCGCAACGCCTGATCCGCAATCCCCGCCTGCTGATCCTCGACGAACCCACCAGTGCGCTGGACCTGCACCACCAACTCGAGGTGCTCGAACAGTTGCAAAGGCTTGCGCAGAGCAGGCTCGTGCTCGCGGCCTTGCACGACCTGACCTTGGCAGCCCGTTATGCGGATCAGACGGTATTTCTTGAAACCGGCAGGCTGGCCGTGGCTGGACCAACCTCACAGGTTCTGCGGTCGCCCTGCCTGGACCGGGCCTATCAGATCGACAGTGAAATTCTCCGTGATCGCGATGGCGGGCCAGTCTTCGTCGCGCACCAGGCTCGGTCGCCGAAATATTGACGTATTGTAGATCAGCGCTCCCAAGTGTGAGCCCAAGACGCCGAAGGTTTGATCTAGCAGGTTGTCAATCTCGACGCGGCAGATCACTCAGATACCGCATGTACCCGCCGCACTAGCCTTTACCCTGCCGCATCCTTTGGTCGCGCTTTGAAAATGCCTTAGGGGGCTCGCGAAAACAGCACTTTCTCCGCGTCCGAAAGCCCACCCCATACAGCACCCGCGAATTCACGCTTGCCTCATCAACGCACCACAGGCTCCCCAATGTTTTCCTCAGTCGTGTTTCGTGCCAGATCCTTCAGGATGGGGCAATCCGGGCGGTGATCTCCCGCGCAGGCGTGCACCAATTGATCCAGCGTGTCACGCATAGACTGGAGCTGCGTTATCTTCTCGTCGATCTGGGCCAGATGCTCTTCGGCAATGCGCTTGACCTGCGCGCTTTCCCGGCCCTCGTCCTCGTATAGCGCCATCAGCGCCCGGCAGGTTTCAATGGTAAAGCCAAGCGCGCGGGCGCGGCCGAGGAAGGCCAGCTTGTGCAGATCCTGTTCACGAAAGCTGCGATACCCGTTCTCGCTGCGCTGCGGGTGGATCAAGCCAATATCCTCGTAGTAGCGGATCGTTTTTGCGGGCAGTCCTGATCGCCGTGATACGTCACCGATA
>NZ_PXNU01000085.1:0-13174 GCF_041300735.1 Phaeobacter sp. SYSU ZJ3003 | reverse complement strand
TTCTATGCACAGCGCGACGTGCTCGATATGGTCGCGTGAAATGAAGCTATAGGTCTCCGATGAAACCCGAGCGATTCATACGCCCACCAGATTGAAGGCTCATAAGGATCTCGTCTCGTAGTCCCTGACGAGCTCCCGACAGCCATCCGCTTCAACCCTCCGCGACACCGCGAAAGCAAAAAAACAATGGGGCGTGGCCGCCGCTTACGTTGCTAAAAGCGTCGGAACAGGTTCAGTCAGGGAGGTGAACATGAGCGCACGGGATTTCTTCAAGGTGGTCGTGGGTATTGCCGGGAGCACGGTGATTGCTGGCTCCGCTTTTGCCGACGAGCTCACATTCTTCTCGCCGGTCAGCGAAAAGCGGCCAAGCTCGGCCTATATGCGCGACTTCGCAGCGAAGGCGGAGGAGCTGTCCGGAGGGGATGTTCAATTCCAGATGAACTACCCCGGCTCGCTTGGCATCGAGGTTTCCGATCTTCTGCGTCACCTCAAGCGCGGTTTCGTCGGGGCCGGCGGGGTATATGGCCCTTACTACAACCGCGACGCGCCGACTATTACCGCCGCCTATGTCGAGGGCGCGATCAGTAATTTTGCGGCCCATGAGGCGGCTGTGCCGGTCATTGAAGGGATCTATCAGCAGACCTTCGACAAATGGGGTATCGAATATGTCGGCTACGTGCAGCCGCCCTTGTTCGACGTCTCGCTGTTTTGCAAGGAACCGGTCAGTACTCTGGAAGGGCTGAAGGACAAGAAGCTGCGCGTCTGGACCGCCCACCAGCTGGAAACCTTTACCCGCCTCGGCATTTCCGCCCAGATCATTCCGCAGACCGAGATGTATGTGGCGCTGCAGACCGGTGTGATCGACTGCACCATTTACCTCGGCGAAGTTGCGCCGCTGATGTCGTTGGACGAAGTTGCGCCAAACGAAAGCTACATCTTCCCATTCGCCTCGATCCCGGTGGCGTTGGGGATCAGCTCCAGAAAGATGGCCGGGCTGGCCGATGGGGAGCGGAAGGCGATCCGCGATGCTGGGCAGTGGATTTCAGAGCATTCGTTGCGGGCCGAACTGGAGAAGGCCGGAGGCAAGGAAGAGGCTCGCAAGGCACGCGCAGAACAAGGGTTCACACAGCTCCCTGCATTCAGCGACGAAGACCTTGCCAAGATCGTGACCACGGCGCGCGAAGTGTGGCTTGAGATGGCCGAAAAGGCCGGGCCGGAATCGGTCGAGGCCTACAATCTGCTGACCAAGTAACTGTTCCGGAAGATCGGTGCGCGGTGCAAAGAACCGCGCATCCTCTGCCGTGTGCAACCTCCTGTCAGACGCACCCACGAAACACGGCAAAGGGCTTCTCCGAAAAGGGCGGCTGAGACAGTCAATTTACTATTAATTTCACCAGGTTCCAAAACAGAGAAGATCACCCATGACTTACCTTGATACCGCACTGTTCTGGCTGGCCCGCATTCAGCTCTGGCTGGCGGCCTTGGCAGGGGTGACGCTCTCGCTGATGGTGTTTGCTGCATCGGTCATGCGCTACGCCCTAGGCAGTCCTTGGAATGCGACCGAAGAAGTGGTCGGCCTGCTGTTTTATGCGGCCGCTTTTCTCAGCCTGCCGGCTGCGGCTTGGGAAGGTCGCCATATCCGCATGGATTTCGTTGATGCAATCGGAGTCAAGTCGCTGCACGCGGTTCTGCGGGTGTTCGCCGCGCTGGCGCTGATCGGGATGCTTGCGGTCTTGGTCGCCATGGGGATCGAAAACGCCGAGTTCTCGCGGGAGATCAGTGCAAAGTCCGAAATAACACGGCTCGACCTCTACCCGTGGATGATGCTGGCGCCGGTCTGTCTGGCAACGATGCTGGCCATCGTCCTTCTCGGAGCGGTTTCCGGTAACGACCGCCGCCACCTTATCAATGTCAAAGACAGGGAGACCACGTGATGTGGGGAACACTGACAGGCAGCCTGCTGATGCTGGCGCTCTCGGGTACGTTGCTGGGCTGCGTGCTCGGCGGAACCGGGCTGCTTCTGCTGCACTTCTTTGCGGGTGGTGCCGCGGTCATGGCGGCCGAAACCCTTTGGAACGACTTTACCAAATACACCCTGTCATCAGTGCTGATATTCATTCTGGTCGGCGACCTCTTCTTTGCCAGCGGCCTTAGCAGGCGTAGCTACAGCGCACTGGCGCCGCTGTTCCAGCGCATCCCCGGCAAGCTGCTGCATACAAACGTGGCCGTCTGCATCCTGTTCGGAGCGGTCAGCGGCACCAGCACAGCGACTGCCGCAGCCGTTGGCGCGGCGGCGTATCCGGAGCTGCGAGGCCGCAATTATAACCGCCGGGCGGTGTTGGGGAGCCTCGCTGGCGCCGGCACGCTCGGACTGCTGATCCCGCCGAGCATCGCCCTGATCCTTTATGGTGCGATGCAGGAAGTTTCGATCGCCCGGCTGTTTCTCGCGGGCGTCGTACCGGGATTGCTGCTTGGCCTTGCCTTTATGGTCTTCATCGCAATTGTCTCGCTTTCGAATCTGGAAACAACACCACACGAAGGCCCCAAGCCCACGCTGGGCGAGATCCTGCGCAACCTCGTACAGATCTGGCCGCTGGTGGCGCTGATGGGGTCGATCCTCGGCCCGCTCTATGCCGGACTGGCCGCGCCGACCGAGGCCGCCGGGTTCGGTGTGGTATTTACGCTCGCGCTTGGCTTTACCGTCGGAACCTTGAACTGGAACCTTCTGGTCGAGACGGTGCTGAGCACGATGCTGAAATTCGGTGCGATCATTTTCGTGATCGCCGGAGCGGTGATCCTGAAGCAGGCGATCGGCATCCTCGGGATTCCCAGGCAGGCACTGGACTTCCTGTTCGGATTCAATCTCGGCAAATACGAAGCTCTGCTGGCGGTCGTGCTGTTCTACCTGATCTTGGGCTGCCTGTTTGACGGCATCTCGCTTCTGTTGCTGTCGACACCCTTTGTGGCTCCGCTGCTGGTCGGCTACGGGTTTGACCCGATTTGGATCGGCGTACTCATCACCGTTTTGATCGAGATCGGCATGATCACGCCGCCGGTTGGACCGAACCTGTTCGTACTGTCGTCTATCACCAAGGGTGAGGCCGGCATCGGAGAGATAGCACGCGCGACCATTCCGTACTGGCTGATCCTGATTGGCGGTGTGGCAATGCTGGCGCTGGTGCCGAGTCTGGCACTTTGGCTTCCTAAACTGGTCATGGGGTAACATAATGCGAATTGCTGTTTGCGGTTTTCAGCACGAAACCAACACTTTTCTCCCAGCCCTCACCGACCGGGCCGATTTCGAGCGGCAAAAGGATCTGCCGGGTCTGAAAGCCGGGGCTGATGTGCTTGAGCTTGCCGGGTCGGTATTGCCCATCGGCGGAGCCATTGCCACGCTGCAAGAGGCCGGGGTTGACATCGTTCCGCTTCTTTGGTGCTTTGCCACCCCGTCGGGGACAGTGGCGCGGAGCGCGTTTGAAAGCATCCTGGGCGACATCTGCGACAGGCTGCGGGCTGCCGGGCCGCTGGATGGCATCTTCGTCGAACTGCACGGTGCGATGGTGTCCGAGGATTTCGAAGACGGCGACGCCGAGGTGCTGCGCAGGATCCGGGAGATTGTCGGTCCAACAATCCCCATAGCCGTGTCGCTCGACCTTCATGCCAACGTCACGCAAGAGATGGTGGACCTTGGCGATTTTATGGATGCCTACCGTCGCTATCCGCATACCGATATGGCGGAAACCGGTGCCCGGGTGACCCAAAAACTGTTGGGTATGATCGACAGCGGGACACGGCCGGCCAAAGCGTTCCGCAAGCTGGATTTCCTGATCCCGCTGAACGGCGGCTGCACCGATGTGGAACCGGCTTCGACGCTGTACCGGACAGTTGTTCCCGACACGCTGGAGGTCCATCCGGGCGCTGTCGGCTGCGCCTTCGCCGCCGGTTTCCCGTTCTCGGACATTTATCAGGTCGGACCTGCGGCCTTCGCCTACGCCGAAACCGCCGAGATCGCCGCGGCCTGTGCGGATCAGCTAACCGCGTGGGCGTCGAGCAACGAACCGGGCTTCATGCCCGAGGTTCTGCAACCCGATAATGCGGTTGCACGCGCGCTGCGGGACGCAAGTGGCTCTGAGGGTCCGATCATTCTGGTGGACACCCAGGACAATCCCGGCGCCGGCGGTCCCGGCGATACGGTGGGCTTGCTCGAAGCTTTGGTGAATGCTGGCGCCGCGGGTGCTGTGTTCGCAACCCTGATCGATGCCGGGGCCGCCAATGTAGCCCACGAGCTCGGTATCGGACGTTCGGGCCGATTTCGGCTCGGGGGTGGTTCGCTGCCGGGCGCCAGACCGTTTGAGACCGACGCATGTGTCATTGCACTGGCCGACGGGCCGTTCATGGCCACCGGACCGATGTTTCGCGGGCTCCAGTTCAATTTCGGCCGGATGGCCGTGATCGAAACACCGGAGCGCGTTCGGATCGTGCTGGGCTCGCACGCGGCCCAAACCGCCGATCAGTCCGTTCTGCGGCATGTGGGTCTCGAACCCAAAAATCTGGGGGTGCTGGTGATCAAAAGTTCGACTCATTTCCGCGCGGACTTCTCACCAATCGCATCTCGCATCGATCTTGTTGACGCGCCTGGCATCGCGCCGGTCGACCCGTCCCGATTGCAATTTCGCAAAGCCCGTCCGGACTTGCGCCTGTCACCGGAAAGCACTCGCAAATTAGGTCAAGTTGATGGCCTAGACGCCCCTGTAAACGGCAAAATAGTGTGCCAGAGTGATAAGCGTTGAAGCCTTAACAGCAGGAGAGGGGGTGCCAAGTTTCCGGACTTGGCTTGAAATTTGGGGTGGATGGCGTTCAGCCATATCCGCCCCACAGGTCGAATGCTTCAGCTTTGGTGAGGCGGTAGGAGAGCTTGGAAAGGCGAAAGCTGCGGGGGCGGCAGATCGTGCTGATCTGGTCGTGGGCAGTGGGCAAGCTTGGTGCCTAGATCGGAGGCTTTAATCGGCATATGACCTTTTTCCGCTTCCGTGTTGTCCATGTACCCCTTCGCGTCGGTTGTCGAGGCCTTTGTGCTCTCAACGGCGTTGTTGCAGAGCTCTGAACGCTATGAAGCCGCGCTACAAATTTATGCGGTTAAAAGGGGCAAATGGAAAGGTTCGCATATCCCTGCCGCCGCAGGGCGAATTGGTTCTGTTACAACGTTGCGCTCAGGAAGCGCAGTTCGTTCCCGACCCGGATACTTAAAATGATGACCTGGCTCGCACCGCACAAAGGGCGGGCCGGGCGTCCTTGGTCTTCTTGAAAGCGGCGATCCAGTTCTGCCTGTCGATCATGGTTCTGTTTAAGCGGCTCCTCCGGCAGACCACCGGGATCGCCGCCAATCTTTCGCAATTGGACAGGTTGGGTTAGATCCCCTGAGGTTGCGCCGATGGGCCGGTGAACCTGCTCGTGGCCGACACCGGGATCAAGTTCCTTGCCGATAGCCACTGGCAGGTCCGCAAGCATGGCGTTCAGGGGCGGCGTCGATGGCGCCAGGTGCGTCTTGCGATGAATGTTGGCACGTCCGATATTCGTGCTGTTAAATTCATCCCCAGCCGAGACGGTGACAGTCCGGTCCCGCCGGACCGGCTCGATCAGATTCCGAACGACGCAGTTACCAGCCGTGTGACCGCAGATGGAGCTTATGACACTCGCCGTTGCCCCTTGCCATCATCGGGCGTGGCTCCGTCCTGATTATCCCACGGGCAAGAACGGCCGACCGTACAAAATAGCTGCCCGATTGCGCAGATCTGAAACAAAACCTTGCGCGCCAACCGGTACTACAACCGGGCCTCCTGAGAATGCTGGACAGCGTACTATCCCCGGAGCCCGATTGAGGTCAAGATGCGCTGTTTGGAGGCATTCGGAGAACGCATCGCAGCTAAAAACCCTAGCCGCCAGGCCACCGAAATCCACATCCGCATCGCCTAAGCTCTGAGTGAGCAAGGGTAATCGGGCTTTGAGAAGGGAGTTCTGCAAGAATGTCTCTTTGATCAACGGGTGCATAATTATTTTTTATTCGATAAAAAATTATTGACAAACAATTTGATCAAAACGTAAGCTTTCCGATGAGCGTTGGATCCCAGTCCCGTGTTCTGGCCAAGGAACGTACTGGTTTCAAAACGTGCGCAATAAAGTCAGTTCCGTGCCGTTCCGGTCGCAGGGCGGCAGAGAGACGAGCGAGGGACCGTAGGCATGATCGAGATCGCGAACGTCAGCAAAGTATTCGGGGAAGGGCAGGCGGGTTTCACGGCGTTGGACGATGTTTCCGTAACGATCCAGCCGAACGAGTTCTTCACTCTGCTGGGCCCTTCGGGCTGCGGCAAGACCACGCTGCTGCGCACCATTGCCGGTTTCCATGACCCGACCAGCGGCAGCCTGCTGCTGGATGGCGAGGATTTGCTGCCGAAGCCGCCGCATCAGCGCCCGGTCAACACGGTGTTTCAGAACTACGCGCTGTTTCCGCATATGACGGTGGCCGAGAACATCGCCTTTGGCCTGGAAATGCTGAAGCGGCCCCGGGCCGAGATCAGATCCACCGTCGGGGAAATGCTGGAGCTGGTGCAGATGACTCCGATGGCGGACCGCAAGACCGGGCAGATCTCCGGCGGGCAGCAGCAGCGGGTGGCGCTGGCGCGGGCCCTGGCGCCGCGGCCGCGGGTGCTGCTGCTGGACGAGCCGCTGTCGGCGCTGGATTTCAAGCTGCGCAAGGACATGCAACTGGAGCTGAAGCGGCTGCAGCATGAAACCGGCATCACCTTTGTCTTTGTCACCCACGATCAGGAGGAGGCGCTGGCGATGTCGGACCGTATCGCGGTGATGAACGCGGGCACCATCCGCCAGATCGGCAGTCCGCGGGAGATCTACGACCAGCCGGCCGAACGCTTTGTGGCGGATTTCATCGGCGACACCAATTTCCTGCAGGCGGATCTGCTGTCGGCAAAGGGCGGTGCCGCCAGTATCCGGCTGGGGTCCGGCGCCGAAATCACCGCGCGGGCTGCGCCGGGGTCGGGCGGCGCGGGCGGCCGGGTCACCCTGGCGGTGCGGCCGGAACACGCGGTGATCAACGGGGCGGACAGCGGCCTGCTGCCCGGATCGCTGCGCCAGGTGGTCTATTTCGGCACCGGCACCCAGTATCATGTCGACCTCGACTGCGGCGGCAGCTTTGTGGTGCGGGAACAGAACCAGCCGGGGCGGGAACAGCCGTGCCAGGCCGGCGACCGCGTCGGCATCGCCTTTGCCCCCGGCTGCGGCCAGGTTCTGAGGGACTGACGCGATGGCCAGTCTTTCCGCCGCACGCAGACGCCGGGGCCAGCGCGGCCGCTGGCTGCTGCTGAGCCCCGCGCTGATCCTTCTGACCCTTGCCGCCAGCGGCCCGCTGATCGTGGTGGTGCTGTATTCCTTTCTCACGCCCGGAGATTACGGCGGGGTGGAGTGGCAGTTCACGCTGCAGTCCTGGTTTAACGTGGTCGCTGAACGGGACTTCTTCACCGAGGAGCTGAAGCTGGCCGATGCCCATCTGGCCGTGTTGTGGCGGTCGGTCAAGCTGTCGCTGCTGACCGCGCTGCTGTGCATGCTGCTGGGGGTGCCGACGGCCTATTTCATCGCCACCCGGCCGCCGCATCAGCGCGACATGTGGATGCTGCTGATCATGATTCCGTTCTGGACCAACCTGCTGATCCGCACCTTTGCCATCATGGAGCTGATCCGCAACCAGGGCACGGTGAACACGCTGCTGATGGCCCTGGGCGTGATCGACGAGCCGGTGCAGATGCTGTTCACCGAGTTCTCGCTGCTCTTGGGGATGACCTATGTCTATCTGCCGCTGATGATCCTGCCGGTCTATGCCTCGATGGAGCGGCTGGACTTCAGCCTGGTGGAGGCCGGCTACGACCTTTACGGCTCGCGCTTGCAGGTGTTGCGGCGGGTGATCCTGCCGCTGGTGAAGCCGGGTGTGGTCGCGGGCTCGATCCTGGTCTTCGTACCCTGCCTCGGGGCCTATGTGATCCCGCGGGTGCTGGGCGGCGGCAAGCAGCTGATGCTGGGCAACCTGATCGAGCTGCAATTTGGCCAGCTGCGCAACTGGCCCTTGGGCGCGGCCTTGTCGCTGACGCTGCTGGCGGTGGTGATGGTGGCGCTGGTTTTCTACGTGCGTGCAACCGGAGCGGAGGACGAGACTCATGGCTAAGGGGTTTGATGTGCGCCGCCAGCCCGGCTTCAACAGCATCGCGATCCTGTGTTTCGTGCTGCTGTATCTGCCGATACTGCTGCTGGTGGCCTATTCTTTCAATGCGGGCAGTTCGATCGCGATCTGGGAAGGGTTTTCCTGGCGCTGGTATGCTTCCGCCTGGGAGAACGAGCGGGTGCAGGAGGCGACGCTGCGGTCGCTGGGGCTTGCGGCAGCTGCCTCGGCGGTCGCCACCTCAGCGGCGGTGCTGGCGGCGCTCGCCACCACCCGCGGCAAACCCTGGCGCGGCCGGTCGCTGGTGTTTGCGCTGGTCAATCAGCCGCTGATGGTGCCCGAGATTGTCACCGCAGTCTCGCTGCTGATTGTCTTTGCCGCGGTCAAACAGGCCACCGGCTATACCGGCATGGGCTATCTGATCCTCGCGCATTCGGCCTTCTGCATTCCCTTTGCCTTCATGCCGGTGCGGGCGCGGCTGCAGGGGATGGACCTCAGCCTGGAACAGGCGGGCTCGGATCTTTACGGCACGCCGCTGCAGGTGTTCCGCCGGGTGACGCTGCCGCAGCTGTGGCCGGGGATCTTGGCCGGGGCCATGCTGGCCTTCGTGATTTCGCTGGATGACGTGGTGATTACCGAATTCGTGAAATCGGCCGGACAGGACACCCTGCCCACCTACATGCTGGGCCAGCTGCGTCGGGTGATCACCCCCGAGATCAACGCGATTTCCAGCGCGCTGCTGGCGGTCTCGGTGCTGATGGTGACTGCATTCTTCTTTCTAAGCCGGACCCGTAAGTGACCGGCCGCGCGGCATAACACTGCAAACCCAACAGGAGGGAACAAGAATGAGTAAAATTTTGGCAGCGGCAGCGCTGGCCGCGGTTCCGGGCGGGGCCTGGGCCGAGGGCAAACTCAACATTTACAACTGGGGGAATTACACCAGTCCAGAGCTGATCGACAAGTTCGAGCAGGAGCATGGCGTCGATGTCACCCTGACCGACTATGACAGCAATGACACCGCGCTGGCCAAGATCAAGGCAGGCGGCCACGGCTTCGACATCGTTGTACCCTCGGGCACCTATGTGCCGATCTTCATCGAGGAAGGACTGCTAATGCAGTCCAATCCCAATGAAATGGAGAACTTCCAGCACATGGATCCGCGCTGGGTCGATGTGGAGTTCGATCCCGGCCGCGCCTATACGGTGCCGTGGCTGTGGGGCACTGTGGGCGTGACGGTGAACACCGGGGTTTACGGCGGTGACGTGAACAGCGCCGGGCTGATCTTTGACCCGCCGGAAGAGCTGAAGGGCAAGATCAACGTGGTGCCCGAGATGCTCGACGTGATGGGCATGGCGATCCACTACATGGGCGGCGAGCAATGCACCACCGACAAGGAAGTGCTGGTGCAGGTGCGCGACAAGCTGGTCGAGGCCAAGGAGCACTGGCTGTCGATGGCTTACGGCAATATCGAGCAGTATGCCAAGGGCGACCTCGCGGCCGGGGTGAACTGGAACGGCGCCTCGTTCAGGGCACGGCTGCAGAATGAGGAGGTGGCGTTCGGCTACCCGCAGACAGGCTTCTCGATCTGGATGGACAACGCCGCGGTGCTGGCGGATGCGCAGAACGTGGAAAATGCCAAGCTGTTCCTGAATTTCATCATGGAGCCGGAAAACGCTGCGATGCTGTCGAACTTTGCCCGCTATGCCAACGGCATTGCCGGGTCCGAACCGCATATGGACGAGGTGATGGCGTCAGCGCCCGAGGTGGTGATCCCCGAGGCGCTGATGAATGCGGGCTATGTCGCCAAGGCCTGCCCGCCGGAGGTTCAGCGGATCTACTCGAAGATCTGGACCGAAGTGAAGAAGTAACGTGACCCGCCGCGGCCCGCCCGTCTGGCGCGGCCGCGGCGTATTCCCGACGGAGCATTTGATGACCCTGCCCCCTGAAACAATAATCCTGAACGGCCGCCTGATCACCTTTGACAGCGCCTGCCCGCGGGCCGAGGCGCTCGCCATCGCAGACGGGCGGATCGCCGCGGTCGGCAGCACCGCCGAAATTCGCGCTTTGGTCGGCCCCGGCAGCCGCGTAATCGACGCCGGCGGCGCTACCGTCCTGCCGGGCTTCATCGACAGCCACGTGCATCTGTTCGGCGGCTCGGTCGAACTTGGCTGTCTGGACCTCACCGGGGTGCAGGGGGAGGCAGCATTGACCGCCAAGGTGCGCGAATGGGCGGCCCGCCACCCGCAGGACCGGCTGGTCTTCGCGGTGCAGGCCGATTATGCGATCCTCGGGCCGGGCCTCAGGACCACGCGGCAGGCGCTTGACCGGGTGCTGCCGGAGCGTCCCTTTGCGATGTTTGCGCCGGATCACCACACCATCTGGGCCAACACAGAGGCGCTGGAGGCCGCGGGGCTTTTACGCGGCGGCGCGGTGGAAGCTGGCGCCCAGATCGTGATGAGCGCAGACGGGCTGGCCACCGGCGAGCTGCAGGAGCCCTCGGCCTATGCGCCGGTGCTGCGCATGACGCGCCACGCGGGCCGAGACATGATGGGGCTGGTGACCGGCGCCGACCCGCAGCCGCCCGCTACCGCAGCGGAGCGGGCATTGGACAAGGCGGCGCTGGAGCAGGGGCTGAAACATTGCGCCAGCCACGGCATCACCGGGCTGCATAACATGGACGGCAATTTCTATCAGCTGGAACTGCTGGCCGAGATGGAAGCCGAGGGCACATTGCTGTGCCGCACCGAGGTGCCGTTTCACTATAAAAGTCCGGATCCGTTGGATCGATTTGCCGAAGCGGAGGAGATGCGGCGGCGCTTCAATAGCGACATGGTGTGGTGCAACCGGGTCAAGATGTTCATGGACGGGGTGGTCGAAAGCGGCACTGCACTGATGCTGCAGCCCTATCCCGGCACCGATCACATCGGCGATGCGGTTTTCGAGCCGGAGCATTTCAACGCTGCTTGTATCCGCGCCGACGCAATGGGGTTGCAGATCGCCACTCACGCGATCGGCGACCTCGCCGTGCGGCGGACGCTGGACGGTTATGCGGCGGCCCGCGCTGCGAATGGCGCACGGGACAGCCGCCACCGGATCGAGCATATCGAGGTGCTGCACGCGGATGATCTGCCCCGGTTCAAGGAGTTGGGAGTGCTGGCGTCGATTCAGCCTGGCCACGCGCCCTTTGGCGGCTATTTCCCGCCCGGCGGTGTTGGGGCGATGCTGCACCGGCAGCAGATCTCCCTAGCCTATGCGTACCAGAAAATTCGAGAGAGCGGCGCCCGGGTAATCTTCTCCACCGACTGGCCGGTGATCCCGGTAGACGTTATGCGCTCGGTCAAGGCGGCGGTGGCGCCGCTGGAACTGGAAGCCCCTTGGTGCAGCCAGGCGCAGAGCCTGATGGATACCTTGGAAAGCTATACCGCGGGCAACGCTTGGGCAGAGTTTAACGAGCGCCGGAAGGGGCAGCTGAAACCGGGCATGATGGCGGATGTGGTGGTGATGTCACACGATCTGGAAGCGATGGAACCGGAGACGCTAGATCAGGCCCGCGCTGCGGCGACGCTGTGCGGCGGCCGAATTACTTGGGAGGCGTAAACTGACTGGGGGCGCTTCCGTCCAGGAGCAACCCCAACAGTTCATGGACATCCTGTCGGACAAGAGCGTGGAAGCTGTCCACGCTCTGCCCGTCATCGCGGATGAAGGCAATGAATCGGGCTAGCCAGTTGTTGTAGAGCGTCCGGGCCAGCACCTCGGCTGTGCCTGTTTGTTTAAACCGCGGCGGTAGAGCCTCGGCGAGAAATGCTTGCAGCAGGGCGGTATTGTGTGCGTCTATTTTCTGGTAGGCTTGTACGAATTCCGATTGCGGATGGCTGATATTTGTCGCCTCTGCATACCGCCAAGCCTGCTTGGACAAGATCCGGTGCGAGATCCCGGAAAAAACCTGCAGAATACTGACGACGCCGCTGGGCACATCGCCATGCCATGTCGCGCGTTTGTGTTCCACCCGTTCGCGGGCGGCGTCATGCGCTTTCATGATAACTGCCAGCAGAAGCTCGACCTTGGTGCCGAAATAGTTAAAGACGGTTGGGGTGGAGACGCCGACACGGGCCGCAACCTCGGACATCAGGGTATCATCGATCCCCTTACAAAGGAACAATTCTTCCGCAGCAGACAGGATTGCTGCGCGCCGCTGCGCCTGATTAAGAGCCCTCAGGCTTAGCTTGGATTGGCTGGTACTGGTCAATGCTTGCAAACACTTTGGGGGTTCATAGGGACGACTGGAGCCCGCAACTTATTGCCTGAAAGCTGCGCGAGCAAGCCAGCCTGGACGGATAGGCTGGGGGTAGGGCGGTTGTGCCCACCTCGGTTTCAGCCGCCTGCGTGCGAGCCTACTACCGGAGGCAAGCACTTTGCTGATTTCCGCATGCAGGCAGGAAAACTGTGTCCGGTAAGAAACTTGCGTCCGGTCTGCGGATATATTTGCGAAACACCCGCCTCAACCATGTGCATGCGCAAGACGCCAAGCTCTAACTCGCTGACGCTGCCCTTCATGCCCAGAAGCAGCCGGTCATTGGTACAAAGCGGATCGTAGACCTAGACATGGTCCTCGACACATGCGGCCACAAAGCTCTAGCATAGGATGCCGGTCGCGGCTTTTGCAGGCTAAGCGGAAAATTTTCAGGCAGAAGACCGCGCCGATCGAGGCTGAACACAGCATGTCCATGGGCCGTTCGAAACTGGGGTGTGAACCGCACCGGGTTTGCCAGAGACTGATTTCAGTTATTTACGCGGTAATGTCCTCAGTTTCCAGAGTGGCGCGGAAATTGGCCTCTGCTTCTGCCGACGGGATATTGAGCTATTGTCAAATCTGGTGTTTGGGCGGTCTGAATCGCTCCGAGTTTGTCGGAGACCATCAACTTAAGTAAGGATGATGGTTATGACGAAAAG